>JAHQVQ010000027.1 GCA_019634305.1 Flammeovirgaceae bacterium | reverse complement strand
CATGGCAGTAATTGCCGCTGTAAAAAATACTTTTAGCACAGTAGTATCATAGCCATAAAACATTCCAGCCAATTTCCTGCTTGAGGAAAAACCAGCTTGCTCCAAGGCAAAACCAAATCCTAGCCCTATTAAAAAGGCAATCAGGAAATTTATCTCTGTTGAAATTTCATTTACAGGAATTAGAGGTCCCATGATTTTGTATTTAAGTGTATTAAATCCAATTTTTTCTAAAAAAGTAAGCCAGAGCAAAAGCAGTCCCGAAAATGGCCACCATGGTCACAAATCCCGCCACTGATAAAGTAGCCATACCACTGAGGGCCGCTCCACTGGTACATCCCCTACCCAACTGCGAACCAAACCCGAAAAGTGCACCGCCAATTAAAGCCATATAAACTCTCTTCCTTGAAGTAATATTTGGAGAGTGTTCCGTAGTCAGTTTTAATCTTCCAGATAATGCTCCGGAAATTAAACCTCCTACAAAAACACCTAGCACCTGAAAAACCAGCCAGGAATGCATAGGAGAATTTTCTCCTAAAAGATATTTACCATAAAAACCAGAATCCTCTGCATGGGCTGGGCTAATAACATCCATTGTGGTTACAACTGCGCTTTTCATTGCCCCACTTGCCCCCAAGCCTCTTCCTGTTAGATAAAAAGCTGCTAATAATACGATTCCCAACAGAATTCCCGCTAAATAGGGGTTCATGTACTTAGAATGATGAGTTATATAATTTTGATTAGCCATGATTATATTTTTTAATATAGATATCTACTGACTTGTCCGGCATTGACAATAATAAACCTTAGCATCAGGCTACCGAAAATGACTAAAACAGCTGGGATATATGATGGGATTTTCTGACCTTTCATTTCCAGATATTCCAGTAATGCAGGGACTATCATCCCCAGAAAGACCACAAAAACCCAGAAAGGCAAAGTGAAATCCCCACCAAGGAAAAGTTGAGCTGCTTCAATTTGGACCTGAGTACTAGCCAAAAAGCCCATGAACATATGAATGATGAAGAATAATTCAACCGCAATAATGATCAGGTCGATTTTCCTGAAAAGCTGTTTTTCATATTTATTTTTACTGATTAAAAGAATAAAAGCTGCCCCCGCAGAAAGTCCTGAAGTGAGGAATAAAGGGCCAAGAATAGAGGTATTCCAAAGCGGTCTGGCATTAAAAGCTGATAATAGAATACCAGTATATATACCCAGAATAACAGAAAAGAAAACCATTACCCAAGCTATTATTCTTCTCTTTTTGATGACATAATTTTCTAGTTTGCTTAGCATTTGGGATTTCCAATTCCATTTTGGAAATAATTCACCTAAATAAGAAAAACACCAAAGCATGGAAAGTGGGGTAATCACCAATAAAGTCCAAGCTCCCCACGACATGGGCGATTGTAATTTTATGATGGTGTATAATTGCCAGAAATACAGTTTATGATTTAAATCTAAAAAAAGTGCGCCTAGTCCTGCTACTAACAAAATCGGGGCAAGTATTGGCGCCCATTTTATGGTATTCGGCATTTCGTTTTCTTTGCCCCTCAAATAATAAAAGGAGGCAAAAAATAAAATCCCTGCAGCCAATCCTCCTACGAAAAGGTAAAAGGGAATTTCCCAATGCCAAATCGCCAATTCCGGATCAATCTTAGGATTCATTCTTCCGCTTATGATTAATTCCTCTTTCATTTTATTTCAGGTTAAAATTCAGATAAGAAAATAGAGATGAGGATCAGTTCCTGCTTCTGGAATTAGTGTTTTATGCTTTCTTTCCTTCAACTTTATGGCAACTTCACTATTCGGATCGTCCAAATCTCCAAAATACATACATTTGGTGGGGCAAACCTCTACACAAGCCGGTTGCTGTCCTTTCCTCACTCGCTGAATACAAAAAGTACATTTATCCACATAGCCTTCCGGATGAACATACCTGGCATCATAAGGACAAGAAGCGATACATGCCCCACAGCCAATACATTTGTCCGGATCCACCAACACAATTCCACCTTCAGCATAATGACTGGATCCAGTTGGGCAACACCTCACACAAGGAGCATTACCACATTGATTACATCTTTCTGAGCGAATTTCCAGTTCCAATTTTGGGTAAGTGCCGCTTGTAGCTTCTACCACCCAGTCCCTGCAAAACCCTTCAGGGACTTTGTTTTCAATCTGGCAGGCCACTACACAATCGCTGCAGCCTACACATTTCCTGGTATCTATGGCCATTGCATATCTCATAATGTCACCTCCTCTTTTTCTGGTTTTTCAATTAAAAATGTCACGAAATTTCCTCTCATTCCTGTTCCTCCCATTATTGGGTCCATCATTACATTGGTAATCATTTGGGTATCGCTTGCCCCTTTTCCATTTGCTCTGGAAAGCCTTTGTTCCTTGTGTCCAAACCCATGGACCATATAAACTGAATCCCATCTAATTCTTTCAGTTATCCTTACTTTTATGGGAAAGTCACTTACCTTACCATCCTGATTTTTAAGCCATATTTCCTGACCGTTTTTCAAACCCCATTGCCTGGCAACTTTTGGATTAACCCAAAGGGCATTTTCTGGCATCAGAGCATGAAGATTTGGATTATTAGAAGTCCGGCTGAAAGTATGCATTGGAGCCCTGCCGTAATTCAATCTATAAAAACCTTCCTGTGGCTCTGGGTGAGGGGTATATTTTGGCATTGGATCAAAACCCTCAGCCTGTAATTCTGTGGAGAATAATTCAATTTTTCCCGTATTGGTATTAAATTCAATTTCTTCTCCTTTGGCGAAATACAAATCGTCATACTCGCGGTTCATTTTTTTCACTCCAAGTTTTTGCATTTCCTTTAAAGAAGACCCTACTTTTTTCAGTTGCCAATCCAGCATTTCCTCTATATTTTTCCAACCGAAATAGGCTCCAAGCCCCATTTTCTCAGCAAGTTTTTTGGCGATCCACCAATCTGGTTTTGAATTATATTTTGGTTGAGTAGCTGGCATTCTCAAGGCCAGGTAAGGCTCACGATGTGGTGAATTTCTAATGGCATCATACCTTTCCAGATAAGTACATTCTGGTAAAACCACATCAGCATATCCTGTAATTTCCATCGGCATGGTATCAATGACTACCAAAAGCTCAAGATTTTGAATAGCATCCAAAGTCTGTTGTTGATTTGGCAGTGTTTGAATCAGGTTAGTACCATTTACTATCCAGCCCTTAAATGAACAATCTCTCTCTGGAGAAGGAATAGAAGCCTCACAGATTCCTGAAGAAAGGACTTCATAAGCCAGATTAAATTGATCTGGAAATGAATCCTTCCAGGTTTTCTCTGGTTTGGGGAAAGGCGGATGGGGAAACTCTGGTAAACTAACTTTTTCAGGATTATAAAATCCTCCTCTTCTTCCCCATGAACCTAAAAGCGCATTTAAAATAGCCACAGCCCTTAACCTTTGAGTATCGTCTCCATACCAGGTTACATGTCTGCCAGGATGGATGATTACAGCAGGTGAAGCTTTTGCCATTTCCTTGGCTGTATCTCGAATCACCTGAGGTTCAATAGTAGTAATTCCATACGCCCATTCAGGTGTATATTGCTGAACATGCGCTTTCAATTCTTCAAATCCAAAACAGTATTTTTCAACATATTCTTTATCGAACCAACCTTCATTAATGATTACATTTATCCATGCTAATAATAAAGCTAAATCAGTAGCTGGTTTGATAGGCAGCCAGTGTTTGGATTTACTTGCAGCAGTGGAAAACCTTGGATCTACAGTAATAATAGTAGCTCCGTTATCAATAGCCTGAGACATTTCCTGTACTTGTCCATTATGCATATTTTCACCAATATGAGAACCAATTAATACAAGGCATTTGGTATCTCTGATATCAGTCCTTTCCGGAGATAAAACCAGTTCTCCAAAGGTGCTTAAAAAGGCAACTTCTCTGGGACCCCTGCATTGAGCAAATGAGGGAGCAGTAATGTTATTAGAACCATAAGCTTTTAAAAATTGACCCAAGAATTTACCACCAGAGCCATGAGTAAATAAGGCCACGCATTCAGGACCATACTTTTCTTTTATTAATTCCAGTTTATTGGCAATATAAGCAAAAGCGTCCTCCCAGGAAGCTTCTTCATAAACCTGTTTCCCATTTTTTGTTCTTCTGATTAAAGGAGTTTTAAGCCGATCCTCATCATAGTACATCCCCACTCCTCCAGTTCCTCGAGGGCACAATCTGCCATGACAATGAGGATCATCCTGATGCCCTTCCACTTTCCAGACTTCTCCATTCTCATTAGTAGTCACCCAACCTGCACATTTCCAAAAACAAACTTCGCAATAAGTAGAGGTTTTCTTATATTGAAATGATTTGGGAATTACTTCATTGATTATCTGACCAGATGTCCAATTTACAGCAGCTCCTGCCACTGCAGCTCCTCCTACTCCAATGGATGATATTTTTATGAAATTTCTTCTGGAAGTTCTCATGGTTTTGGATGATTAATCTTTTAGATAAAAGTGAGGCTAAATACCCATGAATAACATGATACATGTCAATATATTCATATGATTATTTTTCTAATCCTCACTAAACCATGTAGATTATCCATTAATATTTATAAAAACATTAAAAAGTGTTTCCACATGCTCTATCCATATATTTTGCAACTGAATCAGAAGAGTTGATTATGGTATAAAAGGATTCAATATAATCCAGAGAAGCCGTCTTTTGATCTTCATTTAAGTGAGGGAATTGCCGATATAAAGAAAGTATTTCCTCCTTTTTATTATTAAAGAGATTAAAAACCTCCTTGTATTCAGATTCGTTTCTGCAAAATCCCATAAACTTTCTATCCCTAATATTTTTCATTCCAAAATTGTGATACTGATGTGCATATGGGGCATTTACCATTCCCGAAAGGTCAAAATCGTAGGGAATGGCTGTTGTATCTCCAGCCTGATTAACCATCACTTTCATATTATGATCCGGCAAAAACCAATCGGTATTTCCAATTAAAAACTGGAATACAGAAAGTAAAGTAGATTGCTGATAATCCGGATTGTTATCCCCTTCCATAAAAATTTCTTCTAAAAGTAAACTTTCATTCCTCAATGCCATTTTTTCATCATTTTCTATCAAAAATGCATAAGATGAAAAGCTAGGTATTTTATTCTCTACATCTTCATATTTTACCTTAAGCAAATGAACTTTAAAGCTTTTGGGTGTAAGTTGCTCATATATTTTATAAACCAGGTATTCCTGAAACAAATGTTGAGGGTTTTCACTATTTTCATTGATACAATGGGTAACCACTTTCAATTTTTTTGCTCCTTTGAATATGGTAGAATCCGCTTCACTTTCAGGAAATTTAAGGGAGTATGGCGGGAAGTTGCAGATGTATTCTGAGCTTCGGAAATTACCTCTGGTCTTTATTTTACCATTTAAAGAAATGGTTTTACCTTCCTTTTCGTAAATCAGATTCACCGGATGGTTACTTCTCTCCATTTGAATGTCTTTTGAAACCGAACCAATATTGAATTGTAGTGTAATAAGTAAAATGGAATTATCCTCAAATAGAATTGTGGATGGTTTATTATATTTTTCGATCCCTTCTCCATTTGGAATATCTTGAAAACTTTTACTTTCTCCCGTTGGTTTTGAGTTACAGGAAATAATAATTAAGATGGGGAATAAGAATAAAAAAAATATTTCATTTTTAGCAAAAGCCATTTTTTTATAAATAATTTTAAAATCAAAAGGAATCAATTATTGAATTTTCAACAATTAGAATTTCTTAAATTTAGGTATTGAGTATGTATTATCACCCAAGCTAAAAAACCTGACTTATGAAAAAAAATAAAACTGCTGGAAATTCAAAAAAGAAAACTAATAAAAAACCAAAAGTAGCCTATTTCTGTATGGAATACGGGCTGGATACTTCCTTGAGAACCTACGCTGGTGGATTGGGAATTCTGGCAGGAGACTATTTAAAAGGAGCAAAAGATCATAAATATCCAATTGTGGGAATTGGTATAAAATGGAAACAGGGTTATACGGACCAATTAATTGACAAAAAGGGACAGCCATACGATTCTTACCATAATTACAATTATGATTGTTTCGAAGAAACCGGAGTGAAAGTTTCTGTTGATATCAGGAACATTAAGGTAGTTTGTAAAGTATGGAAAGTCACCAAGTTTGGTAATGCTCCCATTTATATGTTGGATACTGACATCCCGGAAAATAGTGACAACTGGATTACAGGACAACTTTATGGTTGGTTTGGGGAAGAAAGAATTGCCCAGGAAATGGTTTTGGGAATTGGAGGGGTAAGGGCTTTACGAAAGCTGGGAATTAAACCAGAGGTTTATCACTTCAATGAAGGCCATGCCCTTTTTGCTGGGTTTGAATTGATCAGGGAAAAAATGGAAAAAGGCTTGTCCTTAAAAGAAGCTAAGGAAGCCACTAAAAAACAAGTGGTGTTTACTACCCATACCCCTGTAGTACAAGGAAATGAATCTCACCCTATTGATAAGTTAATGTATATGGGTGCTAACCTAAATTTTACGGCAAAGCAATTGGAAAAACTGGGAGGTTCGCCTTTCAACATGACTGTAGGAGCCTTGAGGCTTTCAAAAAAATCGAATGCTGTGGCTGGTTTACATAACAAAACAGCTAACAAAATGTGGAAAGATGTAAAAAACAGATCGGAAATAGTGGGCATTACCAACTGCATTCATTTACCCACCTGGGTTGATCCTGAAATGATAGAAAGTGTAGAAAATTCAGAGAAATTGTGGAACAATCATCAGAAAAACAAAAAGAATCTAATTGCTTTTGTAAAAGAAAGAACTGGCATAACTCTAAAAGAAGATGTTTTACTGATTGGGTTTTCCAGAAGAGCAGTTCCTTATAAAAGAAGTAATTTGATTTTTACCAATAAGGAAATAATTGAGCCTTTACTAAAAGAAAACAAGTTGCAATTGATATTCTCTGGAAAGGCTCAC
The DNA here is from genome assembly GCA_019634305.1 of Flammeovirgaceae bacterium. GTDB lineage: Bacteria > Bacteroidota > Bacteroidia > Cytophagales > Flammeovirgaceae > Flexithrix. The sequence continues at coordinate 26,924 of JAHQVQ010000027.1, read as the reverse complement.
CCACTCGATGATACTGGAAAAGCAATTGTTGCCAACCTTGTGGAAATGTCTGAAAAATATAAAGGCGCTGTTATTTTCCTTGAAAATTATGACATGACCATTGGAGCTCATTTAACCAGAGGTTCGGATGTCTGGCTCAATAACCCAAGAAGACCATTAGAAGCCAGTGGAACTTCCGGGATGAAAGCCGCTATGAATGGAGTGCTCAACTTCAGTATTTTAGATGGATGGTGGCCTGAAGCTTGCGAGCATGGTAAAAATGGATGGCAATTTGGAGATGGTTTTGAAGGTAAAAGTGAAAAAAAGCAGGATAAACACGATTTGGATGCTTTATATAAAACCCTTCTTGACGAAGTAATCCCTACTTACTATGACAATAGAAAAAAATGGGTAAAAATGATGAAAAGAAGTATTATCAGCACAAAAGATGAATTTGCTGTAAACAGGATGTTGAAGGATTATTATAAAAAACTGTATTTGGCTTAATCCTTATTTTTTCATAAAAAAGACCCTGAAATTTCTTTCAGGGCTTTTTTTTTGATTTAATCAAGTTTTAATGTTTAGCAAAAAGTTTTTCCTTATGTTTTTTCAGTTGTCTTCGTAGTGATTCTACGGCAGCATCCGTAGCAGCTTCAAATGAACCAGCTTGTTCTTTTGAAAACAAAGAACTACCAGGTAAATTTATCTTTATTTCAGCCACCTTGTTACCATTTTTATGCTCCCCTTTATCAATTCTTAAAAATACCTCCCCATCCAGGATTCTATCATAAAATGTCTCCAATTTATCCACCTTCTTTTGGATGAAGTCCAACAGCTTTTGATCAGCTGTAAAGTGTACCGAATGCATCTGAAGTTTCATACAATTTTAATTTTAAGTGTTAAAAAACTGTTTAACTATAGTAAATCATTTTAAAATCTCTAAAATGATTTTTTCCTTTCTCATACCTATCCGGTATAGCTGGTTAGTTTCGCCAAAATATAAAATTAACTTTTCCTTATATTTTGCATCTCCTTCCATTATTTATTTACTGTTAAAAATAACGAATTTCCCTTTCTTTTTTATGACGAGTATTCATTATAATAGTTGAATTTTATCACAAAAAAATTTAGGCTTTAGGATGAGCCTGTTCAAAAATTTTCTTTATCCTTTCAATTGAATTATGAGTATAAATCTGTGTAGCAGCTAAATTAGCATGTCCTAAAAGATCTTTGATAGCATTAAGGTCAGCACCATTATTCAGTAGATGAGTTGCAAAAGTATGGCGCAGCGTATGAGGACTTTTTTTACCTGAAGTGGTGTATAAACTCAGGTAATTATTTACAATTTTATAAATCATGGAAGGATATGCTTGTTTACCTTTGTCAGTAGTGATCAAAAAATGATCTGGGGTTAATTCGTGTATGGTGATATAGTTTTCCAATAATTCCAATAATTTTGCATTAATGGGAATCATCCTTTCTTTATTTCTTTTACCTAAAACTTTTAACACTTTATTATTTAGGTTTATATCCTCCACTTTTAGGTTAATAAGCTCCGAAAGCCTAATTCCTGTGCCATAAAATAATTCAATCACCAATTTTTCCTTCATACTATAATTTTGCCCTTCAGGAAATCCAGATTCAAAAACGCCCTCCATTTCAGCTTCTTTCACAAAATTGGGTAGTTTTTTAGAGTATTTTAAGGATTGTAACTTTCTGGTTGGCAAATCTTCAATTTTCCCTTTTTTAAGTAAAAACTTATAAAAGGTGTTTATGGTTGCGATTTTTCTATTGACTGATCTTGGGGAAATTTCATCGGAAATAAGTTGAACAATCCAACCCCGGATAGTTTCATACTGAACATTTTCCAGAGCTATTGTTTCAGTTTCTGATAATATTTGACTGACACAGAAATCATTAAACTGCTCTAAATCTTTTTTATAAGATTTGATGGTATGAGGGCTACTTCTTTTTTCGTATTGTAGATAATTAAGAAAGGATTGAATCATTAATAATTTTATTCTATTTGGTTAGATGTAAGTACAAAAGTTTGCTTTGGGTACATTTAAATAATAAGATTTTCCTTCTAAAGATTAATGAGTTATACATAATAGTAGGATATAAAATCGACAGGTATTTTTAACTAATTAAGTTGTTTAGAAAAATACAAAAAATTAAAATCTAATATTTCAAACGTGTTTTTGAAGCTAATATGAAAAAAATCTGCTTATTATTTAAAATTTAGTTTTATAAATATCATTTTTTTAAGTTAGGAAAAACTAAACTTTATTTATGTTGTTAACTAAATTAAAAAAAAATCACCATATAACCATAAAAAAACTGAAGCAAGAGAAATTAATTCAACAAAATAATAATATGGTCTTTTGATATAAAGAAGGTTTTCCCTTAACTTAAATGTATTTATATCAATAATTAGTTTTCTTTTAAAAAAAAATAAATTTTGACATAAAAAAATAACTATTGATTATTTATTTTTAGGATTTTTCAAACTTCTTCCAAAACAAACGTTTCCTTTACACTAATCAGTTTATAAATAATATTATCACACCCGCATAAGCAAATTTAATCTTTGTTTATTTTTCATTAAATATTAGCTTTGTGGGATTACCAGTAATTATTACCAAATGGACAAATATTCTTTTATAGCAAATGCTCACGGTACTTATATCGATGAGATGTACAAATCTTATAAGGAAAATCCTGAATCAGTAGATGTTTCCTGGCAAAGATTTTTTGAGGGGTTTGAGTTTTCGCAGGCAAATTATGGGCAGAATGGTGAAGAACTAGCAGGAGGTGTGATTGATCAATCGCAGGCTCATAAAGAAATTGCTGTAAATGAATTAATTGAGGCTTATCGCTTAAGAGGGCATCTGGAATCAAAGACCAACCCGGTAAGAGACAGGTTAAACAGACAGGCATTATTAGATAAGAAAGACTTCGGTCTATCTGAAGCAGATTTAAAAACAGTTTTTCAGTCTGGAAAGAAAATAGGAATTGGTCCTGCAACTCTTGAGGACATAATAAAAAGACTGAGGATTGTTTACTGTGGTAATATAGGTTTTGAATTTTCATCAATAAGAGAACCGGAAATCCATGAATGGTTTAGGCAAAAAGTAGAAGAAGAATTCCCAAAATTCACTTTAACTTCAGATGAAAAGAAAAGAATTCTCGAAAAACTCAATGAAGCTGTAGTTTTTGAAAATTTCTTGCATACAAAATATGTTGGCCAAAAAAGATTTTCTCTTGAAGGTGGTGAATCAACTATTCCAGCTTTAGATGCTATTATTAACCATTCTTCTGAATTAGGTGTTCAGGAAGTAATTATGGGAATGGCACACAGAGGAAGGCTCAATATACTTACTAATATTGTTGGAAAAACCTACGAGCAGGTTTTTACCGAATTTGAAGGATCAGCTCTTCCTGATGAAACAATGGGAGATGGTGATGTAAAATACCACATGGGTTTTTCTTCGCAAATCAATACACCAGCAGGAAAGGAAGTTACGGTAAACCTATTGCCAAACCCTTCTCACCTTGAGGCTGTTGATACGGTAGTTTTGGGTAACGCCAGGGCTAAAGTGGATAAAATTTATAACAATGACTCAAAGAAGATTCTGCCAATTTTGATTCATGGTGATGCAGCGCTTGCAGGCCAGGGAATTGTGTATGAAACGGCTCAGATGTCTAACTTGGAAGGTTATAAAGTTGGAGGAACAATCCATTTCATTATTAATAATCAGGTAGGATTTACTACTGATTTTACTGATGCCAGATCCAGTATTTACAGTACTGATATCTCCCAGATAATTGAGGCTCCAGAAATTCATGTGAATGGTGATGATCCGGAAGCAGTAGTATTTGCGGTAAAACTGGCTGTAGAATTCAGACAAAAATATCAGAAAGATATCATGGTTGATATGGTTTGTTATAGAAGACATGGCCATAATGAAAGTGATGAACCAAAGTTCACTCAACCAAAACTTTATAATATTATTTCAAAGCATCCAAATCCTAGAGAAGTCTACAGTAAACAACTTACTCAAAGAGATGAATTTGATGCTAAAATTGCCAAAAACCTGGAAAAGGATTTTAAAAAATTACTGAATGACAGGCTAAAAGATGTAAAACAAAATCCACTTCCATATAGAGAACAACCATTTGAAAGACGATGGAACGAAATGAGAAAGTCAACTCCTGAAGATTTTGAAAAATCTCCAGAGACTTCCATTCCACTTGAATCGGTGTTAAAAATTGCCGATGCTCTTACTTCCTATCCAAAGGATTTTAAGCCGCTTAAGCAAATTGAGAAGCTTATCAAGGAAAGGAAGAATATGTTCTTCGAATCAAAAACACTCAATTGGGCTGCAGCCGAAGCATTGGCATATGGTTCAATTTTGTTGCAAAACAAAATAGTAAGAATTTCTGGTCAGGATGTAGAACGAGGCACTTTTTCCCATAGGCACTCTATTTTGAATGATGCTGAAACCAATGAGCGATATTGTAATTTATGCAATATAGATAAGGGAAATCAGGCTCCGTTCATGATCTATAATTCTCTATTATCAGAATATGGTGTTTTAGGTTTTGAATTTGGTTACTCCATGGCCAACCCAAGTGCATTAGTGATTTGGGAAGCACAATTTGGAGATTTTGCCAATGGTGCACAAATCACTATTGACCAGTTCATTACCAGTTGTGAATCCAAATGGAATAGAATGAGTGGTTTGGTTTTATTACTTCCCCATGGATACGAAGGGCAAGGGCCAGAACATTCCAACGCCCGACCAGAAAGGTTCCTTCAGCTTGCTGCTGAGTATAATATTGTGGTTGCCAATGTTACCTCACCAGCCAACTTCTTCCATTTAATGAGGAGACAAGTCTCCTGGCCTTTTAGAAAACCATGTGTGGTAATGAGTCCAAAATCACTTTTAAGAAACCCTAAGGCTGTTTCTCCTATTGAAGAATTCACTACAGGTAGCTTCAAAGAGATTTATGAAGATGACTATGCAAAGCCATACAATAAAGTAGAAAAAGTTCTGATGTGCTCTGGAAAAATCTATTACGATTTACTGGAAAAGCAACAACAGGATAAAATAAAGGATGTAGCCATTATTAGAATTGAGCAAATCCATCCTTTCCCTGAAAAACAAGTGGAAAAAGCACTAAGCAAATACAAAAACATGAACAAACTGGTGTGGGTACAAGAAGAACCTGTAAATATGGGTTACTGGACATTCCTACTGAGAACTTATTATAAAAGAAAAGATTTAGAACTTGTTGCCAGAAAGCCAAGTGCTTCTCCAGCAACTGGGTTCTCAAAATTACATAATGAAGAACAACAGAAAATTGTAATGGCAGCTTTCAACCGATAATAATTTACAATGTATGTTATTCAAAAAAAATAAAGACAAAGTATCTTCTCCTAAATTATTAATTAAAAAGATTCAAGAATTATCATGAGTGTAGATGTTAATGTGCCCACGGTGGGTGAATCAATTACCGAAGTAACAATAGGTCAATGGAATAAAAATGATGGGGATTTTGTGGAGGTTGACGAGGTGTTGTGTGAACTAGAATCTGATAAAGCCACCTTCGAATTAACTGCAGAAACATCTGGAATTCTTAAAATCACCGCTAAGGAAGGAGATACAATTGCTATCGGTGACAAAATTTGTGAAATTGAGCCTAAGGAAGGAGAAAGTACAGAAAATGAAGATACAGAGGCAGAAAGCTCTTCTGGCGAAGCAGTTTCCACTGGAGAAGTAGAAGAAATGAATGTGCCTACTGTTGGTGAATCAATTACTGAAGTTACCATTGCCAATTGGAATAAGCAGGAAGGAGAATATGTAGAAGAAGAAGAGATTATATGTGAAATTGAGTCAGATAAAGCCACATTTGAATTGGCCGCTGAAAGATCAGGTATCTTACATATCGTAGCTCACGAAGGCGAAACACTTAATATTGGTGATTTAATTTGCAAAATTGAAGTCACTACTGGAGGAGGTTCCTCTGAGAGTTCTTCATCAAATACGGAGGTTAAAGAAGAAGCTACAACTTCAAATATAGGAAATGGGCAATACTCAGAAGGCCATCCATCTCCGGCAGCATCAAAAATATTGGCAGAAAAAGGCATTTCCCCTTCTGAAGTAAAAGGAACTGGTGTTGCTGGAAGAATTACTAAAGAAGATGCTGGGAAAGCACAAAAAAGTACCCCAAAAGCAGCTCCTGTTGAAAACAATGCCCCTGTTTCTAGTGATCCGAGAAACTCCCGAAGGGAAAAAATGACCAGCCTGAGAAAAACAATTTCCAGAAGGTTGGTATCGGTAAAAAATGAAACAGCAATGTTAACTACATTCAATGAAGTTGATATGAAGCCAATCATGGATATTCGGAAAAAATATAAAGAACCATTTAAGGATAAGCATGGTGTAGGACTTGGATTCATGTCATTTTTCACTAAAGCCTGTTGCATGGCATTACAAGAATGGCCTGCAGTAAATGCGCAGATTGATGGGGAAGAGTTGGTTTACAATGATTTTTGTGATGTTTCCATTGCGGTTTCTGCCCCAAAGGGACTTGTTGTTCCAGTGATCAGAAATGCGGAGTCTATGAACTTTAATGAGGTAGAAGCGGAAATCATCAGATTAGCCACAAAAGCAAGAGATAATAAATTGACTATTCCTGAAATGACTGGTGGTACTTTTACCATCACCAATGGAGGAGTTTTTGGTTCTATGCTTTCTACTCCTATTATTAATGCGCCACAATCTGCAATTTTGGGCATGCACAATATTGTTCAGCGACCAGTGGCTATTGACGGACAGGTGGAAATTAGACCAATGATGTATGTAGCCCTTTCTTATGATCACCGGATTATTGATGGAAGGGAATCAGTAAGCTTCCTGGTAAGAGTCAAGCAGTTATTGGAAGATCCAATCCGATTAATGCTTTCCGTTTAAAATCAGTAATCAAAATTCCATCTGTTTTAAAAAAGGCAGGTGGATTATTTTGCATAAAACAATTTGTTAAATCAACTTTCATAAAAAAAATACAAATAAAATGAAGTATGATGTAGCGGTGATAGGTTCTGGCCCTGGAGGGTATGTTGCAGCCATTAGATGTGCACAACTAGGATTTAAAACCGCCATAATTGAAAAATACAACACTTTGGGAGGCACTTGTCTGAACGTTGGTTGTATTCCTTCAAAAGCCTTATTAGATTCATCAGAACATTACCATAATGCAGCCCACACTTTTACCCAGCATGGAATTGACATAAAAGGGTTGAAAGTAAATCTTGATCAAATGATTAAGAGAAAAAATGAGGTGGTAGATCAAACCTGCTCGGGGATTGATTTTCTGATGAAGAAAAATAAAATTGATGTTTTTACAGGACTTGGTTCATTCGTAGACAAAAACACTATTAAAATCACAAAAGAAGACGGTGCTACCGAGGAAATAAAAACAGACAAAACCATTATTGCTACAGGTTCAAAACCTATTTTACTTCCTTTTATTGAATTTGATAAGAAAAGGGTGATTTCTTCCACAGAAACCTTAAACCTTAAGGAAGTTCCAAAACACATGGTGGTGATTGGAGGAGGTGTAATAGGTCTTGAACTTGGATCTGTATATGCCAGGTTGGGCACAAAAATTACCGTAATCGAGTTTTTGGACAGATTAATTCCAACCATGGATAAAACCCTGGGAAAAGAACTTCAGAAATCACTTAAAAAACTTGGTTTTGAATTTCATTTCCAGACTAAAGTTACCAGTGCAAAAGTTAAAGGCAAAATTGTTTCGGTTGAGGCTGAAAATAAGAAAGGGGAAAAGCTTGAATTCAACCCTGATTATTGTTTAGTTTCAATAGGTAGAAAAGCTTATACTGATGGTTTAGGCCTTGAAAATATTGGTTTAAAAACTGATGACAGAGGAAGAGTGGAAGTGGATGATCATCTTAAAACTAATATTGATGGCATTTACGCCATTGGGGATGTAGTGAAAGGGGCGATGTTGGCTCATAAAGCAGAAGAAGAAGGGACTTTTGTTGCAGAACATTTGGCAGGGCAAAAACCACATATTAATTATAACCTAATACCAGGGGTAGTTTATACATGGCCAGAAGTTGCAGGAGTAGGATTCACTGAGGAACAGCTTAAGGAAAAAGGAAGAAAATATAAATCTGGATCATTCCCAATGAAGGCACTAGGAAGATCCAGAGCTAGTATGGATACGGAAGGATTAATAAAAGTGCTTGCCGATGCAGAAACTGATGAAATTTTAGGTGTACATATGATTGGAGCAAGAGCTGCTGATATGATTGCTGAAGCTGTTGTAGCAATGGAATATAGGGCCTCAGCAGAGGATATTTCCAGAATGTCACATGCTCACCCTACTTATACAGAAGCTATAAAAGAAGCTTGTTTGGCAGCAACTGAAAATCGCTCAATACATATATAAAGCATTATTTTTTCAAAAATTTAAGAGGGTTTTATGTCAATCATAAACCCTCTTTTTTTTATCCAGTAAAAAAATATTTACATTTATTAATAATCACAGCACAAAACTTGCGTAGAAACGTTGGATCTGATGTAAAATAAACATTTAAATTCATGAATAAAGTAATCAAGGCAACTTCAGCAGCAAAAGCAATATATGGATTTGTAGAGGTTTCAACTGAAAGTTGGCTAAATTATGCTTATGCACTTCTTACCATTGCTGGAGCAGATGATGATGTGGCTGAGGCTGAGATGAATTGGATTTTGGATGATTTTGCAGGAATGCTAAATGTGCCAGAAGACTTTATTGAAAAGATAAAAAGCTTTGATTACCAAGGCGCTAATCTTGAGGATATTATCAAAAACATATCATTTGATGTTCAAATTAATTATAAACGAGCTTTACTTTATGATGCCATCAAAATGTCTAGTGCTGACAATGATTACTCTGAGGATGAAAAGATTGCAGTAAGACGTTCAGCAGAGTTTTTAGGTGTTCCTATCTATTTGGCTAAAACCCTTGAAGGACTTGTAAATACCGAAAAATCTATTGAAGCTACAAGAAGATCTATTTTTGAGCTTGATGATTTTAAGGTGGAAAATTTAAAAATGTCAATTGAAGGCTTGAAACCAACCTCAAACTTTGTAAGAAATACTTATGGAATTGGGGTAACTTCAGATGAAATTCAATTAAATTATGGGTATGCATTAATGTTCATAGCTGGAGCTGACAACCTCATTTCAGAAAAAGAAATTAACTGGTATAAAAATGAAATCGCCACCTTATCAAAAGTTCCAGATCATATTGTAGAAAAAGTAATAAATGTTGATTACCAAGAATTAGATATAAGTGAAATAATCAATAATTTCCCAAGAAACATCTCCAGCAGTTTTGCCAAAAGTTTATTATATAATTCAATTAAAATGGCCCGTGCCGATGACGATTATCCATTGGCAGAAAAAAATGCAGTATTACAAACTGCCAATCTTTTAAAAATTCAAGAAAATATAGCTAATACAATGAATTATTTAATTGATGCTGAAGAAAAGGTAGAAAACATGAGGAAAACCTTATTCGAAATTCCTGAAAATTAAGGAAACCTACTTTTACATTTTGATTTCTCAAGACTTATATCTGGCTTTGAGGAACTAATGAAGCCTTTTTAATTTTTAAAATCAAGGTTTTAGAATCCCTATTCCCTCCCTTCTACTTTATATTTTTTTCCTCAGGCAACCTCCTTCAAATTATTTGCATTAATTTTCAGAAGAGAGGTCATTACTGAAATCAGATTTGTTAAAGATTTGATATATGAGTAATTTCGCAGTCTGAAATTATTTATTACTCTATCAACATAATCAGATTGCAAGATGTCGAAGATTGATTTGACTAATATTCCCAAACATATTGCCATAATAATGGATGGTAATGGCAGATGGGCAAAGAAAAAAGGCTCTTTGAGAGTATTTGGTCATAAAAGCGGGGTTAAGGCGGTTAAAACAGTGACCGAGGCAGCAACCGAGATTGGCGTAAAATACCTTACGCTATATGCTTTTTCAACTGAAAATTGGAATAGGCCAGATCTCGAGGTGAACGCACTAATGCAATTACTGGTTTCCACCATAAAAAAAGAAACCCAAACCTTAATAAAGAATAATATTAAGCTGGATGCTATAGGAAATATTAATTCTTTACCAAAGGCTTGCCAAAGAGAATTAAAGTCTGCCATGGATGCTACCAAGGACAATACAGGAATGACTTTAATTTTGGCTTTAAGTTATAGTGGCAGATGGGAAATGCTAAATGCATTTAAAAGTTTAATGAAAGAAGCTAAAGAACAGGATCTAGACATTGAATCTATTGAGGCTAAAGATATTGAAAAATACCTGATGACAAACAAATTTCCAGATCCTGAATTATTAATTAGGACCAGTGGGGAAATGAGAATCAGTAATTTTTTATTATGGCAGATTGCCTACTCAGAGCTCTATTTTACAGATGTGCTATGGCCAGATTTCGGTATTGATAATTTATATGATGCCATTCAGGCATTCCAGCAAAGAGAACGAAGGTTCGGAAAAACAAGTGAACAACTAAATAAAGTTTCATAGTAGGGATGAAGATATACGCCATAAAATTATTTACCCTCCTTTTGTTTTGTCTCCCGATAGCATCTTTTGCACAATTCGGGAATAACATAAACATAGATTATAGTACTCCAATAGAATATGAAATTGGTGGAATTAATGTAGTTGGAGCACAATTCCTTGACAGAAATTCCCTCATATCCATCGCAGGGTTTCAAGTTGGTCAAAAAATTAAAATTCCAGGTGATGATATTTCAACGGCTATTAAAAAGCTATGGAAACAGGGAATTTTGGGAGATGTGAAAATTTCTGTAACTGAAATAACAGGAACAAAAGTTTTTCTTCAGATAGAATTAAAAGAAAGACCAAGGTTTTCGAGAATTTTCCTTGATGGAATTCCCAAAGGCCAACATCAAACCATTGAAGACAAGATTAAGTTGATTAGAGGTCGGGTAGTTACAGACGCATTATTAAAAAACACTTCTAATACTATAAAAGCTCATTATGCTGAGAAAGGGTATCGTAATACTGAAGTTAAAATTGTGCAGGAGAAAGATACTATTCTGAGTAATAGTGTGGTATTAAGGATCAATATCGATAAGAAATCCAAAGTAAGAATTAGTGAAATTGAGTTTGTAGGAATTTCTGCTTTAGAGGAGAAAAAACTGGAAAAGAAAATGAAGAAAACTAAAGAAAGAGGGGGTATCTTTAGTGCTTTTAAACCTACCAAATTTATTGAAGAAGAATATGAAAATGATAAAAATGCCTTGATAGCATTCTATAATGAAAATGGTTATAGAAATGCCAATATTGTTTCAGATTCTGTATTCCCATCTTCTGACAATACAGTAAAAATAAAAATCACCATCGATGAAGGTGAAAAATTTTACTATAGAGATATAAACTGGACAGGAAATTACCTTTACGATGACGAACATTTATCCAGAGTATTGGGAATAAACAGAGGAGATGTTTATAATCAGTCGGAACTTTCTGAAAGATTAAACTTCAGTCCGAATAGTACTGATGTCACCTCTCTTTATATGGATGATGGTTACTTATTTTTCAGTGTTGAGCCTGTAGAAGTTTTGGTGGAGGGCGATTCTATTGATATAGAAATGAGGATGTTTGAAGGAGAACAGGCTACTATCAATAAGGTGATTGTTAATGGAAATACTCAAACCAATGACCATGTAATTTTTAGGGAATTAAGAACGCTGCCAGGCCAAAAGTTTAGCAGGTCTGATTTAATTAGAACGCAAAGGGAACTCGCCACATTAGGTTATTTTGACCCAGAAACTATCCAAATTAATCCTAAGCCAAATTATGCAGATGGTACTGTGGATATTGAATATGGTGTGACTGAAAGACCAAATGACCAGGTAGAACTATCTGGTGGATGGGGAGGCCAGTTTGGGTTTGTGGGCACTTTAGGCTTAGTATTCAACAATTTCTCTGCAAGAAGAATTACAAATTTCAAATATTGGAGACCTCTTCCCAAAGGAGATGGACAAAGACTGAATTTAAGATTACAGGCGAATGGTCGACAGTTTCAAACTTATACCCTTTCTTTCACCGAACCATGGTTAGGAGGAAGAAAGGCAAATTCATTTACCATCAATTTCAATAGGTCAGTGCAGAGACTGATTGATTATTATTCCAACCAACAATATGGAAGTTTAAAGGTAAATGGAGCAACAGTTAGTTTAGGGAAAAGATTAACCTGGCCCGATGACTGGTTTACCATGAGTAATTCATTGAGTTTTTTGCTTTATGAATTAGACAACTTTAATTCATTGGGTTTTGGATCATATAATACTGGAGACTCTTACAACCTAACTTTTAATACAACATTAGCCAGAAATAGTGTAGATAGTCCCACATTTCCAAGAAGAGGGGCAAATATTTCATTGTCATTAGCTTTAACTCCTCCTTACTCTAAATTTTCAGCAAATACCTTTAATGAAGGAACTTCTGACTCGGATAGATTTAAGTGGGTAGAGTACCACAAATGGATGTTTGATAGTTCGTGGTTCTTATCCTTAGTGGGAAAATTTGTATTAAACGCCAGATTTAACTTTGGTTTACTTGCACCATACAATTCCGATAAAGGATTAGGTCCATTCGAAAGATTTATTTTAGGTGGTGATGGTCTAGCCCAAAACGGATTCCTTTTAGGAACAGATATCATTGGTTTAAGAGGATATGAAAATAATTCTATCTTACCTACAGAATCAAATGGAACTGGTGGTGTAGTTTATAGCAAATATGTTTTCGAATTGAGATACCCGGTTTCATTAAATCCTTCAGCAACAATTTACTTGCTTTCCTTTGTAGAAGGTGGTAACAATTGGGGAGATTATACTTCTTTTAATCCATTCGATATGTACAGATCAGCTGGGTTTGGTGCCAGAGTATTTATGCCAGCATTTGGATTACTTGGAGTAGATTGGGGATATGGATTTGATCCGATACCCGGAAGACCAGGTCAAAATGGAGCTCAATTCCACTTTACCATTGGACAACAATTCAGATAGAATCAAAAATAAGATTTCATTGATGAAAAGGTTTTCTTATATCTGTAGACTATTTTTTCCACTTGGTTTGACCCTATTAATGGCTCAATTCAGTTTTGGGCAGCGAATTGGATATATAGAATCCCAGGTAATTTATGAAAACCTCCCAGAATATAAAGAAGCTCTTGCTGAAATAGATAACCTTACTCAAAACTGGAGAAAGGAAATTGATGAAAAACAACAAGAACTCAATCACCTTACTCAGGAATTCTTAGCCGAAAAAATTTTGTTGACTGAAAAAATGCAAGAGGAAAAACTAAGTATTATTAAACAAAAAGAATTAGAGTTAAGAGAATTTCAAAATAAAAGGTTTGGTTACAAAGGCATGTTATTCATCAAAGAAGAACAGGTAATTTTACCCATAAAAGAGAAAGTAGCTCAAGCAGTGGAAAAAACTTGTAGAATGGAAAAAGCTAAGGTTGATTTTGTTTTTGATAAATCTTCAGACCTGATTCTTCCTTATGCCATTGGAGCCAAAGACCTCACCAAGAAAGTTTTAGCCCAACTGGGTGTGGAAATGATAGAAAATTAAATGAATCCTTTTTTTTCTTCCACTATATTTGCACAAACTATTTCAGATAAAAAGACTGAACTATTCATGAAATTTTTCCTGAATTTTGTAATACTTTCACTTCTCACTCTCCCTATCAAAGCACAACGCTTTGGATATATTGATTCTAATACGATCATAAGCCAGGATCCGGAATACAAGGAGGCAAAATCCAATATAGAGACTTTCGCTAAATCTTTTGAAGATAAAATCAACCAAAGTAAGGCTGAAATTGTGGAAATGAGGAAAAAGTATACTGCCAATGAAGTCTTGATGACAAAGGAAAGAAGAATTGAGCAGTTGGGAAAAATTGAAGAGAAAGAAGAAGAAGTACGAAAAAATATTGAAGACATTTATGGATACGAGGGAAAAGTATATTTAAAAAGGCAGGAAATTATTGTTCCCATTCAGAAAAAAATCATTTCAGCCATAAATAAAACCTGCAAAAAAAATCGACTGGAATTTGTTTTTGATAAAGCAGGAAATATTGTAATTATTTACGCCAACCCCATTCACAACTTTACACCTTTAGTAATAGAGGAATTAAATCCAAAAAAGGAAGCTGAACAGAAGTTTGAAGAGGAAGAAGATGATAAAAAGAAGAAGCCTGAACCTGCTAATAGATCCGGATTTATCATCACAGAAGAAATATTGACTAAAATGCCTCAATATTCAGATATTTTAAATGAAATGGAAATTTTTACCAAAAACTGGAAGCTTGAACTTAATTTTTTGGAAGACTCTCTATTTCGTTTAAAACAAGCTTATGAAAAAGACCAGGTATTTCTAACGGATGAACTAAAAGCCGAAAGACTAGAGGAAATAGGCGCTCAGCAGGATGCTGTTTCCAATTACCAAAATGAAAAGTTTGGTGCACAAGGACTGATTTATACCAAAAGACAAGACCTCATAAAACCTCTTCAGGAAAAAATATTTGAAGCCACTGAAAAAATTGCAGAAAATAAAAGAGTGGACTTTATTTTTGACAAAACTGATGATATTTCAATGATTTATGCCAATCCCATTCATAATTATACAGATTATGTTTTAGAAGAGCTTGGGTTGGGTGATCCTGCAGATATTATTAGATAAATTTAACTTTTAGAAAAACGATTAAAATAACCTTTACTCTATTATTGTAATATCTCTATTAAGAAAATCTTATAGCAGTAAATAAGAGAGTGAATAAAATTACAAATTGATGAAAAAAAGTATTGCATTTATTTTTACAGTTATTTGTATTGCTGTATGTGCCGGAACTCAGGCTCAAGAAGCACAAAAATTTGCCTATATCAGCTCTGATAGTGTATTAGTGGCGATGCCTGAGTACCAGACTCAGATGAAAATTTATGAATCTTATGTAAAACAACTTCAGGGCCAGTTGGAGGCTAAGCAAAAAGAGCTACAGCAAAAGTTCACGGATTATCAACAAAATGGAACTAACTGGATTCCTGAAGTACTTGCCGAAAAAGAGAAAGAAATTAATGGGCTAGACAAGTCTATTAAGGAGTTTGCTCAAAGTTCACAAACTACAATGAGCAACAAACAACAGGAGTTGATGATGCCTCTATTGGAAAAAGTACAAAAAACTATTGATTTGGTTGCTAAGGAGAATAACTTCGATTTTGTACTTCAAAATCAGGCCTTTCTATATTCTGCAGAGAAATACGATATTACACAAATGGTAATAGAGAAGCTTAATCAATGAAAAAACTCCAATTGAAATTTCAATTTAAGGCTTTTTCAACAAAATAGAGTGCTCAAAAGTCTGAAAAATTCATTTTGCACTATTCCAATATATAGTTAAATTTTTCAAATAATTTAAAAACTAAATTATAAATTAACTAATTTAGTGCATTGTTAATAATTAGATGTATCAATAAATAAAATCCTTTTGTCTTGGTATTCATTTGCTAAAAACAGCAGAGAAAAATTGGTGAAAGGTAAAAAATTCAAAAAGATGAAAAAAGTATTGTTCATATTAGTTGCAATGGTAACTGTAGGATTTGGAAGTGTTGCAACTGCTCAGGAGGCTATTAAATTTGGATATGTAAGCTCAGATAGTGTAATGCTTGCACTTCCTGAATACAAAACACAGATGAAAATTTATGAGTCTTACGGAAAACAATTAGAGGCTCAAATGAAGGGGAAACAACAAGAATTCCAAACTAAGCTTCAGGATTTTCAACAAAACAATGCCAACTGGATACCAGAGGTAATTCAAGATAAGCAACAAGAATTACAAAGACTGGATACGAGTTTACAGGAGTTTGCTCAAACAGCTCAAAATAATTTGGCTAAAAAAGAACAGGAATTGTTATTTCCATTATATGAAAAGGTTCAAACAGGAATTGACGATGTAGCAAAAGAACAAGGATTTACCTTTGTGCTTCAAAAGCAAATGTTCCTTTATGCTAATGAGAAATATGACATCACTGAATTAGTAATTAAAAAATTAGGTGGATCTACTGCTCCTGCAGAGTAAACACTTCAAGCGATTAAATTTCTAAAGCCCCTTTTCAGGGGCTTTTTTTATTCCCCTCTCTTAAGTTTTTTCATATAACTATCGAATCACTAGCTACTTAATCCCAGTTCCTTTCCTTTGTTTTAATTTTCACCTTTAGATAATTTGATTTAAATACGACATTAATCGTACAAAAACTTGATAATACGATTATTATCGTATATAATTGTATTACGATAATAATCGTAGAATAATCATCTTTTTAATCATTCAAAAAACCACTTATGTAAAAAAATACGAGACTAGTCGTATTTAAATTGCTTGTACGATTACAGTCGTATATCATTGCATTAAGATAAATCAAATAGATATGTCAAAACCAAAAAGTACAAAACCCACAGAGGCAGAATTGGAAGTCCTTCAAGTCCTTTGGAAAAATGGACCCTCCACGGTTCGGTTTGTTCATGAAAAAATCAGCGAAAAGAAGGAAATAGGTTATACCACTACCCTGAAAATTATGCAGAATATGCTAGATAAGGTTCTAGTAAACCGAAATGACAGCACAAGAACTCATGTCTACGCTGCTATAGCAAATGAAGAAGCTACTCAAAAAGACTTATTAAACAGGTTCCTTGATTCTACCTTTGGAGGTTCTGCTATGAAGTTAGTGATGCAGGCATTGGGAAATCATAAAGCATCCCACGAGGAAATCAGTAAAATTCGTGAATTACTAAAAGAAAAAGAAGGAGGTTCAAAATGAATATAATCGAAAACATTATTTCCGTAGAAATAGTAAATGCTCTTGGTTGGACTTTACTTCATTCTCTATGGCAAGGAGCCGTGGTAGCCTTATTACTTAGCTTAATCATGATTTTTTTGAATAAGCAATCTTCCACAGTGAGGTATTTTGTATCATGTATTGCACTTTTTACAGTTTTTGTACTGTCAGTTTCCACTTTTGTTAGCCTATATGAAGCAACTCCTGAAAAGGAAAATCACTTCATTTGGAATAGTGAAAATCAATTCCAAATGGCGGAAGAGGGTCCAGTTGAATTTGCCTTATCAGAAGCCAAAGATGAGTCGACTGGAATTAACTCCATAGCCATATTTATTGACTATTTTAATAGCCACCTTCCATTATTCGTTACTTTATGGGCATTGGGAGTTTTGATTCTGACACTCAAATTTCTTGGCGGCTATGCCTACATTCAGCGATTGAAGTATTATAAAACTCAAGCAATTTCCGCTGATTGGGAAGAAAAGCTGAATTCAATTGCCTCAAAATTGGGTATAAAAAGAAGTATAGATTTACTTGAATCCCAATTGGTAAAAGTCCCAATGGTGATTGGTCATTTAAAACCGGTAATTCTTTTACCTCTGGGAACAATTACTGGATTATCTTCAGCACAACTGGAAGCTATTTTGGCACACGAATTAGCGCATATCAAGCGGAATGATTATCTAATTAATATTTTTCAATCTTTAATCGATCTTCTATTTTTCTTTCATCCTGCTATCTGGTGGATTTCTGCAAATGTGAGAAATGAAAGGGAAAATTGCTGTGATGATATCGCAGTTTCATTAAACCAGGATACTTTAACCTTTGCCAAAGCTTTAACCGATCTGGAGGAAATGAATTGGAATTCTCCAAATCTGGCTATGGCACTTACAAACAAAAAAGGTCAGCTATTGCAAAGAGTTCAAAGATTGATTGGTACCCAAAGAAATAACCCAACATTTAAGGAAGGCTTTATTGCTGCCTGTGTATTAATGGTGAGTATTTTATCACTTTCTTTTAATGCCAATAATGACCTTAAGTTATCTCAGGAAAATGAATCTTTAGCTGAAGGAATAACCAATTCTGAAGAAAATGAGCCGGTGGTGATAGTAACAGAGAATCAAATCCCAAATGCACCCAATAAAATTACCAAACCTTCCACAGTATACACCATTGAAGTAAATCCTGAGGAATTGGAAAATATAAAATCCAGGGTAAATCCTAAAAATTCGGAAAATAACGAGTCTTTCCCTGCACCTATACGCAAGGCGGATAATCCCGAAACAAAAACTAACATTGTGGGCAATTTTATAGCTCCAATAGTTTGGGAACCGAATAAACGATCATTCTCCAGCAAGCCTGTTTTGGCAAAAGCAAAATGGAATAATTATCCAACAAACACCAAGATCGTAATTGTGGGTGATTCTACAAAAAACAAAAATAATAATGATCAGATCAATATCAGCAGTACTTCCAATGATGGAAAATATATCTTCCTTAGAATAGATAAAGATCGCCAGGTAAAAGAGCTTTTCATTGAAGGAGAAAAAATTCCTGAAGAGCAATATATGGATCATCAAGAAGAAATCACCAAGTTAATTGACCAATATGAATATAAATTTGACCTGGCCAGACAAAAGGAAAGTTTGGTTCATCAAAAAAAATATATGGAATTGGCCCATGACCAGCTGGAAGGACTTGAGGAAACCATAGAAAGTCTGGAGTTAAATGAGAAGATGAAGCACCTTGAAAGGGAGATGAACGAATCAGCTCTAGAAATGGCAAAGTGCTATGAAAATATGGCTAAGTCAGAAGCCTGGGAGCAATTAGAAAATAAAGAATTATGGGAGGAGTTTGAAGTAAAAATGGAACATCAAGCCATTGTATTACAAGAGCAATTGGCTTCAATAGAAGCTTTAAACGCAGGAAACTTCAATTTTGAAATTGATATTGAAGGAATTGAAGATATTGAAGCCCATATTGATATTGATGAAATCCAGGATATAATTATGGATTATCAGGAAGAATATCAGGATCAGGTAATAGAAATTCAGGAAAAAGCATTAGAAACGGCCATGATGGCAAGAGAGCATGCTTTTATGATAAAAGAAAGCAAGTTTCATGAAGCCATTCAAAAGAACTTAGTAGAAGATGGATTAATCGCTGATAAAGATGAAAAATTCAAGCTGGAAATTACCGAAAAGTATACCAAGTTAAATGGAAAGAAACAATCAGAAGAAATCAATAAAAAATATAAAGCTTTATTCGAAAAAGAGATTGCACAGGAATTAGATAAGGGTTCTCGATTTATTTGGAAAAATTAAAAGATCATAAATTGTTGCCATTACCCTAGTGTCAGATTAATTACTAATAATTAGCAGGTTGCCAAATTTGGTAACCTGTTTTTTTTATGTATTAATATCGGTTTTTTTTCTTCCTTAAACCCTTTTAAAACACTAAACCATTAAATTTGCCTTCGTAATTATCATTGGCAAAAAACAGATGGATTTAAAAAACGATTTATTAATAAGAGCAGCTAAAGGAGAAAAAACGGAGAGAACACCTGTTTGGTTAATGAGACAAGCTGGTAGAATTTTACCGGAATACAGAGCAGTTAGGGAAAGTCTAAGTGGTTTTATCGAATTGGCTAAAACGCCAGAGCGGGCAGCTGAAGTAACAATTCAGCCAGTGGATATTCTAAAAGTAGATGCAGCCATTATTTTCTCTGATATTTTAGTGATTCCCGAAGCCATGGGATTGCCTTACGAAATGGTGGAAAAAAAAGGGCCTTATTTTCCCAAAGTTGTCCAAAGCGCCAGCGATGTTGACTTACTAAAAATTGCAGACCCTGAAACTGATTTAGGTTATGTAATTGAGGCCATTAAAATTGTAAAAAGAGCACTTGATGGTAGCGTTCCCCTTATCGGATTTGCAGGAGCTCCTTTCACTATATTTTGTTATATGATTGAAGGAAGTGGCTCTAAAACCTTTTCTAAAGCCAGAAAAATGCTGTATGCCGACCCTGAACTTTCCCATAAATTGCTTCAAAAAATCACTGATGGAACAATTGCCTATCTGAAAGCACAAATTGAAGCTGGAGCCGATTTAGTTCAGGTTTTTGATTCCTGGGCAGGTATTCTTCCACCCAACCAATATAGTTCATTTTCTACACCATATTTAGCACAAATCTGTGATGCAATCAATGAAGTGCCAGTAACAGTTTTTGCCAAGGGTGCTTATTTTGCCAGAACCGCCTTTTCCAAGTTAAACTGCCAAACTGTAGGTTTAGACTGGAACATGGATATTAAAGAGTCCAGAGCACTAATTGGAGATGATAAAACCTTACAGGGAAATCTTGATCCTTGTGTGTTGTATGGTAGTAATAAACAAATTGAAGAAGCCACTAAAGAGATGCTTGATCAATTCGGACCACAAAAACATATTGCCAACCTCGGACACGGGGTATATCCAGATACCAACCCGGAAAAAGTAAAGGTATTTATTGAAACCGTGAAAGAATACAGTTCAAAATAGCCAACTAGGTTTTTTGGGGATTATGATAAGACATTAAATACTAACATCAACCACAATAAACTATTCTTATTTTTAACTTCACTTTATCATGAAAATGAATTTTTTAAAACTATTTATCCTCTCCATTTTCTTATTAATTTTTATGGAAGCCAATGCTCAGCTAAATGATTGGGAAAATCCCCATGTAGTGGGAATAAACAAACTTCCCGGAGTAGCAACAAGTATTTCATTTGCTACAGCAGAGAAAGCATTAGAAGGGGATTTTAGAAATTCCTCCAGAATTAAATATTTAAATGGAAAATGGAAGTTTAATTTTTCTCCCTTAATTGAAAAAGCTCCAAAAGATTTCTATAAAAAGGATTATGATGTTTCGGGTTGGGATGATATTGATGTCCCTGCCAACTGGGAATTAAAGGGTTATGGGCAAGCGATTTATACCAATGTAACCTACCCCATTGTACCGGTAAATCCACCATATATCCCTAAAGACGATAATCCCGTAGGATCGTACAAAACTACATTTGAAGTTCCTGAGGATTGGAAAGAAATGCAAATCACACTTCACTTTGGAGGGGTAAGCTCGGCATTTTACCTATGGATAAATGGGGAAAAAGTGGGATATAGTCAGGGAAGTAGGCTGCCTTCCGAATTTAACATCACACCTTATTTAAATGCAGGCAAAAACGCTATTGCTGTGAAAGTATTTAGATGGAGTGATGGTACTTATCTGGAAGATCAGGACCACTGGAGATTAAGTGGAATACATAGAGATGTTTATTTAGCGGCCTCACCGAAAGTTCAATTGAATGACTTCTTTGTTCAAACTGATCTGGATAAAAACTATGAAAATGCTACATTAAAAATTCGTCCGAAAATCAAAGTTTATGATGGTGGAGGTGTGAGCGGATATAAAGTTGAAGCCCAATTATTTGATGGAGAAAACGGTGTTTTCGAGTCGCCTATTTCCATCGGAGCAGAAAAAATAGTGGGAGAAAGGTATCCTCAAAGAGCAAATGTTAACTTTGCATTACTCGAAAAGGAAATTGAAAATCCTAAAAAATGGTCTGCGGAGTATCCTAATCTTTACACTTTAGTAATTTCACTTAAAGATAAAAATGATGCAGTTGTAGAGTCAAGGAGTTGCAAGGTTGGTTTTAGAGAAGTTGAATTTATTGATGGTGAGTTACATGTAAATGGCAAGCCTGTTTTGATTTATGGAGCCAACAGACATGATCATGATGAGTATGGAGGCAAAGTAGTTTCAGAAGAATCTATGATGCAGGATATTTTAATGTTGAAAAAATTCAATTTTAATGCGATTAGAACATCTCACTATCCTAATAACCCAAGGTGGTACGAGCTCTGTGATGAGTATGGCATTTATCTGATGGACGAAACTAACATAGAAACACATGGTTTAGGTGGAAAGTTATCAAATGAGGCTGATTGGATGAAGTCCTTTGTAGAAAGAGCCCAAAGAATGGTGGAAAGAGATAAAAATCATCCTTCTATTATCTTCTGGTCCTTAGGAAATGAATCAGGTTCAGGCCCAAATCATGCGGCAATGTCAGCCTGGATAAAAGAATACGATCCAACCCGATTTATCCACTATGAGGGAGCACAAGGGAGCCCGTATAATCCTGTTGTTCCAGATCCAAATTATGTGGATATGATGAGTAGAATGTATGTTTCTATTCCCCAAATGGTGGAGCTCGCCAATAATTCAAATGACAGAAGACCAGTAGTATGGTGCGAATATGCCCATGCCATGGGAAATTCACTAGGAAACCTGGATGAATTCTGGACGGCTATCAGAAGCAATAAAAGAATGTTTGGGGGATATATTTGGGATTGGGTAGACCAGGGCCTTGTTCAGGAAACAGCTTCAGGTGAAAAATACTGGGCTTATGGAGGAGATTTTGGTGAAAAAAATCATGATGGAAACTTTTGCCTAAATGGAGTAGTAAACCCGGACAGAACTGCTAAACCAGCTACCTGGGAATGTAAAAAAATATTCCAACCTATTCATATCGAATCGCTAAACTTAGAGGAAGGAAAAGTTAAGGTGTACAACAGACATCACTTTGCTCCACTGGACAAATACGAATATTCATGGACATTATCCGAAAATGGGATGACAATTGAGGAAGGAGGCCTGGAAATTCCAGAAATTCCAGCCGGAGGTTCAGCTATAATATCTATTCCTGTTGAAAAACCTGGTACCTTAAAAGCTGGTGCTGAGTATTTCCTAACAGTCCGAAGTAGGTTAAAAGCAGATTCTCCATGGGCAGAAAAAGGACATGAAGTTGCCTGGGATCAGTTTAAAATGCCTTGGAATGTTCCGACTATTTCAACAGTTTCAACTGAGAAAATGGCTAAAGTTTCTTTAGTAGAAAATGCTGGTGATTTTACTATTTCCGGAAAAGGTTTTTCAACAAAAATCAATAAGGAAAGTGGTTTTTTAGAATCAATAGTTTTTGAAAATAAGGAAATTTTAAAAGCCCCACTTAGTCCAAATTTTTGGAGGCCATTGACCGACAATGATTTTCGTGGAGCTAGGATACAGGATCACCAGGCAGTTTGGGAAAATGCTGGAAAGAACAAGGAAATTCGTTCCATTAATGCTTTTGCAATAAATGATAAGGCAATAAAAGTTTCAGTAGATATTTGGCTTACAGATGCAAAATCTCAAATTCAATTGGGATACACTATTTTTGGAAGTGGTGATATTGCAGTGGAATATCAATTCGTACCTGGAGAGGGCTTACCGGAAATACCAAGAATAGGAATGCAAATGCAAATTGGTGAAGAATATGATCAATTGGCATGGTTTGGAAAAGGACCACACGAAAATTATATTGACAGACAACATGGTGCAGCAATAGGATTATTTAGAGCATCAGTAAAAGATGATTTCTTCCAATATATTAGGCCACAGGAAAGCAATAACAAAATTGGTGTGAGATGGGTCACATTAACTGATTCAAATGGGTATGGTTTATTGGTTTCTGGTATTCCCAATTTAAGTTTTAGCGCCTGGCCATATTCTCAGGATGATCTAAATAAAGCTGAACATACTTTTGATTTACCAAAGAAAAGTAATATCACATTGAATATAGATCATTTACAAATGGGTTTGGGAGGAGATGACAGCTGGAGCAGGCAGGCCAAACCTCATCCTCAATACAGAATTTATCCGAAACCCTACTCCTATTCATTTAGATTAAAACCTTTTAAAAACCTTGATGAAGTAAAAAACTTACTACGTAATTCATTGCCCAAATACTAAATGTTTTTTAGTGAAAATACTCTCATAAACCGATAAATATCCTCTCATTATCAAATAGTTATGAAGAAAATGAGTATTTTTAATTTTGTGTAATTATTTATTATATTACAAAACCTCCAATGGTTGTTCTACAAGGAATTTCCATTGGAGGTTTTAAATTTTTGAATAATTTATTATCAGGTTTTTAGGTCCACTATCAATGAATAAAATAACAAAAGTATTTATACATTTTTAATAGAAATCATGGTAAAGTATTTAATCGTTTTTTTTATTCCTTTTTTCAGAGTTTCAACCTCAATTGCAAGTTAAAATTTCCTTATTATTGGGAGATAAATTAAACTCTGGAATTATAGAGTTTGGACTGGAAGGTGGATATAACTTTTCCAAAAGTTCGAACATGTAGGTCAACAAAAGTTTATTCAAGTTTAATCTGGGTTTTTATTTCGATATTAAATTAAAAAACCAATGGAATTTGTACACTGGTGATTTGGTTAAGTCAAAACTAGAGGTAAATAAGCTAACAAAAGCCGACCTTGAATATTTACAAGCTGAAGTTTTTGCAGAAGAAGGAGAGTATAGCCAGCACGTTAAATACTTCATTAATCAAGGAATTCTATAAGGACAATATAAACAAGCTTAATGCAGGATTTAGCATTGGAACTGAGTACAAAGTTTTGAAAAAGAGTGGAATGACACTTGGGATTAAATATTTTCTGAGGTTGGCTAATACAAATACAGGTCGCACACAAAACATAGCTCTCTATTCTTAAAATTAAATGTTCCTATAAGAGCCAATGCGGCAAAAGAAAAGGCTAATCCATGAGTAAAACTTTAGTAATATTATTTTACCAATTCCATTTTCCAATTTATGAATGTTGAACTAGTATTATTTCCATCTTTTATTCTCATAGTACTAGCTACTACTAGTGCAATAAATCTTTTTTCAAATTCAAAAAAAGTCAGAAAGGTTACTAGTTTTGCCATTTTAGGGGAAATACTAATTGCCCTCGCTATTGCCACCTATTTTTTATATCCAAGAAATTACGATAAAGTTTATTTAAAGGAAGCCAGGCAAAGTCAGTATAAAACCGAACCTGGCCTTGCAAGAGTTGCCAATGATAACAATTTATTTATTGGTAGTGGCGTAAATAATGAAATGATTAAAGCTCACCCCAAACTTATAGCAAGGGAATTTAATTCTATTACTCCATTAGATGCTCTCCACTGGGGAAGTCTGCTGGAAAATGGCAAAATGGGTAATTATAGCTTTTCATCTGCTGATTCTGTAATCAGTTTTGGAATGGAAAATAATTTAAGAATTAGAGGGCATGTTCTAATTTGGGGAAGGTATCCTGGTGTCGGCTTTCCAAAAGAATTAAAGAAAATACTAAATACTTCAGAGAATAAAAAAGAAAAAACTATCCAATTCATGGATCACCATATTACCACCGTTTTAAGTCATTACAAAGAAAAAATAAAAACTTGGGATGTGGTTAATGAACCACTTAAGGTCTTGAAACCAGAATTTGATGGTAATTTATTTTATGAAAATTTAGGTAAGAATTATATTTTCCATGCCTTTCACAAAGCCCATGAAACTGATTCTACCCTACAATTATTCCTAAATGAACAGTTTATGAATTACCATGATGAAAGGGCTGATTTTTTCTTAGACCTAATAGCCGAAATGGTAGAAAAAAAAACGCCCATTCATGGTATAGGAATTCAGTCACATGTTTTATTTAATATTCCAGAGATAGAAAAACTTTCTGAATTTATTCAGAAAATTGAAGCTTTAGGCTTAAAAGTAGAAATTACGGAGTTAGATACCCGTCTTAAGCTTTTTGAAGACTTTCCTAATCCATATCAGTCTCAGGGAGATTTTTTCGGTGAAATTGCTGGATTAACTGATATTCATAAAAACCTTACCGGAATTACTTGTTGGGGACTATCCGATAAGTATTCATGGATTAACAATGTTTATCCATTTACCTTCATAAAACCAAACGAACCTTTAATTTTTGATTCAGAAATGGCTCCAAAACCTGCTTATTTCGAATTGAAGGATGTAATAAAATCGAATTAATTCGGAATAAAAATGACATAAAATGTCTCTTTACCCGCAAGAGAGTTGGAAAAATAGTCTAAATTAGTTTCAAGAATGATATTAACTTATCATTTTTAACCTAGGAACTCGAAAGACATACTATTTGCAAAAGAAAATATTAATTATTCGAAAAAAAATAATTTTTGGGAGTGACCTTTTGCTACTAACTACATAAAAGGGAAATGACATGTCAGATCAGGAAATAATAGACAAAATAAGAGAAGGCGAACGATCACAGCTAGACCAAATATATACTAAATATAGAACAGAGTTCATTCATTGGGCAGTAAAGGAGCAGAAATGTCCTTATGAAGAAGCAAAAGATATTTACCAGGTTGCTATTTCGAAATTATATGAAAATATTATTTCAAATAGATTAACCAAACTAACCTCAGCATTGAAAACCTATATATTCAGTATAGGAAAAAACAAAGTTCATGAATTTAGAAGAAGAGAAAATATAAAAATACATGATTTAAGACCTCTAAATAATCTTATATCCTCCGATATGGAAGATATTATGGAATTCGAGCAAAAAATAGTAATCATTGGAAAATTCGTAGAAAAAATGAAGTATCCATGTGGCGAAATTCTCAAGATGTTTTATTTCAATAAAAATTCAATGGAGCAGATTTGCATTACTTTGGGCTATAAAAATGTAAATGTTACTAAAAACCAAAAGTATAAGTGCATGGAAAAATTAAGAATACAAATAAGCGATCACTTTAAAAAAGTTTTTCAGACTAAACAATAGACCTTTATTAATCATTATGGAAAGGAATATGAAAGACAGAGAATATATAATCAGTTTGATCGAAAAATCCCAAACTGATGACCTTAATGCGGAGGAGTTGAAGGACTATACTCGTATGAAGGGCAAAGATGTGGAATTTGATAACTTATTAAGACAAGAAGAAGAAATTATTGCCGGAATTCAATACTATCATAGAAATGAAATTCTGGACCATTTGGCAAAACTTGAAGAAACTTTACCAATCGTGGTACTAGCTGATAAAAAAGTAGATACCAGAGTTTTTAAGCTT
>JAHQVQ010000284.1 GCA_019634305.1 Flammeovirgaceae bacterium | reverse complement strand
TAATTTATTTTTAAAAAATCATAGGAAATTTCGCGAACTGGTCAAAATAGTTCGTGAACTAAATGTGTACACCTTGTTTCTTTCGTTTTTTATATGCTTTTTGCCTACACTTGGAAGAACAATATTCTTTTTTATCGGTAATATTATGTAGTGGCTTCCCACATTCTTTGCAGATTTTTTCCGCAATTTCCCCACTACGCACAAACTCATAACTGGCTTCTCGTTTTACCTCAGGAACCCGCTCCAATAATTCCTGTACGGTCTGCTCTTCTTCAATTTCCTCCAGTTCACTTTCCAGCTCCTGCAATTGCGCTTTATACTTCAATTCCTTCCGTCTCATCTCCAGTTCCTGAATTTTTGATTTCAATTCACAGGCCACTTTATCCGCTTCATATTCGGTTTGTATTTTGAGTTTGCTTAAACTGGATTCATGCTCTATGGAAGACAATTTTAATTCGTGATTGACTAGATATTCCGCCTGTTTTGCGGCTGTTTCATTGCAGGCCTGTTCCACTTGTAACAAGCATTCCGAACTACTCAAAATATAGTTGGAAATGATATGGAAAGCGAATGCCTTGTAATGATCAAATTGCAAAATATTAATCATGAGGCTGATGATGATTAATCCCAAGGTCCAGTAATTGACCAGGTGAGTGACCATCCGGATAGCCTCAGATAAAGTAGATTCGTACTGCCCTTTTTGCTCCCGATGTTCTGCATCTGAAGCCAACAATTGCTGCTTCTTTTCATTTCTCAGAAAGCTCAGCGTAGCCAGTTCTTCTTTCCGAAGTTCCTCCAGACTTCTTTCCAGTGTAGTGATTTTGGCATCTCTTTCTTTTCTGAAATTGGCTTTCTTCCAGTCATACCTGGTTCCGGAAATTTTTCGGGAATAGTCCTTTTTGGTCTGATCAAGCTGGTTTTTGAGGCTTTCCTTTTCCTCCTTAAAGTAAGTTTGCTGGTGTTGTATATTTTGATCAAATGTATTTAATATCGTTTCTTTCTTTTTCACCAGAGATTTGGGCTTGAGTCTTTCATCCACATTATTTCGCACATAGGAATATCCTCCGGACTGGGACAATTTCCAGGAACCCAAAATGCCAATCGCACAGATAATAGATAGCGTAAATACCTGTACAATTTTGATGGTTAAAAACGATTTATACTTTGTTATTTTAATCACTTTTGCCTTTATTTCCTTATCTGCCACCGTAAGGATGATAGCGATTAAAATCAGGAAAAGGGAATTGCTGGTAAATAAAGTCAGCGGATCCAAAATGAAAACCAGTACATTCATGAACCAGTGCAAATAAGGAATATCATATTCCAGCGCACTGATGGCCTTCAGATTGGTGGAAATGGACAGACAGATGATCAGGGGAATGGTAAAATAAAAAATCAAACATCCGGCAACCGAACTAATGTTGTTGCTATTCCAATGCGGCAACAACAATTTAAGCAGGACAGGCTTACGCCTACCTATAAAAAATGCAGGGAATTTCATGGCAAAAAATGGTTTTGTTAATGAAATTTGAACTTTTCTCAGTATTGGCTAATAGATCCACAGAAATTTGATACCTATCATAGCCTTTTATATTTATATTGTGTAATATTTAAATTCCTTTTTGTTCCACTCATTAAAAGAATTTTGAATTTCATTTTTTAATTCCTTTTCAGAGTTAAAGCTTATTCCATTTTTAATTGCGAATTGTGCAGGATTACTTAAGAAGTTCTTCAATTCAATATCAATTCTTTCAATATTTATTTCTTCGTTGAACCTTTGTACTTCATGATTTTCAATTTCATAAAACTCTTGGATGTCCTTATTAATTTTTTCTAGTAAATGTTTTATACTGTACTGAAAAAACGCGTACATTCTACCTGACCAAAATGAAGGAAAGCCAGGGTAAATAGGATTTAATTGTCCATCAAACATTTCGCAACAATATTCTATCATTTTTATAGTGGAATCTGATAGATCTAATCCTCTTAAATCGGTTATGTTGAATCCAAATTGTTTTATTGTTGCATCATCAATTGACCACAGAGGATAACAATCATAATCAAACATGTATTTAATTTTTGGTTTCATCTTTTCCGAGGTTATCTTACTATATCGAAATTTTCTTTATTTTTCATTTTCCCGCTTACAAGTTTCAACAAATTTGAGAAATGAAAGTCTGTATCCACATTCAGGACAATATTTATCTTTTCTTAATTCTTTATCTGAGATTTCCCTAATAAAATGAAAATCACCAATTCCTACCTTCGTTCCGGGTGGAAATCCAAAATAGGTTGGATCAAATGACCCAAAATCAACATCACAAAAATTACAAAGGATCAGACGTTGCCCAAAATACAATTCATACTCTGCATACTTGTGTTCCTTGTAATGATCCTGCTCAAAATCATCACCCCCACATTCCATACAAGGAGTCACTTCTTTGACTTCTAAAGCTGAATAACACAAGGGGCAAAAAGAATCTTTCATGATTTAAAACGATGATCTATTGATATTTTATCAGAACCGGTAAATAGAAAAGTTAGACTTCCAAACAACATTGCCAGTGCGCCTGTCATGCCTTCTATAGTATCACCAGCGCTGATATGTACAAATATCAATGCTACTAAAAAGTTAATTACAAGCACAAAGGATGCAAATCTTATTTTATATCCAACCAGAATAAGAATAGCACAAAAAAATTGTGCATAGACTGAAATGATTGCATTAACCAATGGAAATGGAAAACCGTAATTTTGCAAAAAATCGGAAAATTCAATCATTCTTTCCCAACTTATAATATTATCTAAAACACCATACAATAAACGTATACTTACAAAAATTCTAAGTAAAAAAATTCCCAAGTGCTTTTTGGAATCTAGATATATTTCTATGTGTTCATACATTAGTCCGGTATTCTTGTTAATTTATTTCCGTTGGTCTTTCAACCCTAATCTAACATTTTTCTTTTTCAAGAAAATTTCAGTAAGTCCGTTAATGGCATTCCTTCCAAATATTTGGGGATTAGCAGATTCATAAGAAACGATAAATTCTATATTCTTTACTTTCAGGTTATTCACCAGAGTTCGAGCCTCATACATCTCTATAGGTTCCCCATCCACAACTACTTGCTTACAATTTTCGCATTTGTGATCCCGAATGACAAGCTCTGGTAAATTTTTATTGAGATTCTCACAAATAAGATCAAGCTCCTTCAGTTTCTCTTCTTTAGATTGCTTGTATTTTCCACCTCCTACCAAAATGGTATAATCACAATTTTGATGGAAAAATCTGGTGTTTGAAAAGTCTGCTATTATAGTGAATTTAATATCAGACTTCTTATAACTTCCAATTTTAGTCCTGAAATCATCTTTGGTATAAACTATTTCGTTCAGGATATACGAATCACATAAATTTATTGTATCTAGTTCTAAATTAAACCTATTCTCAACTGCTGAATGAATATATTCCAAATCAGCTTTTTGGGCATTAATAGTTACTCCAAAAAAGGAAAGCATTAATATGAGCAGAATAGTTTTCATTTGATTGATTTCTGATAATCTATTTTTTTAATCTCACCAAAACTGAAATACAGTACAATAATAACCATAATTTCATTAACAAAAAATGTATTACAGTTTTATTTTAATATTTTTAACTGAATAACAGTATTTAAATACCGAATGATACCCGCCTGAAATGAAATACAGTATTATTTTCTAAATTTGATCATGGACTTTCAGGAAGAAATTGAGCATATATTATCCACTATTAAAAACAAGCGAAAGGCTTTGGGCATTACCCAAAAACAAATGGCAGAGCATATCAGCTTGTCCCAAAATGCTTATAAGGATATAGAGATTGGAAAGACGAAACTGACCCTGGTTCATCTTTTTAAAATTCTGGAATTCCTGAAAATTGATTTTTCCGAATTATCGCTAAAAACTACAAAAGCGGAAACTCCCGAAGATGAAGAGGACATCAAAAAATTACTGATTCAGCAGACTAAAGAAAACCGGGAAATTAAAGCCATGCTCAAAAAGCTATTGGAAAAATCTTAGGCGATTCCCCTACCCTTTTAACAAAACTCAATATTGTATTTCACCTTACCCATTCGGTCCTTTCCTTCTTTTATACTCTTCACCAAATCCAGTTTTTTCGCCAGATCAAAAGCCTTTTCAATAGTAGGCTGAATGTGCTTGTGATTCTTGTTATCTACCAGCTTCTGTAGTTTCATCAGTTTAAAAACCGTATCGTAACTATACTCTACTGTATTGTTTTTGGTACAGTGCTTCGCCTGATACAGACATTTGATGAACAATTCCACCTGGGCATTGGGCCGGCCGGTAGAAAACTTTCTGA
Source organism: Flammeovirgaceae bacterium (assembly GCA_019634305.1). GTDB lineage: Bacteria > Bacteroidota > Bacteroidia > Cytophagales > Flammeovirgaceae > Flexithrix. The sequence continues at coordinate 6,044 of JAHQVQ010000284.1, read as the reverse complement.
TTTTTTTATTGATATCGGCTGGTAAATGGAAATAGGATTCCTTTTCAAAATTGAAGAAACAACCTTCTACGGTAATTTTGAGCTTATTAGGATTCTTCCCATCCACCTCATGGACTTGTACCAAATGCGAAATGGAAATACTGGAATTCTTAATCAAAACATATTTCTTCTGGTTCAGCCCAAACAAAGCCTCTTTTACCAAAGTTCTCAACTTTCCTTTGGAATTGCCCACTCCCATCATTTGGTACAGTTCAGATAAATCCAGCTCGAAATAGGCCCGGTTAATCTGATCGAAATAAACCAACTCATTTTTGGCTTTTGCAAATTGGGCCAGTGCCACAATAGCGGTAATCACCCGAACCTCACTGGATGTGATATCCTTGGAGATTTGTTTGAGCAATTGCTTGGGTAATTTCTCTTCAATCTCATTGGGTAAATAGATATAGAATTTCTCCTGCCCGGTTTGTTCCACATGCAGAATATCATCAATGGTATTATTCACCTTCGACAATATCATGGGATTCATCTCCCCATCTTTATTCAGAAAGTTGAGATGTTTGTTCTTGGTCAGTTGTTGTCCCGTCTCGATATTTAACAACCGATTGGAATAAATAAATTTACCCGTTGTCATAATCCATCTATTTGTTTATTACCCTAATTATTCTCTCCAGCTCTAAGCCAGTAAAGGCTGTATTTTTCATCTTTCGATGAAATGATGTAATAGAAATTCCCGATTTCCTTGCTACATACGATCCTGACAGGCCATAAGACTTTAGAGTATCAGGTAAATCCTTCTGAATTTTTATAAATTCCCTTACGGAGTTCTCCGGAATTCTAGACATAGATTAAAAAATGTTTCTTGCCAAATATGAAATGATTTCTTTCAAAAAACAAGTTTATATGAATGGAAATTTACGGTAGTTTTAACACATAGTGTCACCTTTTACTACTCAGGTGTCACCTTTTACTACCAGGGGTTCACCTTTTACTACTCAGGTGTCACTTCTTACTACCCAGGTGTCACCTCTTACTACTCATAAATCTATAAAGTACTGATAATCAAATTTTAGTGTGCTTTGTTAGAATCGTATAACTTATATAAATTATAGAACTACTATAATTTATAAAGCAAGATTAAATTTTTTTGAGAAAAATATTAATCTCTCAAAAAGAAACTAAACAAACCAGAATATGAAATTTTATTGGGTATTATTTCCTTTCTCATAACTTTTCTGAAAGTTACAGATATACAATTGTAAATCAGCAGGTTATCTGTTTCAATTAAAAATGGCAAACAACCGACCGAATAGGTGTCACCTTTTACTACCAAAGTAATATAAATACCTGTTTTACAGGATGATAAGTAGTATTAAATCAGTAAGAAAGCACCCATCAAAAACACTTCTACGAAATATGCGTGTCACCTTTTACTACTAATGGATAATAATTAGTTGATTTACAGTAAGTTATGAGTTATATTTTTTCCATTAAATCGTAAAAGTAAAGCCTTTATATTTCATTATGGTGTCACCTTTTACTACCACTTAGCATGTAACTTATTGATTTACAGATAAATAAATATAAGGTATTCAATAATATTTGCCTTTTAAAGAGGAATACAGGTGTCACTTTTTACTACTAATTTATTATAAGTATCTGATAAACAAGTAAATATATGTTTTGATAAATAGACCAAAATTCCTCTGGAAAGCATATTTTCAGGGCAAAGGTGTCACCTTTTACTACTAATTATTATTAAGTAATTGATAATCAGTTTTTTATAGTATAAAAATAAGTAAAACTAACTAGATTTTCATGGATTTTGGTGTCACCTTTTACTACCAATTTGTACCTAAATCACTGTAAAACAATCAAATAACCATAATGGGCGGTAGTAAAAGGTTAAGGTTTTACTACCAAAGTGTCACCTTTTACTACTATTATATTTTTAAACCACTGATAAACAGTTAGTTAATAATCACCGATTGACTAATTTTAACCCCTGATTTGAGGTCTGAATAAGTAGGGTGTCACCTTTTACTACTTTTAGTTTTTAATGATATTTTAATAACCTACAGGATTCAATTGCATTTACCTTCAAGTAATACTTTTACTACCAGGGTGTCACCTTTTACTACCGGAAAATTCCTTAAAAACAGCCTGAAAATTTTTTTAAATTTTTTTCAAAAAAATTTCATCCACCCTGGTTTTTTTGGAAAAATTGGGGCACCAGAAGAGAAAACCATTCCCCACGATAGACAAATTTTGCGTTCAATGGCCAACTTTCAGGTATGCTTCGCCTACTGAAAATTAGCCATTGAACAACCATTCATTATAGTATTTGGGCAAAGTTCAGTTTTTTGGCTGGTACATCCCCTACATCTATTCACAAATCCAGCCCTATTCCACACTGCGAACCGCAAAAGACTGCCTGTTTTTTTCCTCACTTACCAGCTCCAGAGTTACACTCCCCCAAGATAAAAACACGCTTCCTTTTGCACTTAACCAGCCAAAAAACTGATGAGGAGAAGCCAAAACTAAAATTTCTCTTCACTTTTAAATCTTATGAATTATGGAATTCTCAAATCAAATTGCCGAAGTAAAAGTTTCTTACACGCCTAATGTACCCACCAGCAAATTATTCAAAATCGCCTGTTCCAAGGATGCCTACCATCTCTTAAAAGCAAATTGGGATATGGACAGAATTGGCTTTGTAGAAGATTTTAAAATTATATTGCTCAACCGAGCCAACAAGGTAATGGGTATTTTCCATGCCTTTAGCGGAGGTGCTTCCGGAGTAGTAGCCGATCCCAAAGTGATATTTGCCACAGCGTTGAAAGCTGGCAGTTGTGGGATCCTGGCAAGTCATAATCACCCTTCTGGCAACCTGAAACCAAGCCAGCAAGATATCCAACTCACCAATAAGCTCAAAGAAGCGGGTAAATTCCTGGATCTCCCCTTATTAGATCATATCATTATTACACCTGAAAATTATTATTCTTTCGCAGATGAAGGAATGCTGTAAATTAAAATTAAAGGTTGCCATCAGCAGCCTTTTTTTTTGTTGATGAAGGGAGAGCTTAAGGAGCATAAAAAAACCTAATCAATAAACTCGATCAGGTTTTTGGTATTTAATTTACGATTGATAATTATATTATATATATGGCAATTATTCAATAATCGAAATATAATTTTTTTTTAACATAAAATCAATTTATATTTTGGTATAAATTATTTTTTTTAAATAAGTATCTATGGAATTTAGTATTGATATACCTTCAAAAGAATTTAAAAAACATATTGAGATAGAAGATAATGATAGAATTATCTTTTCTGGGAGATTTGGGATTGGTAAGACGCATTTTCTTGATAGGTTTTTTGATGTCAATTCGGATAATTATGAAGCTATACACATCTATCCTGTTAATTATAGTGTCGCTTCTAATGAAGATATTTTTGAATTAATTAAGTATGACATTTTTTACGAACTCATAAATAAGGAGAATTTAGATTTTAAAAAAATAGATACTTCTAAGGTTTTTACACTTATGGGGTATTCTGCAAAAAACTCTCATAAATTTTTAGCACCATTTCTTACTTTATTACCAGTTTTAGGTAAAAGTCTATTAAATATTTATGATAGATTAGAAATCTTATTGCAGGATTTTAATGAAATACATGATCATTCTCAGATAGATGAATTAAATGATATAAAATCCTTTTTTGATAAATTTAATTTAGACCAAGGATCTTTATATGAAAATGATTTTTACACAGAATTAATTAATGAACTTGTGTTAAGGCTAAAAGAAAATGACTCAAAATCTTTAGCTAAAGATGAAAATTATAAAAAGAAAGAAGTTGTATTAATTATCGATGATTTGGATCGAATTGATCCAGAGCACATTTTTAGAATTTTAAATGTTATTTCAGCTCACAATGATCAATATAAAGAACCTAAATTTAATTTTGATAAGATAATTGTAGTCTGCGATATCGAAAATATTCAGAAAATATATCATCATAGATATGGACTTGATGTAGACTTTTTTGGGTACATTGATAAATTCTATGCTGATGATGTTTTTCGTTTCGAAAATTCAGATGGGATAAGTGAACAAATTGTAGCTTTTATAAGAGACGAAATTAAGTTTGAGAATATAGAAAACAATTTCGATTTCACAACTCTTAATCCTAATATTAATGCTAGGATGGATGCTTTAAATTTAGCCTATATTCTAACAGCAATGGTTAAAGTAAATGTAATTACCATAAGAATACTAAAAAGAATAGGTAAAGATATTGAAGTGCCTAATCGAAGATTAAATTTAAAAATAAATAAAAATTTATCTAGCCATGAATTTATAGGAATTATTATTATTGATTTTTTTAAAAAAATGTTAGGTGGTTATGAACCATTAATAGAGGCCATTAAATTATGTTCAGATTTTAAAACAAATTTTTTTCTTCCAGAATATAGAAGAGAATATATAGATTTCCTCCTACCTATTTTAGATTATGAAAAACATCAATTCAGACAAACCTCCGAGAAGTTTACTTATCAATCTAAGGAATCAAAACAAAAAATTGAGTATAATGTAAGGTACTCTGAAAGAAGATTCAATTGTGATATTAGTGATATAAAGAGATTAGATAACTCTAATGACATTATTCAAGATCATGAAGTGAATTACTTTGGGGTTCTTTTAGAGACTATAGAAAAATGCTTTAAAGAGAATATTTAAGGATAATACGGTACTGTCCTAGTTATTTACAATTTGAATTGGGGTTTCAAGTTGTTCAATTAATTTATTCTTGATCATTATATGAAATATTTTCTATTCATTTCCTTCAATAAATCCTTGTCATTAAAATCATCTTATACTTTACTGCCTCTATTTTTTCCATCCAATTTTATAACCCTTACTTTACAACTCTTTTGCTGTAATTTTGGTGCTTCTTTATTAAAAGGGAAGGCTTTGTCATTTCTCATTTAAATGAATAGTTAGTTGATAATCAGGAATTATTTTCATAAATTCGTAATTCGCAAATTGCAAATAAAGAATGATATTATGAAAAAGCATAATGGGATGCGTCCTTTAGACTTACCAGTATTACTAAAAATTATCGCTTTAAAAGGAAAGGAATGGCGGAATATAGATTTAGCTGTTTCTTTAAAAATTTCTGCATCAGAAATAAGCGAGTCATTGAATCGGTGTAAAATTGCAGGTTTGATCGATCTGAAAAAACGCAAAGTCAACCGACTGGCTCTTCAGGAATTTTTAATTTATGGGTTGAAGTATGTATTCCCGGTAGTTCCTGGTCCAATGGTAAGAGGTATTCCCACAGCACATTCCGGATCACCTATTAATAAAAAAATGATGGCTGGGAATGATATGTATGTTTGGCCGTATGCCAAAGGCGAACAAAGGGGGCAGGCAATAGAACCCTTATATAAGACTTTACCAGAGATAGTTTTAGAAGATCAATTATTCTATGAATTAATGGTTATCGCAGATACTTTAAGAGTAGGGCGAGCCAGAGAGATAAAAATAGCCAAACAGGAACTTGAAAAGCGATTAATCAATGAATAAAACAAATTTAGAGACACTTCAAATAGCTGCAGAAGGATTAGGAGAATTGAGGGAGGAAGTAGTATTTGTGGGTGGTGCTGTAGCAGAACTGTATGCTAAAAATCCGAAAATTTCAGATATAAGAATTACTATGGATGTTGACTGTATCATTGAAATTAGTTCTTTGGTAGGCTACTACAAATTGGAAGAAATACTCCGCTCCAAAAGTTTCAGAAATGACCAAAGTGAAGGTGCTCCTATATGCCGATGGTTGTATAAGGATATCAAAGTAGATGTTATGCCGACAGATGAAAAAATTCTGGGATTTAGTAACAAGTGGTACAAAGAAGGGATTGCATCGAAGGTTGAAAGAAAGTTACCTAATGGGCTGACCATTTATATATTTCCAGTAGCTTATTTTTTAGCGAGTAAATTTGAAGCTCATAAAAATCGAGGAGGAAAAGATTTAAG
>JAHQVQ010000283.1 GCA_019634305.1 Flammeovirgaceae bacterium | reverse complement strand
CTTCAGGATCCATAACATGTGCAAACTTTCCATATTCGTAAGTTTCCAAATCCCCAACCATATCAACTCCCTCTTTTTTCAGCTGTTCCAACAAATCCTCTATATTTTCCACACGGTAATTTACCATAAATTCTTTTTTTGAAGGTTCATAATACTTAGTAGACTCTTCCATTGGACTCCATTGTAAATAAGCTTTTTCCTCTGGTTTTTCTGTTTTTCTGAATTCAAATAAAGCCCCATATTGGTCAGTATTCAAACCAAGTTGCGATTTATACCAGTCCTTCATTTTGTCAGGATCTTTACATTTGAAAAAAATTCCTCCTATTCCGGTTACTCGTCCTTTTCTCATAGTAATATTTTTTAAGTCTTTAAAATTTCAAATAAAAGTTATTTAAAGTCAATTTAAGAAACGGCTATCAATTATTCCACTTAAAAAAAAAATCCTGGTCAATAAGGATATTTCACCTGACCAGGAATTTACTATATATTACTAGGTAAATTACGATTGATTAATTAAAATTCTAACCTTTCTTTAGTGCCTTTGCAATTTGGTAAACACGACTTTCAAAAGAGTCACTTGATCCATTAGCATCTTCAATTTTCACCATTTCCAAAAGATTATACATATCATCAGGGAAAACAGTCCTTTTTCCACTTCTCAAATCCATAGCTACATAATCTGCCCAAAGGACAGCCTTAAATTCAGATTTGTTCTTATTAAACATCTGCATTTCAATTTTTACAGTACTTTCATTAAAAGCAATTAAAGCACTTTGAATCACCACTTCCTCCATTAAATTAGCTGGTCGGAAATAGGAAATCTGATTTTGCCTTACCACAAAGCCTATCCCCTGCTCTTTCGACATTTTGAAAAGATCAAGATCATAATATTTAAGGAGATGATCTTCCCTGGCATTTACAAAATAATCCAGATACCGGGCATTATTCAGGTGCCCGTATGGGTCACAATCCTGAAACCTGATGATAGATTTACTTTCTGGTTTTTTGATTAATTCCTTAACTAATTCCATGGATTTTATGAGTTTTTAGATTGAAATATTTATACTACCAGTAGGTAGCCGCTTTTAATTTTATAAATTGTTTTGTAATTAGATTAGGCTGAAAAGGCAAACGAATCGCCTTCCTCTAACAATCTTAACCCTTTAAATTTCAGCTTTTTAAGTTTTTCGATTGGTTCAGAATAATGTTTAAAAGAATTGAAATGAACCGGAAAAATTAAAGATGGTTTTAATAGATTAGACATCTCCTCCAACATTGCGGCATTCATAGTTAGTGGACCACCAAATCTATTTTCAAGGACTCCTCCCATATTCGGGATTAAAATGTCCACTTTTTTGTTTTTTAGATGATTTCTAATTCTGTTATTAAGAACCGTATCTCCTGTGACATAGATACTTATTTGTTCAAATTGGTAATTAATATTGATCCAATAGCCATTTACACCCCCTGCCAGCTTGGAAGATATTAAGTTATTTCCATGAACTGCTGGCATCGCTTCCACTTCAATTTCAATTTCTCCTTTTTGAAAGAATATTGTCTTCCCACTTCTCATTTTATTCAGGTCTAGTGGAGCAATTGATTTTAATTTTTTTACAGCATTTTTATGGGTTAGAATTTTAGAATCAGGCTCAATTTTTTGCAAACCGGCATCATCTAAATGATGCGCATGTGTAATAAGCCAAAGATCAATCCCCTTAAAATCATCCTCTACACATTTGGGTCCCGTGATTCTTTTTGACTTAAAAAATCCATAATCCTGAAGAGTTCCCTTATTGCATAGTACCGGATCACAGGCTATCCTTAATCCCTGGTAATACAATACCCATGTAGCTCCACCAATCCATTTAAAGTGTAAGTTTTTAAGATTAGCTTTCATATTAACTTGACCGATCAGTCTGTTTTTGGTTAAAAAAATAGCTCCCTTTAGCTATCTAAAATTAGTTCAATAGATTCCCTAATGGCTTCCCAATTTTCCACATCATGGTGAATTCTTGAAAGTAAAAATGCTCCTTCTATTAGATTAAAGATGATTTTTGCCTTTCTTTCCCCATGCTCTATGCCATTCAGCTCAAGGTAAGTTGCCAGACTGGTTTCCCACTTCCTGGCAGCATTACTACAAGCTATCCTAATTACTTCATTCTGGTTAGAAATTTCCAAAGCCACTGGAGAAACAGGGCAGCCACTTCTGTATTCAGTTTTTTGCAGCCGCTGAATTAGATTATCAATTAAAGCTGAAATACCTTCCTGAGCACTTTCCTGACCTCTCATTGCCTTAGCCCAATCCTTTAATTGTCTCTTCCCTGAATAATTAATTGCAGCTACGACCAATTCATCTTTAGTCTTAAAGTGGTGATACATACTCCCTTTCTTGCCCTCAATACCAGCATTTATCAATATTTCTGCCACCCCAGTTCCGTAATAACCTTTCTGCTCTAATAATTTGGAGGTCACCTCAATAAGCACTTCTTTAATCGATTTCTTTTCTTTCACTTGCATCACTTAAACAAATATACAAGACAACAGACCAATCAGTCAAGTAAAACTTAAATTATTTTTAAAAGTTGAAATTTTTCAATCAATTTTCAGCTATTCATTTTTAAAAACTTTGCCATCTTTCATCACAAAAACAATTTTTTCCATGACTTTAATATCTTTCAAAGGATTTCCATCAACCGCTACAATATCAGCCAATTTTCCATCCTCAATAGATCCTAATTTATCCTCGACCTGTAACATGGTAGCCGCTACAACAGTAGCAGACTGAATGGCTTCCATCGCTGGCATTCCCCCTTCTACCATATACCCAAACTCTTTCCAATTTTCTCCATGAGGGAAAACACCAGCATCTGTTCCAAAAGCTATTTTCACTCCATGCTTGTAGGCTTTTGAAAAGGTTGTTTGAATCATTGGACCGATTTCAAGGGCTTTAGGAACAATAATAGCTGGATAATATCCTGGAATCTTAGCCAGTTCCTCTACCGATTTCCCTGCAGTAATGGTTGGCACATAGTATGTTCCATGTTCAATCATTAGGTCCATTACCTCTTCGGTCATTTTTGTTCCATGTTCTATAGAAGTGATTCCAGCCAATACAGCCCTTTTCATACCCTCTGCACCATGGGCATGAGCCGCAGTAATCATATTATAATCATTTGCTGTTTCTACAATTGCCTTTATTTCCTCTTCAGCAAATTGCGGTCTTTGCCCATCCTTTGCTACACTTAAAACTCCTCCTGTTGCAGTAATTTTAATAACATCTGCTCCATTTTTATAGCGCTGCCTTACCGCTTTTCTGGCTTCATCCGGCCCATTAATTACCCCTTGCTTCGGACCCGGATCACCCATAAGATCAAACTTTACTCCATTGGTTGGGTCAGCGTGCCCTCCGGTGGTTGCAATGGATTTCCCACTGGTATATATTCTGGGCCCTTCAATATATCCTGCATCTACAGCTTTCCTCATAGCGATATTTACCCCACTTCCACCCAAATCTCTTACTGTTGTAAAACCAGCCATAAGTGTTCTCTTGGCATAAATTGTAGACCTGAAGGCAACATCTGCTTCATTCAAGTTGAACCTTTCCATATACCTGTTTTTACTTGTCTCTCCTTCTATGTGGACGTGCATATCAATAAGTCCTGGCATAACCGTTTTATCAGTTAAATCTATAATGGCATCTTCTGATCCTCCTTTTTTATAGCCTTTTTCTAAACCTATAATTTTATTTTCTTCCACGATAATGGTCATTTCCTTTAATGCAGATTTACCTTTTCCATCAATTAATAATCCGCATTGGATATAATGCTTTTGAGCAATCGCCAGGTTATTTAATCCATAATAGAGTAATAGTAAAGCAATAGTGGTCATTTTTAGTTGCATAATTGTTAGTTTAAAAATGTGATGATTAAGTTAAAAAACTTATTAGAAGGATAAAACAACCCTCTTCTAAAGATAGCAGATTTATTTTGCTACAGAAAGGAGAATAGCAATAGCCACAAATAAAAAAACCAACCTGCCTTATGGAAATGGCAAGTTGGTCTTCTTAAAAGAATTTTAGAAATCTAATTGAAGGGTAATTCTACGATAAACTCAGTGTGTCCAGGACGAGAATTTACATATACCTTTCCATCATGTTGATGGATAATCTGGTTGACAATATCCAATCCCAAACCAGTTCCTTTTCCAAAGCCTTTGGTAGTAAAAAACTCATTAAAAACCATTGGCTGAATTTCCTTGGGAATACCAGTCCCACTATCAATTAAACTAACTCTAATTCCACTTTCTAAAGTTTCTGATTTCACTTTCAAAAAGCCATCAAAATCCAGTGCATCAATAGCATTGTCAATAAGGTTGGTCCAAACCTGATTTAAAGCACTTTCAAAACCAACTATAATATTTGAATTGGAAGAGAATGAAGTATGAATTTTAATATTTTTCAATTTCCATTTATGTCTTAATAAAAGGATTGAATTTTCTAGGCTTTTCTTCAAATCAACCGGATGTTTTTCTATTCCATTATCCATGTGAGAATAATATCTTACAGATCCAACCAACTGATTTATCCGATGAGTTGCTTCATTAATATCTGAAGTAAATTTTTGAGATTGAATAGTAGCAGAATACCACTCCAAAACGGTACGAATACTATTGGTTGGTATAAAATTTTTCAATTCTTCTAAATCTTCTTCTGCAATTCCCCAATCTACTAAATCGACTGCCATTTCATAACCATCTTCAAACCCATTTTCTTCAAGCCATTCACAAATTTCATCTTCCCACTGGCATTTTTCAGTTATGGATATTACAGACATCCCTTCTTCAATTTCATCACCTGGCCCTAAATATTTAAAAACATCATCCAATACCTGGGTACTAATCTTGTATTGTCCCAATATTGGAGCCAGTTTATTTAATTTATCAAGTTGTATTTTAAGTAATTCTGCACTTTTTTGTGCAATAGTAGCTGGGTTGGTAATTTCGTGAATTAACCCAGCGGTGAGCTTTCCCAAGGTTTCCAGCTTTTCTTTTTGATGGAAACCTGTCTTCATTTTATTCATTTCTTTTTGTTTCAATTAAGTATTGCAGAAAGTCTATTTATCCATCTCAAACTCAAATTTATTACTTTTACCCCACCCACAGGTTAATCAATAAATTGAGAAACTTTCTACTTCTTTTATCTTCCATTTTATTAGTCTAATTAGTTTCAATCTTTAAAATAAATTTAGGTAGCGATTTTTCAAAAAACTCTTGAGAAAGTTAGACTTTTTAGTATAAAACCAATAATATTTTTGCTATTGTTAACAATTATGTGTATTAGTTTGTCAATAAATAATTCTGGACTTCACTAATTTCCTTATCCTCCAAATGGGCGCAATTTTGAGTTGTTTAAATTATTAAAAATTAAACTGTTGACCAAAAATTAAACTTAAACAGGTTAAAGCATGTTTAGATTTTACCTATTTTGCTGTAAATATAAACAGATGTGTCTACCCGGTTCAGAAACCTTGTTTCAAAATAAAACCTCTAATGGCCCGACACTTTCTTATTTCACAAGAACCCTAAGCTGAGTATTTTCACATGAAAAATTAAATTTTATAAATGCTCTTCGATTTTTTGTAATAGTCTAGGTTCAATAGAAAGGTATTGTGGCAGTGTGAATTGGAAATGGGTAAAGTTGTCCCCATTTTCAATAAAATGTATATTACCTTTAATTTTTTTAGCAGCCAACCTTGACATGTAAAGTCCTAATCCAATATTCTCCCCATCACTATTGCCTTTCATAAACATGGAAAAAGATTCCCCTTCATTTCTTTGGCAATTCCTAACCCATAATCTAAAAAATCAATCTATTACATATGCTTTGCTACATTTCACCCATGTTCTTTTTCCCAGAAGTTATTTTCACCAATATACATTTCGGATTTACTCTGGTAGGTCAATACATAGTAAAAAATATCATCATTATTAGTGGTGGAAGTGTATTAATTGCTACAATAAGCGATTAAGGATCTTTTCAAATTCTCCTAAAAGTAGATTTGAAAGAGATACAATTCTACCGGTCAAACCAGGTATTTCGCTTGCTTAGTTTCAGGTCCTGGAGAATAGCTGATTTTACGCTTATATCCACATTATACGACTGTCTTGGTCCAAATGGAATCCAGCTTAAAGCCATTTGCCAGCAATGTAAGTCGCGGTGAAGGTTGATACTGGTAAAACCAAAATCCTGTAATTCAAAATCATAGGCAGTTCTCACTCCAATTTTCCATTTTTCAGTCAGTTTGATTTCTGCCATAATATTCATCGTCTGGACAACGGTAGATTCGTTGAAGCCTGCTTTACCATACCTAAGGTTATAGCTTAAATTTAGGGACCAGGGAATATTAAAGTCAACATATAAAGTGGGATTATTCTCAATAAACTCAAGTTCCTGTTTTTCCTGCTCAGTAAGATTTTTCTTTTCCTCTTTTTTCTTTTTATCAGGTCTGAAAGAAGTAGAAACGGCTAATGATGCACTAGTGAGGTTACCTATTCCATTGCCGGTATTCCATGCAAATTCATTTATCCGCCTTTGACTAATTCCCAAGTCACCATCTGATTCCTCATCTACACTCAATAATTCATAAGTATAAGGATCTATCGTACCAGCTACATTTACAGAAAAACCACTAATAAAGGGTACATTTTTAAATAATGTGGTCCTGGCACTCATGGTAATATTCGATAGATTAAATGAATCTGCCGCTAGATTATAAGAACTTCTAATGCTAAAGCTTTGAATTACAGGAACTTTCTTACTTTCAACTTTCCCGGTAGAATCTGGCTTCATCCTTACTTTGGCTTCCAATTGATTATCTATACCAAAAGATAAACTACTACTTTTTCCTTGACCAGGAATACCATATTGTGCTCCCTGAAACCTTGTTACAGTACGATAGCTGCTGGCTAGATCATCACTCTGCACATTTTCATAGAAGCCCCATCTCGGATCACCCAAATCCGGTCTGTAACTGAAACTAACACTAGGTGTCATCATGTGCCGTATTCCTTCTACCTTACCAATTTTTGGATAAAAGAAAGAATAAAGTCGGGTTGTCATACCCATACCCGTATTAAAATCGAAAGCTCTGGAAAAGCCATCTTTTTGTTCCACATAAACCCCATTTTCCTCTTCTGAAAATTCATAATCATACTTCTTGGCATACCAGTATTCTGTATAATTTAGGTTTGGAGTAAATTGGAAAAACTTCAATAAAGTAAAGTTGGTAGAAATTGGGATTCTATGGACAGCACCATATTCTGCATTTTTCAGAAATTCACCGAAGTTGCTAAAAAAATCAGCAGGTAATGCATTTCCATCTTCATCAAATTCTATTTCTCCCTCAGGAATATCATAGGAATTGTCTACTGGATTTAAGACTGTAAAAGGAAAACTTGTCGTTTGTTCTTCATTAGTCACACTAGCTTTGGCATTAAAGGTGTAGGCCAGGCTCAATTGTGAAAAAACATTTTTCTTGGTTGAGTTTTTTCCCTTTAAAGGATAAATCCTTCTCATGGCCAGGTTGGCTTCTGGAAACAGGTTCGTGACTTGAGTATTTACGTTTTGGTTAATCCTTATATTGGCTCCAGCATTAAAAGGAGTTCCTTCAAAAGTTTTACTATAAGATACACTTGAATTAAAAGTGGCTGAAATATAATCCTGAGTATTAAAAGAGTTGTTACGGTTGTAGGAGGAGGAACCTACGTTCACATTGGCAGAAAATCTACTGTTTCCACTTGAAACAGGCGAATGGCTCCACCTTAACCAATAATCTGTAGATTCATTAACTTCCAGGTTATCTTGCTGTCTTTTTACATTATTGTAACTGAAGTTAAAACGACCATTAAATTTATATCTTACTCTATAATCAGCATCTGTAGAAAATCCCCAGCCACCCAACGAGTAAATTTGCCCCAATACTTTCAAACTCACATATTCTCCTAAAGGAAGAAAAATCCCTCCATCTCTTAAATAAAATCCTCTTTCCGCGGATTCACCCCATGTAGGAACAATGAGCCCAGCACTTCTTTCTTCAGAAAATGGGAATAAACCAAAACCAAAACCTAAAGGAGTTGGCACACCATTCAATTCAAAATTGAAGGGTCCTGAAATGATATATTTATTAGGGACAATTTTTAATTTACTGGTATTTATTCCATAATGAGGATCTTCGTATGCACAAGTAGTATAGATATTACTTCTGGCATACATCTCATTATCCGGTGTTTTTTTCACTCGCTTACTTACTACATAACCATCTCCCTGTTGAGTTACAATCTTTTTAATAATACCTTTCCCGGATTCAATGTTGTAATCCATTTCTTCCGCATTATAGGTCTCTCCTGCCTGTGTGAAGACCGGAAGTCCGATTTTAGTACCGGTAGAATCGACCATACCCTTTGCCGATACCTTATTATTTCGCATGTCAAAAACAATATGGTAGGCCTCAATAGTCATTTCCCCATAGATTACTTTAGCATCCTTATAGAGATAAGCTTTTGAATTCACCATATCATAAATCACAGTATCTGCAGTATAGTCAATCGTAGTTTCTATTGGTCCTTCCTGTTGTGTGGAATCATTATCAGTTACCAGGGCAGAATCAAGCGAAACATTTAAAGTAGAATCGGATGTTTGGGTGATGCTTACAGAATCGGTTGTAGGATTATCCTGAGCCATTAGCTGGCCATTTCCTACAATTATTAAAAGGAAAAAGAAAGCAAATACCTTTAATTGAAAATGGGTAAATTTTAGATTAAAAATATATTTGTTTTTTTTGTGCAAAATAAAAATGATATCGTAACCTTTATTCAATTAACACCAAAATCCTTTACAGGAAATTAAAAATGGCGGAGCGTTTGATTTTTTAAGAGAAGTCAATCCTTCTCTTACTAAAAAAATTAAAGCCTGAAATTTTTGAGTAATTAATATCTCATTTTCAGGCAATTGTGGCAAACTAAGCGTTAATCAACTTTGTTCACCTAAGTTATTTAATATTAATTTTTAGGTAAAAAAGTATTATAAATTATTGGTTTGCAACTATTTAACATTTTTTATTTAAATTTTATAACAATAGTTAAACGCAACTAAACTGTTATATTTTTCACCAGAAAATTTGGAGCTGCAATTTTATGAAAAATCTACTAATTATTCCTTTTCTATTCGCAGGAATTATTTTTAATACATTCGGATGGCAGGAGCCTCCACACAAAATTTCCAAAGTGGTAATTGATGCTGGGCATGGAGGTTTTGATCCGGGTTGTCATGGTGTTTTAAGCCAGGAAAAGGAGGTCACCTTAATGGTAGCTAAAGAACTAGGAAAACTTATTAATACCTTTCATGAAGATGTGGAGGTAATTTTCACAAGAGATAAGGACAACTACATCACCCTTAATGAAAGAGCAAAAATTGCTAACAATGTCGGGGCTGATTTATTCATTTCCATCCATTGCAATGCTCATCCTAAAAAACATATTTTTGGAGCAGAAACTTATGTAATGGGTTTGAGTTCTTCGGATGAGAATTTATCGGTAGCCATGAGGGAAAATGCAGTAATTCTAAAGGAAGAGGGCTATGAAGAAAATTATGACGGGTTCGATCCAAATTCCCCGGTTTCTTATATCATGATGGCTAATTACCAAAATGCTTTTCAGGATATCAGTTTGCACTTTGCCAGCAAAATTCAGAATCAGTTTACAGAAGAAATAAAGCGAACCGACAGAGGGGTAAAACAAGCCGGATTCTGGGTGTTAGCCAAAACTACCATGCCTAGTGTATTAGTGGAAATAGGATTTCTAAGTAATAAAGAAGAAGAAAAATATATAAACTCCGAGGTTGGCAAAGCTGAAATCACTACCACTTTGTACAAAGCTTTCCGGAATTTTAAAATGGAATATGAAAAAAGTAATTAAGTAACTCAGTTTATTTTAAAGTTGGAGAATGTATACTCGAAATCAGGAAATTGCGTCCAAAAAAGAAGTTAATTTCAATGCTCCTGATTAATTCTCTTTAATCCTTTTTGTAATTTACTGAATTATTGATGTTTTTTGAGGAGGTGAAGTACCTATGTTAATTTATATTGAGAAATATTATCCCATTATCAAATAGTAATGGTACAAATGAAGCTATTTAATTTTGTTCAAATACTTACTACTGACCCATTCCAAACTTTTTAATCTAAATTAAAACACAATGTCCAAAGAATTTAAAGTTGGTATTTTGACGGTAATTGCGGGGGTGATTCTTTACGGAGGAGTGAGATTCCTGAAAGGAATTGATCTTTTTTCGGATACCAATGTTTACTTTGCTTACTATGAAAATATCGGTGGATTACAACCTGCAAACCCGGTGTTGCTTAATGGAATGTCAATAGGAAGAGTTTTAGCCATTGAAATTGTTCCTGAAAATAATAACAAAGTTTTAGTAAGCCTGGAAGTTGCCGATAACATTCAAATTGGTGATCAGACCGTGGCCATGCTAACAGATCCCGGACTTTTAAGTGATAAAGCAGTAGAATTAAAAATAAATACTGTAAATGGCTATTTGGAAAGCGGAGATACGCTTAGATCAGAAGTTGATAATGGTATAATGGATATTTTAGAAGAAAAAGCCTTTCCTATTATCAATACACTTGATTCTACACTTGCATCAATTAATATATTAGTAAAAGGATTTGATGGCATTGGAGATGAATTGAAAGGAACCTTAGCAATAACCAGAAACAAAATGGCATCTGTGAATACCCATGAACTAAATGGCACCCTACGAAACTTCCGAAAAACCAGTGAAAATCTGGTGAAAATGTCTGAAGATTTAAAACCTTTGGCAGGAAAATTAAATACCCTGGCAGATTCCCTAAATGAAGCCCCTATTAAATCTTTGGCTACTGAAATGAATGCTACCATGGCTAATCTCAACACCACTGTACAAAAAATTAATAATGCTGAAGGTTCACTTGGCTTGTTGATTAATGACAAAAAACTTTACGAAGATATGGATCAGACTGTCCGAGATTTGGATAGTTTATTAGTCAACTTAAGGAACCACCCAAATAGATATGTTCAGTTTTCAGTTTTTGGCAAGAAAGATAAGGAAAAGAAAAAAAAGGATAAATAGATTAAGCACTGAATGGCTTTTGAAGGTCTAACTATCCATAAAATCCCCTGAATCAGTATCGTCATAAAACTCCTGACCACTTTCAGTTTCAAATCCTGAATAATCCTGCTCATCGAAAGGGCTATAATGACTATCGTGATAAAAATCATCCCGGATGCCATAATACCATAATCCGTAATGTGTATTCCTGTCCATCATCCATCTTTCATACTCTTCATCATGTACCGAATTCCTATTTCTTCGTTGGCTGGCAGGTAACTTACTAAGTTGCTTTTTTTTCTGTGCGATTCCACATTCAACGCAAAAAACCTCATTTTCTATAGGAGTGGAATGCTTTGAGCAAATGCTCTTACTACAATTTTTACAAGTCTGGTTGGCGAAATTACTGCATTCTTTAAGGATAAACATTCCTTTCTTTACTTCACATCGGGCCATAAATTAAATCGGTTTTACGTGTTTGTAAGCTTTAGTTATTATACCCAAAAAATGATTGAGCTTGATACTTTCATCCAAAGTGGCAGAAACATCAGTTGATCTTATTTTAAAAACATGAAATCTGTCTGATGAGGAGTAACCCATTTTGTATGGTCCATTAGTTGGTTGGTTTTCATTGGGATCCTGTACCAATTCATAACTCTCTTTAGGAATAGAAAGCTTCAAATTTACATTGTGCTTTACCTTATATTTTGTTTTGTATTTTATTTTACCTCTGGGGTTCTTCTTCGTGACATCTCTTTTTCTCACTAAATCATTCACCGTCCATTGCAATTGAGTTTGGTCCTGAAGTCTGGCTTTTCCACTCATCCATTGAATACCGTAGAATGTGGTTTTTATTTTAGGATAGTTTTTATTTGAATTAGGAATGGTCTCCACTATATTTTCTTCTTTACAAGGATCATTGAGATTAACTTCCAAATCTATTTTCTCTTTTTTCCGAGATTCTTCTTTAAGAATGGCAAGTAAAGGCACAATAAATAGCCGGAGATGATTCGCCAAGTCCATACTTGCAAATTTGCTAAAGGACTTATAAATCAATACTATTCCTGTTACTGCTAATACTGGAATAATCAACCCAAAATAGAATCCATTGGTCAATGAAACAATTGTAAGAATAATTCCACCAATCCCAATTAAGATCATAAAAATGATATAAGTTTGATTCTTTCGGTAGGTATCCCCATAGTGATCCATTAATGCCACCTTTTTTAATCTCTCCAGCCAGGCTGAGGCAGGTTGATTTCCCGATATCTTTTTGGTGCTGATTATTTCTTTTTGTTCTTCATCAAGAGAATTAAAAACCTCTAAACTTTTTTTGCGGCTCATGAATTAGGAGAATTTATGGGTTGTCAGTTTGTTACTTTAAGTAACTGAATTTAATTGGGAATAAAAAGTCTTTAATTCATCTTTTTTCTGATCCCATGTAAAATCATTTCTGATACTTTCAAATCCTGCTTTGGCCAATCTATTCCTTTCCTCAGGATAATCCAGTAAAAACCTTATTGCCCTAGAAAGTTCGGCTGGCCTGTCCGCCTTTACCAGTTTTCCATTTTCCCTGTCCTTTACCAATTCCCTTACTGCGGGAATTTCAGATGCCACCACCGCTGTACCACAAGCCATCGACTCCAAAACTTTCAAAGGACAACATCCCTGGCTTAAATTACGGCTACACTCTTTCAATGGAGCGATGGAAATTTCTGCATGTTGCACCCAGCTGTAAAGTTCTTCCTTCGCCATTTGAGCATGCCAAATGATGCTTTCAGAAATATCTATCTTCTCCACAAACTTTTTGAATGGCTTGGCAAACTTCGGTCTGTTGGAAGAACAAATCACCAGCTTTAAACGCTCATAATCTTTTAGTCCGGCAAAGGCTTTTAGCAATACATCTACACCCTGCCATGTTTGTAGAGCACCAAAATAGATCAGGTATTTTCCCGGAGCATCTACAGGTTTTTCCAATTTTTCTGGAATATCAGCCCCATTATAAATTACAGTAATTTTTTCGGCTGCCACTCCTCTTTTAATTAAATTAGACTTAATAGAATTTGATGGAGTAACAATGGCATCTGATTTCTCTAAACAAAAGGCTTCCAATTGTTTAATTTTTTCTAGCGTACTTTCAGACAAATAAGTGTATTTATAAGGCAATTCTATGGATGGCAAACCATTCACCTCAAATACAGTTTTGTAATTTCTTTTCTCCTGAAGAATTGCCAACCCACTCCAAATATCTCGGAAATGACACATTTCCAGTTCATTATGATTCTCCAACTCTTGATAAAAAGCCTTCACATAACTTTCAGCCCTTTCCAGGTAATTGGGTATGGCTTCCGCAAATCGTATAATTTCAACATTTCCTTCTTCCTGATAACCTGGTAGTTTTTCATTTCCCAAAACATATAAAAGTCCTCCATCATAATGTTCGAACATTGCCTGGGAAAAATGGCAAATATGTGTTGCTGCTCCCTTGGCACAAGGGTAAAGATCAAAAGCCGCATAAAGCGCCTTGTGTTTCAGTTTGTTTGTCATCTAAAAAAACACTCCGCTCAATTTCAAAAATCTAAAATTGGCTAATCCATTTTTAGTTTCAAAAATAATGAAAACAAAAAAGCCCTCATTAGAGAACTTTTTCTTTATTAAGTAATGCTCAAAAAATAACTTCCCGATTTTCAGCTAGGAATTTATAATTCCATTGTGGTAAAATTGGGTCAAAATAGACAAAAGAGTGAAGGTCATTTTTAAAATTAGCATTG
>JAHQVQ010000282.1 GCA_019634305.1 Flammeovirgaceae bacterium | reverse complement strand
CCTGAATATTTTCCGTAAAGTACTGAATCTCCAACTTTTACTGTTAAAGGCTCATCTTTTTTCCCTGTTCCTACTGCTACAATTTGTCCCTTCTGAGGCTTCTCTTTAGCAGTATCAGGAATAATAATGCCTGAAGCAGTTTTTTCTTCTGCAGGGGCAGGTTCAACCAGAACTCTGTCTGCTAATGGTTTGATGTTAACGTTTGACATTCTAATAATCTAATTTTAAGTTTTAGAATTTTACTATTTTTAAAATAAAGATATCCTCTTTGAATCTTATGTTAGCATTTCTTATGCCACCATAAATTTTTGACAATTTTAACCTTTTAGACTGACAATATTACATCCTTTTCCTGTCAATAATGACAATAGCATTTCTAACTAAACAATTTTCCAACTGAAGCATGAAAAAAATTCCCTTTACATATATCCTTATTTGCTTTTTAGCTGGTTCTACCTGTCAAAAACAGCCACCAGAAAAGGAGCAGAAAAAGACTATTGTTTTGGCTGCTGACAAGGAAGTAATTTTGGCAGATTCTATAAAAAACAAGTTCTCCTGGTTAGAAGAAGGAGGTTATAACATCAAACAATCTATAAGAAATCAAATTTTTCCTCCCAATGGATATAAAAGAAGAATAGTAGAAGAAGGCGATTTTGCCAATTGGCTTAGCTCTTTGCCATTGAAACCTGAAGGAGAGGAAGTTTTACTGTTTAACGGAGAAAAAAAATATAATCAATGGGCTCATTTTAGGATAATAAAAATGGATGTGGGAAATAGGGATTTACAACAGTGTGCCGATGCCACCATGCGCCTAAGAGCAGAATATCTGTACGCTACCAAACAATTCGATGATATCCAATTCAATTTTACAAATGGAGACCTTGCCGATTTTAAAACATGGAGATCTGGGAATAAAATCACTATTTCCAATAATAAACTTAGATGGGTAAGTTCTTCATCATCAAACAGTTCCTACAAAAGTTTTAAAAATTATATGAAATACATTTTTATGTATGCAGGAACGGCCTCTCTCAGCCAGGAACTAATTTCAAAACTATTTGATCAGATTAATTCAGGAGACATTTTGATAAAAGGAGGCTTTCCCGGACATGCTGTAATTGTGGTAGATATGGCATTTCATCAGACCACTGGAAATAAAGTTTTTCTATTGGCACAAAGCTACATGCCTGCACAGGAAATGCATATTCTTAAAAATCCTGATAATGCCAATTTAAGTCCATGGTATTCCATGAAAGACCTGGCGAAATCACAAATCGTCCATACGCCTGAGTGGACTTTTAAAACCACTGATTTAAAATCCTGGGAATGATCGTTTTTTTATATATTACAATAATTTTCAATTAGTACTAAAATTAATTTTCCGGGAATGTTAGCCTATAAAATTGCCTCTTTAAAGGATAAAATCTATTTTTAATGAAAGAAGTGATTCAAACTTATTTCTTTAGGCTGCAAATTGTCACAAAACATTTGCTCGGTTCAAAGATTGACCATAGTGTCAGTTTTGCTTTTTTAGCAATACTTGATTAAAAAAACTTCTACATAAATGCGGGAATCCGATACTTTTAAAAAACTGACTCGATTAATACTGGAAGAGGAAAGGCAAGCCAGAGAACAGCTTGAAAACCGGGTGGAGGTAATTGATCAAAATTTAAATGAACGGGAAAAACTTGAGCCTAGAATTGCACCCATTTTAAATGATCAGGTAATTTTTCTTCAAAAAAAATTCCCTGAGCTTTTTGGACCTGCCATTACTGCATCTATTAAAAACCAGATAAAAGACTCCAAAGATGAAGTAGTGGAGGCCTTATACCCAATTATGGGCAAAATGATTAAGAAATATATTCTAAAGGAAATTGAATTATTATCCGAAAGAATAGACAAGAAAATAGATGCTGCATTCTCCTTGGATAACTGGATCATGTTTTTAAAAGCTAAATTTTTGGGAATTAAGCAGGGAGATATGATGCTGAAAGGTGCCATGGACCCTGTAATTCAGGAGGTATTTATTGTAGAACAATTCTCCGGGATGTTAATAGGAAGTTATTCCCGGATAACTTCTGTAGATCAGGACATGGTAGCTGGTATGCTTACAGCAATCAAAAGTTTTGCAAAAGAAACTTTTTCGGTTGGAGATCAGGAACTGGAAACCATAGAATACGAAAATTACAAAATTGTGATAAAAAATTTTCCCAAGTTTTATATTGCTGTTATAATTTCGGGAATTATTTCCAAAGCATTTTTGGATAAACTGGATGATATTATTTTAGATTTTGTAAATAAAATAATTAATCAAAGGTCTGAGAAAGCTGATGGAGATTTTATTGAAGAAGAATTTTCTGAGAATTTAAATAACTATTTTATCAAGTTAAAAAAGTATGATTAGTAAAAAAGTAGTTTTGATAGGGAAATATGGGGTTGGCAAAACTTCTCTCATACAACAATTTGTTCACCAACGTTTTTCGGAAAAATACCTGACTACCATCGGGGTTAAGATTGACAAAAAAACAGTGAATATAAATGGTACTGAATTAAATATGTTAATTTGGGATATTGCAGGGGAATCCACGAACACAAAAATCCCAAAATCTTACCATCTTGGAGCTCATGGAGCCATTTATGTTTTTGATCTTTCAAGGCCATTCACTTACGAGAATATTGTTACAGAATTAAATAACCTGAAAAAACTGATTTCTAACGTGCCAATTCAGGTAGTGGGCAACAAATTAGACCTACTTGACGAAAAAAATGCAAGCCAAATAATCAATTCATTACCTTTAGAAGTATCCTTTTTAACCAGTGCAAAAACCGGAAATAATGTTGAACCGTTGTTCCAATCTATGGCAAAAGCACTACTAAAATGACACTTAAAGAAATAAAGAATCAGTATATCCAGTCAAAGTCTCAATTCATCATATTTGATGATAAAGGATATTGTCTAGATTCATGCGATACTTTATTTCAATTTTCAAAATTAGAAGGAAGTATTTTTATTCATCTTCCTTTTCTGGAAAGCATGGAAGAAGCTTTTCCAACCTTACCTTTGAATGAGGAATTTGAGTTCCCTTGTATTAACCTTTCTTTTGATGGAACTGAAGGCTATTATGACATCATTTTAAAAAGGACTTCTTTTAATGATGATATAAGCAATCTTTGTATTTTACAGGATTTCACACATCATTATGAACACCTGATTATTCTACAACAAGAGCGAAATGATTCTGCCATAAAATCTGAATTTCTGGAAATCAGAGAACGGGTTTTGAGTTTAGAAAAAGATTTATTGACTTTTCAAAATGATGAACTCAAACGCATTCAAGAGTTTAAAACCACCTTTTTTGCACAAATTAGCCATGAACTCAGAACGCCTTTAAATGGAATTGTGGGTTTGGTTCATTTGCTGGGCTTTCCTTATAACAATACAAAAAAAGCAGAATATCTTCAGGCGCTTTCAGCTACCTCCCAACATTTGGTGGCCATTGTCAATAATATTCTTGATTTATCGAAGATTGAATCTGGACAACTGCATTTTGAGGAAGTAGATTTTAATATTCATGATTTAGTAAATGATGTTTGCCAATCATTTGTCTTTTCAGCTCAGGAGAAAAATATATTATTGAGCCATAAAATTGCCAATAATATTCCACCTCATTTGAAAGGAGATGATACAAAACTTAAGCAGATTTTATTTAACCTGATAGGCAACGCTATTAAATTCACCGAAAATGGAGAAGTTTACTTAAGTATAGAAAGTCGGGAAAATAATGGAAATTGGGATCTGTATTTTAAAGTAAAAGACTCGGGAATTGGCATTGAAAAAGACAAACTGGAAAAGATTTTTCAACCATTTGAACAGGCCGAAAATAATACCAGCAAGTTGTATGGCGGGACAGGTTTGGGGCTCAGCATCGTAAAACAGCTTATTGAGCTCCAGAAAGGACAAATTAAAATAAAAAGTAAAAAGGAAGTAGGAACCGAAATTGAATTTTCCTTGACATATGGTTTGGGTAAAAATGAAGAAACCTTTGAACTGAAACACGAAAAAAAAATATTTTTAAATCGTATTTTAGTTGCTGAAGATGATTTATTAAGTCAAAAAATTGTTCAGGAATTACTGAAAAACTGGGGGTATGAAGTAGATGTAGTAGCAGATGGAAGGGATGTTTTGGAAAATATCAAACACAAAAGCTATGACTTGCTCATTATCGATCACCAGATGCCTGTATTAAATGGAATGGAAACCATTAAAATCATTCGGGAATCTGAATATTTTAATAAACTACCAATATTTTTACTTTCAGGGCAGGATATTAAAAACAAAAATTTACTGACTGAATGGCAGGTGGAAATATTAAGAAAACCATTAAACCCTGATGATTTAAATAAATTGATTGGAAACCTTGAAGAACCAACTGATTTTGAAGTAGTAAACCTGAAATACTTAGAAACCATTACCCAAAATAATAAAATAATTATTAAGGAATTGGTGGAAATTTTCATGAATAAAGTTCCTGTAGAATTGGAAGAAATGGCTAAAGCCTTAAACAAACCAGACAGAGAAAGTCTCAAGCAATTAATTCATAAAACCAAACCTAATTATAAATATGTAGGCTTAAATCTGGCATTTGCTGCATTAGAAAAATGGGAAAGTTCCATTGACCGTGAATTGCCTGTGAATAATGAAGTGGAAATTCTTGCAACAATTACCCAAACGGTTAAAGCAGCAATTGCCCAATTATCATCCAAAAAATTAAATTTAGGACTAAAAAAAAACGAAACTAACCTGAAATGGGCAAAAAACTAACTTGTATTATAGTGGACGATGACCTTATGTCCTTGAAAATTATGGAAACTTTGGTCGCTAGAAACTCATCTCTGGATATGGTGGGGAAGTTTGAAAATGCCATAGATGCAGCTAACATGCTGGCCAACCAACCAGTAGATTTAATATTCCTAGATGTGGAAATGCCTGAAATGACTGGGTTGGAGTTCATTAAAACCTTAAGCGCACCTCCTCAAATTATTCTTACCACTAGTAAAGAAAAATATGCACTTGAGGCCTTTGAATATGAAGTCACGGATTATTTATTAAAACCTATTGAAAATTATGCTCGATTTCTAAAAGCGGTTCAAAGGGTTCAGAAAAATATAGAGGAAAAAAATGCTAATAGTACAGAAGAAGGTGATAGTTTGTTTGTTAAGGTGGAATCTCTATTGGAAAACATAAAATTTGTGGATATCGATTTTATTGAAGCTGCAGGGGATTATGTAAAAATCCACACCAGTAAAAGAATGCTACTGGTATATACAACACTTAGGGCAGTGGAAAAAAAACTACCTGAAAGTCAGTTTATGAGAATTCACCGGTCTTTTATTATCCGGCTTGATCGAATTGAAAATATTGATATCTCCAACCTTCAGATTGGTAGAAGAATAATCCCCATTAGCAATACTTATAAAGGTAGCCTAATGGAAAGAATAAAGACTTTGTGAAATACTTACTATTGCTTCAAAAACAAGAAAACCGAGACAGCGAACTATCTCGGTTTTCTTTTAAAATGATATTAATCTCAATTATTGGTAACCATAGCTATTCTGCCATCAATTACTAATTTTTTGTTTGAACTTTCTTTTTCATTGCTGGTTTCTTCATCGTCTTTCAACACAACAATTCTGTCTTTTACGGGAACTGGATTTTTCATTTCTTTTTAGTTTATGTTTTACTGATTAAAATAAGGATCATTTTAAATTAGTAATGGAAGATAAGCACCAGTGCTCCACACCGGGTACTATTATTTCTGAAAAATAGTACTCTCTCTATCAGTCTTTTACGGCAAAATAATACACGGTTAATTTTGAATTACTACTTAATTAGAGTCTTTTAAACTGTACTTATTTAAAAAAAAGGTAATCTTTTTATATAAAGACTACCTTATTAGCAAAATTGTTTTAAATCATTTAGGTTTATTAGTAATTCTTCCTTTTTTCCCGATGCCCTTTTAGATAGAATTACTTACCAGCTTCGTATTTGGTTTTGTACTTTTCGTAAAGCTCTTGTTGCATGGCATTTAATTCAATAGCTCTACCTGAAATAAAAGCTTTTTCCACCAGGTTTCCCCTCATGTCCAATGCATCACCTCTGGAAATAAACAGGGTGGCACTTTTACCTTTTTCCAATGAACCATAATGCTCACTTATACCTAAAATCTCCGCTGTATTTAAGGAAATACTTTTCAAAGCCTCCTCTTTAGGCAAACCATAACCAGCAGCTGTACCTGCAAAGAACGGAAGATTTCTGGCATTAGTCACACTACCATAAGTAAGGCCTATTTTTATGCCTTCCTTATACAAAAGGTAGGGTAATTTATAAGGCATATCTACATCTTCTTCAGGTCGGTTAGGTAATCGATGAACGTCAGATAGCAGAATTGGAATATTATTTTCCTTTATAATATCCTTTACCATTAGGGCTTCTTCTCCCCCAACTATTACCATATTTTTCACGCCATGTTTTTTAGAAAATTGAATGCTTTCAATGATTCCTTTGGCGTCATCCACATGGATGTGTAAACCTTTTAAGCCATTTAATAGACCCACCATAGCATCAAGTTTTAAATTCTCCTTTTTATTAGGCTGATTAGCGTAAGACTGAGCATCTACAAAAAGATCATTTAATTCTTGCAGGCTTTCATCAAATTTATCATTTTTCACCCTTTTAACAGAAAAATTCGAATAATCAAATTCATATTTGTATCTGCTCGGCCAGTTTAAATGAACAGCATCATCCATTTTGATTGCAGCATCCTCCCAATTCCAGGCATCCAGACCAACTATGGAAGAAGTTCCGGGAATTCTTCCTCCAACGGGAGTAGTTTGAGCAAGTAAAATCCCATTAAACTTCATGGTAGGGATTAATTCAGAATCAGTGTTATAGGCAATTATCGACCTGATATTTGGGTTTAAGTCTCCTATTTCATTTTGATCTCTGGTAGCATTTACAGCACCAATTTCCACCAAGCCAAGAGTAGTATTTGGGATAATGAATCCTGGATAAATATGTTTTCCACTTGCCTCAATTACCTCATAGCCTGATTTGTCGGCTGTAAAACCTGAAGCTTCACCAACATAGGAAATTTTCCCATCCGAAAAAGCCACAGCACCATTTTCTAATACTTCTCCATTTCCCACATGGACTGTTCCACCCGATATTAAAATGGGGCTTTTCTGAGCTTTCCCAGGAGCAGGAACTTGTGCCGAAGCCAAATGAATTGCGCTCAGTACTATTGAAATTATATATATGAATATTTTCATTTTTTAATTTTTTTTATTGAAGTTGTTTAATGTTTTAATTATAAATTGAAAATGCGCTATTTTTTTTCTTATTCGAGGCACTTTTGAAGAAGATAGTGGCACTACCTGATGAAAAAGTAACAAAGAAGAAGGAAAAAAGAACCATTTTATTAGATAGAAGAAATAACTTTAAACAACTTCATTGTCAGTAAGATTTTATTCTCCACAGAGCATTTATTCAAATTGCCCAAAATGCAAATCATCACAATGCCAAAACTGATGCACTGAAGGCTCAACGGATTGTGTTTTCGCTCCATTTTTTTTAGTCTCCTGCATTTTTTGAATCAACCTGGTTCTTTCTTTGAAAATCTCTTCCCTTTTCTTCTGATCTTCTTCTATATCAAAATATAGGATTCCATCGACCATGGTTTTTTCTGGTTTAGCATATATGGACAGTGGATGATCATTCCAAAGTACTAAATCAGCATCTTTGCCTACTTTTACACTTCCCATCCTGTCATCAAGGTGGAGTAGTTTGGCAGGATTTAAAGTCACCATTTTCAGCGCATCTTCTTCCGACATTCCTCCATATTTCACTGACTTCGCAGCTTCCTGATTGAGCCTTCTTGCCATTTCAGCATCATCAGAATTAATTGCTACAGTTACTCCAGCCATTTTCATTAATATAGGGTTGTAAGGAATGGCATATCTCACCTCAAATTTATAAGCCCACCAGTCGGCAAATGTTGACCCTCCTGCTCCGTGGGAAGCCATTTTATCGGCAACTTTATAACCTTCCAGAATGTGGGTAAAAGTATTGACATTGAAATCGAATTTTTCTGCCACTTTCATCAGCATATTAATTTCTGATTGTACGTAAGAATGGCAAGTTATAAATCTGTCTTTGTTGATGATCTCTGCCATTGTTTCCAACATCAAATCTCTTCTTGGAGGAGTTGAACTAGATTTTGCAGAAGACGACAAACTATTGAATGCGGTCCATTCTGCTTCGTAGGTTTTTGCTCTGGAAAATCCATCCATAAAAACCTGTTCCACTCCCATTCTGGTTTGAGGATACCTTACTGAATTATTATTGGAAGATCGTTTTACGTTTTCCCCCAAAGCAAATTTAATATACTTGTCTGCATCCTTAATGAGCATCTCAGTAGGTGCTGCTCCCCAACGAAATTTAACTAGCGCAGACTGCCCCCCAACCGGATTTGCCGAACCATGAAGTAATTGAGCAGCAGTAACTCCGCCTGCCAATTGTCTGTAAATATTAATATCATCGGAATCAATCACATCCTCCATTCTCACCATTCCAGAATTTGTGGCCACATCATTTACATTATTCAGGGCTATATGCGTATGTTCATCTATTATTCCAGATGTAAGGTGCTTTCCAGTTCCATCAATTTCTATTGCTCCCTTTACAGAAAGGTCCTTGCCAATTCTTTTGATCTTCCCGTCTTCTACATAAACATCAGTACCTTCCAGAATTCCATCAATTTCATTTGTCCAAACCGTAGCGTTTTTTATCAAATAGTTTTTAGCTGGTGGCAACTTTTCATTTCCATATGGCAAAAAAGGAAACAATACTTTAGCAGTCAGTTCCTTCTCTTTTTCTTCCTCATTCTTTTCATCTTTATCTTCATCATCTTTATCCAATTCTCCTGTATACGCAGCATTCCATTCTACCCAGGTACCATCTGTCAATTGACCTTTTCCTTTAAAGGTTTTTCCATCAATCCAACCTGAAAGACGAATAACTGCCTTTTCTGTCTTATTTGGAGCAAAACTTAAATTAATGAGTGTTTCCTCCAATCCTGCATTTACATCAATTTTGGTACTGTCATTTATTACAATTTTGAAGGTATGTTTGGCAGGCTTTCCGGAAACCTCCAAATTGAAAGTACTGTCTCCAACTTCCAATAAATATTTACCTGCATAATCTGTTTCATCTTTCTTCTTAATGATGAATTGTTTCCCATTTACCCAGTTTTCCATCAATTCACTTTCTTCCTCAAAAAGATCCTCTGAGAAAATCACAAAGTTGGCCATATTGCCATTTTCCAGGCTTCCGACAGTTGATCCTGCATTAATAAATTGAGCAGGATTGTAAGTAATAGCTTTTAAAGCAGTTGTTGCAGTCAAGCCATTTTTTACTGCTTTTCTCAAGTTAACAAGGAAATCACCTTTACTTTTTAATCCATCGGCAGTTAATGAAAAATCAATCCCGGCTTTTTCCAATGCTGCCAGGTTTCCTGGAGCTAATTCCCAATGCATCATGTCTGCCAGTTTTATATTTCTGGCTTCGAAAGGGTCTTCCACTTCATAGGCATCAGGAAAATTTATTGGAACTATCAACTTTGCTCCGGTTGCCTTTATTTCCTCAATTCTCTTATATTCTTCCCCACTCCCAACAATGATATATTGCACGCCAAACTCATCCCCAATTTTATCAGCCAATAAAACAGATTGCCAATCTTTAGCATCAAAAATTTGTGGTAAAGACTGACTAACATTCCAGGCTTCCAGTGAATTATCAAAAAATTCTTTGTTCAGGTTTGATTCATACCATTTGGCATCCAGATAAGTTTGCCGCAAAACTGCTACACACCCCATTTGGGAAATTGGATAGGATTGCGAAGAGCTTCCTTTTTTGAAAGAATAATGAGCAGCTACATTTGAACTGATCAAGGCCTTATTGTCTCCTTCATCAACAAGATTTATTAAAGCAGATGTTCCTCTGGCCAAGCCATCTTTCTTAGAAGAAAGCACCGTTCCGAACCCAATGTTTCTGAGTGTCTCTGCATCTTTAGCCGCCAGTGTGAAATCTTCAGCAGCATTGTAACTTGATTTTATGGCATCGTTTACATTAAAAGCTCCTTTGGTTTGCGGATAAACTACTTCAGGCGATCCAAAGCTAAAGGGTTTACCCTTTGGGATTTCTGATAATCCAAAATCGCTGTGAAGATCAATAAATGCTGGATAAATAAATTTTCCTTTTAGATCAATTTCTCTGGTGCCTTTTGGTGCGGAAATATCAGCTCCAATGGCTTTCACTATTCCCTCTTCAATTAAAAGAGAAGCATTTTCCAGTTTGGTTTCATAATCCTTGAAAATTGTGGCATTTTTTAAAAAATAAACTTCGGGGCGGTTGTCTCTTACATTGTTTACCGGATAAATATCCTCCTGAGCCCAAAGGCTAGAACAGTGCAAAAGGACAAGCACGCAAATGGTGTAGATCCTTTTCATGAAATGTTTAAATTGTTGTGTAGTTTTAATTTGGGGTGAATTTTATAAAAAAATCGGGAATTCACCTTACTTTTTGTGCAAATGGTTAAAATAATCTGACAATGGCAAAAATCTATTGTTAATTATCGGGAATTAACCCTGATTTAAACCATTACCAATATTTTTTTTTCTTATATTTATTAATTCACCTATAAACCTCTGGTTTAATTAAAAAGATTGATTTAAGGGTTGATTTTGATAATTAACCAGATGATAAAATCTTACACCAAAAAAGATCACCAACCATATGGAAGAACACATGTATATTGCTGAAAAAAAATCGGCAAATAATGAAAATGAAAAGCTGGAATCATTAATAGAAAAATTCTATCACAAGGAAAAATCTTTAAAAGATAAAACTTTCCTCAGGCAACCTAAAGGAGACTCCTGGATTGAATATTCCTGGCAGGAAGTCGGAAGACAAGCCCGTTGTATCGCCTCTGCTTTAATAGCCATGAATTTGCCTCCAAAAAGCAATATTGGTATAGTTTCAAAAAATTGTGCGCACTGGATCATGAATGATTTGGCCATTATGATGAGTGGGCATGTTTCTGTCCCGTTTTATCCAAATTTAAATGCTGACCAGTTGGAACACGTATTGGAACATGGGGAGGTAAAAGTACTCTTTGTGGGAAAACTGGACAACTGGGATTTGATGAAGCCAGGTGTTATAGGAGATATTAAATGCGTAGCCTATCCCAATAGTCCTGCTACCGAATATGAAAACTGGGACGATCTGCTCCAAAAACACGAACCTTTAGAAGGTGACCCAAAACCTAACCTTCAGGAGATAGCCACCATAATCTATACTTCAGGAACTACTGGCAGACCAAAAGGCGTGATGGTGACCAATGAGCAAAATGCTACTGTAATGAAATCTGTAGAACAGATTATTCCTCTTTACGAAACCGAACAGCGCTTTTTCTCTTTTTTACCACTTTGCCATGTTGCAGAAAGAGGTGTAGTGGAAACCTGCAGTATCTATTCAGGAGGAACCATTTCCTTTGTAGAATCAATAGATACTTTTGTGAAAAATTTACAAGATACGCAACCTACTATCTTTTTCGCTGTACCCAGAATCTGGACAAAATTTCAGTTGGGTGTTTTGGAAAAAATGCCTCAGAAAAAACTCGATTTCTTATTAAAAACCCCTATACTATCCGGTATAATTAAAAAGAAAATTCTTACAAAACTTGGATTAGGTAAAGTAGTAATGGCTTTTACTGCAGCAGCCCCTACTCCAAAATCGCTACACCTCTGGTACCAGAAACTGGGACTAAAATTGCTGGAACTTTACGGCATGACGGAAAATGCTGGGGCTTGTACGGTAATGCCTCCACAAGCATTTAAACTAGAAACTATCGGAATTCCCTACCCAGGAGTTGATCTTAAAATAGATCCTAAAACTAGTGAAATCCTAATGATGTCTGATTGGGTAATGAAAGGCTATTACAGGGAACCAGAAATGACCGCAGAAGTGCTAAAAAATGGCTATTTACATACCGGAGACATGGGAAAAGTTGATGAAGATGGCTATCTGAAAATCACTGGAAGGGTTAAAGATATTTTCAAAACGGCAAAGGGTGAATACGTAGTTCCCGGCCCAATAGAATGGGATTTTAGTGCTGATGCCTATATTGAACAAATCTGTGTAATGGGAACTGGTTTACCTCAACCAATTGCCCTGGTTCAACTTTCTGAAGTGGGTAAAGCTGCAGAAAAATCAGCAGTTGAACATAGTTTTTCGACTTTACTCACCCTTATTAATGCTAAAACAGTTGATTATCAGAAAGTTAAAAAAGTGGTTATTACCAAAGATGAATGGAATATAGAAAATGATATCATCACCCCTACAATGAAAATTAAGCGGAATAAGATTGATGCTTTGTATCTTGAAAAAGCAGAAAAATGGTATAAGCAGGCAGATGTAGTGTTGTGGGAATAAATTAGGAGATAGATGCTTGAGGTTGCAGACTAGAAACCAGAATTTAGATATACCTAGATCTTATAGAAATAAGAAGTTGGAGATTAGAGGTTAGATTTTAAAATATGGAGATCAATAGAAATAAGTGCCAGCACTAATTTATATACAGCGATGACATCTCAGTATCAATTAGTTGTGGCAAAATAGAATATATTTAAATTTGACCGATTACTTAAGAGTTTGGAAGTTAAGCCTCCTATAGCGAAGCGGGCTATAAAAATCGATAGATAACAAACTGAATTTGTTTGAAAAGTTTATTTTGTTGAAATATACTAAAAATACAAGTAAATAAAATTGAAATTAACAGATGGCAAACAACCTATTGCTATCATATATTCAATACAATTCCACTTTATAGCATTTAGAGTTAGGAAAAATATTAAAAAAGGCTGCTGATTATCAGTGTTTATGAAAGTGTTATATAATAGAAACGGAAAGTTAGTATTCTTTTACCCTTTCTTTTTGCAAGATTTGTTGCCCAATTACATATTTATTAACAACTTCAGTTTGAAAGGTTTATTCCCAAAAAACACATTTTCATAAAAAATATTGAAGTTTTTCTGAAAATAATACAAGATTTTAATCAATTATATATTTCAAAATTTTATCTCGTATTTTTTAGTTTCCCTGAAATTTTTATTCCAAAAACAAGATTACACGCTACTTAAATTTAGGTGTAATGCATAAAAAAACGCCCACAAAATAAGTTAACCAACTCAAAACCAACTGGATACGGAAAATAAAAAGCACTTTATCGTCTTAAAGCACTGATGTAATATTCGGCAGGGTTTATGAATGTTTTTAATTATTGAATCAGGTAACTTGCATTAGTTATTCTAGAAAAGAATATTGGATTAATCATAACCTTTTAACCTAACCTAAAATTATTATAAAATATATATAAACAACCAGGTAGTCCATTTTTTTGACTTTTAAGGAGTTTTGACTCCTTATAGCTTTAACAATTTTTATTAGCTTCTACATGTTCAATTTACACTAAGAATGCCCGGAACACAGTTCTGGGCTTTTTCTTTTTTGATCAATTTCAATCACTTGCAAATGTAAGTAGCTAGCACTTTCTGAACATCATAAATATCTACCTTTTTATTAAACTTCTTCTCTATAGGAACAAGATCACTACCAATCCAGATTTTCAACTCTGCTTCCAGATCAAAATGACCTGAAGATTCTACACTAAATCTGGTAACACTTTTAAAGGGAATACTTAAATACTCCATTTTTCTACCTGTCACTCCTTGTTTATCCACCAGAATTAGTCGCTTGTTGGTAAAGATAAATGTATCTCTGATGAGTTTAAAGCCAATTTCTACTTCTTCGGTTTCAGCAAAAAGTTTCCCGTATTCTTCCTGAATTTCTTCCGGATCCATGTAACCTGCATTACCCAACAAACTGGAAAATAATCCCATAATTTCTGTTTTTTGGTTCAAAAAATTAAAACCTCAAGTTATTAATTTCCCTTCAGTTCAACAGAGATTTTCCCCTTATTATTTTCAAATACATAAGCGGGAATCCTAATCTCAATTCTTTTTAAACCATCAATTTTTTTATCATAA
Source organism: Flammeovirgaceae bacterium (assembly GCA_019634305.1). Classification (GTDB taxonomy): domain Bacteria; phylum Bacteroidota; class Bacteroidia; order Cytophagales; family Flammeovirgaceae; genus Flexithrix. The sequence continues at coordinate 2,247 of JAHQVQ010000282.1, read as the reverse complement.
TACAATGGAGGTGGATCAAGTGCTACTACTGAAACTTGTAGCTCACCAGGCATAACAATTTCCAAATTTAAAGTCTTTCTGTCCTGAGTAAGAATTGCTCCTCCGGGCTTGGTAGTAACTTCTGCCTGAGTCATCATTGCCCAGATGACAAATTCAGTACTTTCCTCCAATTCCAGTTCATCCTCAATCAACAATGTATGGTCATCTTTTTTTACAAACTTTCTGGATACAGAATTTAATTGCCCTTTAAATACAGGACTTAAATCCAATACAGCAGTTTTTTCATTCTTTTCAGTTGAGAATTCTGTAAACTCTGCAAAGCCATCAACTACATGTAGCTTATCATCAACAGTGAGTGTACTGTGGCAATAATTATTTTTAGTAACCAGACTCCACCTTTGACTATTCTGAGTTCTATCCCATAAGTTTTTAGACCCTATTATTTGCTCCAATTCATTATAACTTTGATTTCCCGGATCGATAGACCATCGCACACCATCTAATTCAAAAATAAAAGAACCTACATCCATATTTCCATGATTTACGATTCCGGCTCCACCTTTTATTGCCAGATAAAAAGCAGCCTTATTATCATTTTCAGACCGAATAATGGCAATTGGATTGTGTCCTCCAGCTTTATACTCCAAAGGCAGAGTCCCTTGTTTCTCTTCCTCAAATTGGGATAGCCAGACCAAAACAATTCCACCTAATCGGGTAATTTTACCCTTTTCCTGAATTTCCTCTTTAGTCTGATTGATAAAAGCATCCTTATCCAAATAAAGTGCGTCTCCTGTTTTTTGGGCAAACCAAGCCAGATTTCCTCTTGTGCCCAGCCCCATTTTTGTATTATCCCCTGCATCAGAATAATTAAAATAGGCTCCTGTTGGGCCAATAACAATCAATCGATAATCAGCACTTTCCATAAATCCCGGTGCTTGAGGAAGCTTAAAATCTGTTCCAAAAGCACTTTCATACATACTCAGGCCTAATAGTGAATAACTAGTACCATAGTCCCAATAACTTGGACCTTCCGGATAGGCACCATCGGGTGCATAAGCAGTGAGTGCCAATGGAAGTTTGTCCACAGCTCTGGAAATTGCTTTGGCACTTAAGGCGGGATCAACATCAGCCAACATAATGGCTGCGGCTGAAATACCTCCATGGCATACCTGATTCCAGTTCATTCTGGCATTTACCCAGCCCATGTTTCCTTCTTCAAAACTCACTTTCAAAGCTTTATCCATTAATGCTTTTTTTGCGGTTTTCACCACATTATCAGAGATATAACCAGCACCCCAATCAATTCCCAGGGAAACTGCTAATGCCATTTCACCAACATCTAAAAAGTGAGAGGGATTCCAATCTGAAAAACCACAAACTGCGTTAATTTCCTCCTCCAGCCTATCAGCATATTTTTGGTCGGGCTGCATTCGGTTGACCATTGCCAATGCTCCGATCCTCCTCAATGCCTCTCTGGAAACTCCCAAAAGTCTTCTTCCTACCTGGTTTCTTTCTAAAGGGGGCAAATCCAAAACCTCATCAGCATTTTTTTTTAAATACTGAAAGTAAGATTTGGTCAGTTCATCATTCTTAAGTTTTGACTTTAATTTCTTTTCAATTGATTTAGTGAGGATAAGCTTTGGGGAGGATTTCCTAATATGCTGTTTCAACCAGGCGGTTGTTATCGGATTGTATGGTACAAATAATTTATCATGTACCTGGGCGGAAAGTACTCCTGTGTAAGAAATACAAAGGAATAAAAATAGGATTGTTAGTTTCATTTCAGAATCAATTTTCATATTTATAGCGTAACGCTATCGGTTTTCCACGAGAAATAATTGGATGTGTTTGAAATCCAGGTGACAAACCAATTTAAGATTTTTATAGTTACTTGAATTACCAAAAAGAAACTACAAATTGCAAATCCAAGAAGCTTATTGCTTAATTGAATACTACAAAATGGGAAATTTAGGGAATAAGCTGGCACAAAAAAACCGGTCAAATAATTTAACCGGTTTTTAATTGAGATTATCTGTTGCCTTTATTGGGCAATTTCTTAATCATTTTGTGCAACACTTTATTTTTCCGCTTGCGTTCCAAATAAACCTTTTTATCCTGACTGGCATTTAGATAATCCATTTCCCGCTGCAGTTTTAGGAAACTATTATACCTGGAAGAATCAATTTCTCCTTCTTCCAATGCAGCCAAAACGGCACAACCTTTTTCTACCGTATGGGTACAATCCTG
>JAHQVQ010000281.1 GCA_019634305.1 Flammeovirgaceae bacterium | reverse complement strand
TTTTTTAGAAGAAATTGGGGAAAGTTTTAATTGACCAAACGTATTTTGAGTAATTGCGAACAATTACTCATGAACTAGGAGTTTAGATTAATTTACCTTTTTTGGTCAGATGCTTTAATTCAGTTTCTCCGTAATTTCGCGTAAAAGAAAACGTTTTTATTTCAATTAGAAATTATTGTGGGCATTAACAATTGTTTGTTTTGTGTTTATCAAAAAAACAACAAGAATTTCTAACTTCGATAAGGGTTTAAAAAGTTTATAGATTTTTTGTTTTTGCATACAATTTTTTGAGCGCTTTTTAAATTTCACCTTCTAGGTTGAAATAGCAATTCTTAAACAAACTCTAGCTACCCATTTAATCCTACAAACAAAATTTCTGTAGAGGAATATCTTCCTTTTAATGTTGACATTACTGATTATCACTAATATCCTGTTTGATAAGGTTTTACCTTATTTGAATTTAGTCACCTAATACCCAATTAACTGTATTTGTATTTTCTACTAAATTTTACGTGTATTATGCGATTATCCAAACATGAAAATTATTACGACCCCATCACTTCGCTAAAATTAATTCTAGACGGAGAAGCTTTTAACAATAAAGAATGGTGGAAAATTGAATATGAATTTAACTTCCAAGTTGAGGATCGAAAAGTTGAGAAAAATCGAGAGGTATACCTAGGTTCACCACCAGACTACTTTCCGGAAAATATTAGGTATGTTCCAGCCTTAAAGAAATAAGCACTACATTTTTAAAACATTTTTTATTGATTTAATTTTTTACAATTATCCCAAAGTAACTGATTTTTTTATTCATAACAGAAATTGATTTGTGATTATGTCAGCTTTTACTTTTTGATATTCAAGTATTTATAATAGATGCTCCATTGAAACCAATTTGGGATCACTTTATAGTGAAGGAATCCTTTCCATATTCAAACAGATTTTGGAAATGTAAATTTCTGATAGCTACAATGCTTAATTTTTTTGTTGCTCTTTTGTTCTTAAGCCTTTCTAATTCAAAAAGGCTTTTATTCCATTTTTAATAATTCCTGTTTTTTATCTAATAGATTGATAAATTGTTTAAATTTGTTATGCATGCATAACTAAATATCAATATTGAATTGATTGAATTTATTCAATGCCAATAAACAACTATCTGGAAATGAAAGAGCAACAAGAATATGACTATATAATAGTCGGTTCAGGATTTGGAGGCAGTGTTTCGGCTATGCGATTAGCAGAAAAAGGATATAAAGTCCTTGTGATTGAAAAAGGCAAAAGATTTCAGGATAAAGATTACCCCAAATCTGACTGGAACTTTCGGAAATTTTTTTGGGCACCCATCATTCGATGTTTTGGCATTCAAAAGCTCACCTTTTTTAAAGAAGTATTTATATTAAGTGGAGTTGGAGTAGGAGGGGGAAGCCATGTCTATGGCAATACACACATGGTACCTGGGGATGAATTTTTTAATAATCCTTTGTGGGGAAAATTTAAGAATTGGAAAGAAGTACTCATGCCATTCTATGAAAAAGCAAAATTTATGTTAGGCACTGTTCCTTACACTCGTTTCAATGATGAAGATCTGATTTTGAGAGAGGTTGCAAAAGACATGAACAAAGAAGATTCGTTCGAAGGGGTAAATGTAGGCGTATACTATGGAGATACTAAACAGGCAAATGATCCTTATTTCAAGGGATTAGGACCAGAAAGATTAGGCTGCCAAGAATGTGCTGCCTGTATGGTAGGTTGCAGACATAATGCTAAAAATACCCTTGATAAAAATTATTTATATTTTGCAGAAAAATTTGGCGCTACAATTCTCCCAGAAACTAAGGTTGAAAAAATTTTATTTAAGAACGGTAGCTACCATTTAGAAACAAAGTCCAGTACAGCTTTTCTTAAAAAAGATAGTAAGACATTTCAATCAAAAGGTTTGGTTATTAGTGGTGGGGTTTTAGGGACAATGAATCTATTATTAAGTCAAAAACATAGCCATAAAACCTTGAAAAGCCTTTCAGACCGATTAGGAGAGAATATTATGACTAACTCCGAATCATTATGTGGAGTAACCAATGCAGATCGAAAATTAAATAATGGAGTGGCCATAAGCTCTGTTTTCAATCCTGATAATGATACCCATATCGAGGTAGTGAAATATAACAATGAATCTGGAGTTTTGGGTAAGTTATCCACTTTTGCTACTTCTAATAGTGGAGGGATCCCACGCCCTGTTAAAATGATTTTGGAGATCATTAAAAGGCCGATAGGATTTCTTAAAATGTTAATCAAAAAAAGCTGGGGAAAAAACACAGTTATATTTCTAGTAATGCAATCATTAAGTAATTCTATGAAATTGCAATGGAAAAAAGGTGTTCTCGGTGGGGGAATAAGTTTTGTAAATCAGGGTTTGGAGAAAGTCCCTTCCTACATTCCTATTGGCCAAGAAGTGATGAACCGATATGCTAAAAAAGTAAATGGTACTCCGGTAAATGCTTTAACTGAGGTTGTTTTTAATATGGCAACTACCGCCCATATTCTGGGTGGATGTCCTATGGGGAAAAACATTGAAGAAGGTGTAGTAGATGACCATTTTGCTGTCCATGGATATCCGAATATGTATATTCTCGATGGCTCAATTATCCCTTGTAATTTGGGAGTAAATCCAAGTCTTTCTATTACAGCTCTTAGTGAATATGCTATGAGTAACATTCCTGAAAAGGCTGGAAATAATCAAAAAAGCCTTGATGAACAATTAGAGGAGAGAACTGTTGCAAAATAATTACTTGCTTAAAATAACAAATTCTACTCTCCTGTTAAATTGCTTTCCTTCATCTGTGTCATTAGTTGCTACAGGTTCAGATTCCCCATATCCTTTGGAATCTACCTTTTCCGATGAAATAGTTTTTGAAAGTAAGTAATCTCTAACTGATTTTGCTCTGGATTCAGAAAGGGTTAAATTACTGGCATCAGTACCCACATCATCAGTATGACCAGCTACCTGAATTTTTAGATTCGGTGCATGCTTGAATAATTTCACCAATTTGTTTAATTCATGGAAAGAAGTTTCCCTTAAAGTGGCTTTTCCTGTATCAAAAAAGATATTGTTAAGTCGAACCGTTTCTCCTACTTCAAAAGGAACCAATTTTAAATCTTTGTGCACAATTAAATCACGCTCCACATTTGTTGCATCGAAATTACTATAAATTGGAAGAAATCCTTCTTTTTTAGGGTAGATGGCATATTTCTTTCCTACAGCTAAACCAACAGTATATTCCTGAAATTCATTGTCAGTTGAGACTGTAATTATTTCTTCACCCGTTTCTAAATCTTCAATAATAACATCAGAGGACATAATATCGCCAGTTTTAGCATTCACCACCTGGCCTTCTAAGGTAAACTGGTTACAAAGTTGAAATTCACGATTGAATAGGGCCTCTACTTCCTTATTGCTTAAAGTTCTATTAAAAACCTGAACCTCATCAATATAACCCTTAAATGGTCGGTCAGCACCTTCTACTTGTCTTCCAATTTTAAATGAAACTTTTGATTCTGTATTGATTCCATATCCCTTTTGTTTTCCCGTGCTGTTGAATTTTCCATTGATAAAAATTGCCATATCGCCAGTAGATTTCCACATTCCAACTATATGATACCAAGTATCGTTTTCCAATCTGTTTTTTGCGAAAATGCCTTCTTCCAAAGTATAACCATCACCAACCGAAAATGCCACAGTATTTTTCCCGCCTATAAACAATCCAAACTGATCCTGAGCTTTATTAAATGCCCATCGTCCTGCTATCAAGCTCAATCCTAGTTTATTTTTAGGCATTATATAAACCCAGGTTGAAATGGTAAGTCCTTCTTCTACCTGATTAAATGCTTCGGGAATTCCACAATCTATATAGTTTTTATAGCCATCGAAATAATACGCATCATTTCCACATCTGATCTCTTCCAATAATTCCGCATTGTGGTTGGTAATATTCTCCTGATGGACTTCTTCTAAAAGGGTTTTATTTAAACTATAATTGGCAATTAAGCCCCTTTCTAAATCAACTGACTGGCCATAAAGAATACTGGTAATAAGGAAAGAGAAAATTCCGGTAAAAGAAATGCGTGCAATACTCATTTTAAAGTGGGTTTGTTAATGGTTGTCAATCAATTCATCACAAAACAATTTTTATGCAGTAGCCCTCTGAAAATAAGTTCCTTGTAAGATTTGAATAAAAGTTGACATTTTTATCCCTATTTTTAAGCGAAACATTCTTCTAAACTTCCTAATTCAATGAACCTTTCCCAACTTATACCAATTGGCATCTTTCTGTTTTTAATTCCTGTTCAGGTACTTTTTTCCCAAACCAGACCTGAGTTCGATAATAAAGAATGGAAAAGGAAACAGAATAGAGAACTTTTTGCCTTAATGGACAGAGGGGAAACCGATAAAGCTATTTTGGAAATGGAAGAAGGATTGGCCAATTCTCCTAATGACCAAGAAATATTATTTGGGCTGAGCCTTGCTTATTGGAATAAAGGCAAAGCAAAAAAGGCTAACGAATTGGCAAAGGAAGCTATTCAAAATGGTCTGCCAATAGAACGGTTTTTAGCCGGGCCAAGAAAATACACTCAAAAACTGGTGGAAAGTAAAACCTTCCAAAAGCACTTTTCTGAAAATCTTCCTCAATTAATTCATGGACCAATGCTTGGCGATTTCTCCAGACAAGAAGCAAAAATCTGGTTAAGAACATTTAAGGAAGTTCCTTTTAGGATAATTTATAGCAAAATTGAAAATATGGAATTTCCTGTTTTCTCAGATTTTTTTTTTACAGATAAACACCAGGATTTTACTGGAATCGCCATTTTAAAAAACCTTGAAGCAAATCATAAATATTATTACCAACTGGAAATTGATGGGAATAAAATGGAAAAAATCTATTATTTCAAAACCTTTCCCAAATCCTTGTCTGATCAAAATGTAAGAATTGCTTTTGGTGGGGGAGCTGCTTATAATCCTGAGTTGGAAAAAATGTGGAATACTATCTATAAAACAAATCCAGAGGCGCTTTTGCTTCTTGGAGATAATGTATATATTGATAAACCCAAACAACCAAATACCCAACAATATTGCTATTATAGAAGGCAAAATAGCCAACCATTTCAAGACTTAATTTCCAAAGTTCCAGTTTATACCATTTGGGACGACCACGATTTTGGAGTTGATGATTGCTATGGAGGGAGAGAGGTTAATACGCCTGCCTGGAAGCAACCTGTTTGGCAAATTTTTAAGGAAAACTGGAATAATCCGGCTTATAATAGTGGCTTAAAACCAGGATGTTATTACAATTATACCATTGGAGTAATAGAGTTTTTCATGCTGGATTGCCGATATTATAGGGAAGCTCCGAGTGGAAAAGATAAAACTTACCAACCCTCCATGCTGGGATCAATTCAGAAAAAATGGCTTTTAGAAAGTCTGGGAAAATCTACAGCAAAAGTTAAAGTCATTGTTTCATCAGTACCCATGGCAGCAGGAATAAAAGGGCCAGCAAAAGATGGCACTTTCGATACCTGGGATGGCTATGCCACTGAACGTGAGGATATTTTTAATTATTTAACTTCCAAAAAAATAAAAGGAGTTATTATTCTCTCCGCAGATAGACACAGATCTGATGCCTATAAAATAAATAGAGAGGGCGATTATTCCCTTTATGAGTTTTCAAGCTCCAGACTTACTAATATTCATGTACATGAGCTAATTCCTCATTCTCTGTTTGGCTATAATGAAAAGTGCTCTTTTGGATTAGTCACTTTTAATATATCTGATGATACCTCTCTAATTGAATATCAGATTTATGATATTGAAGGAAAAAAACATGGAGGAATCACTCTTAGTGGAGATATGATAGGGTATTGAAGTAATTTTATTGACCTTTAGCATTTTAAATGAACAAAATTATTTTATTTGCTCGCTTACTAAGAGTAAGTCACTGGGTAAAAAACTTATTCCTATTTATCCCTTTATTCTTTTCGGGGGAGATATTTAATTATTCAAAGGTTTACCTTACTTCTATTGGTTTTCTTGCTTTTTGTATAGTAGCCAGTAGCATCTATATTTTAAATGATATCAAAGATTTAGAATTTGACAAACGCCATGAAGAAAAATCTAAAAGGCCAATTGCAGCAGGAAAAATAACCAAAAGTACAGCACTCATTCTTTGTGTTTTGCTATCCATAATTGGTCTGAGTATATCCTTCTTTTTACAGTTAAACTTTTTCTTTCTTCTAGTGGCTTACTTTGGAATTAACTTTTTTTATTCTTTTGGTCTTAAAAATATTTCTATTCTCGATGTTATTTTAATTTCCTGTGGATTTGCGATTAGAATATTTGCAGGAGGGTTTTTAGGAGATATTTATATTACTGAGTGGTTAGTAATTATGGTATTTCTATTATCACTTTTTATGGCTTTTGCTAAAAGAAGAGATGATGTATTAATTAGAAATCAGAATGGTACGGATATAAGACTTGCCTCAAAAAAATATAACCTGGAATTTATTAATACCTGTATTTCCATATTAGCAGCAATAGTTATTCTAGCTTATATTATGTACACTATTTCTCCAGAAGTAATATCTAGGTTTCATACTGATAAACTTTATTTTACAAGTATCTTCGTAATTACAGGAATATTGAGGTATCTACAATTAACACTGGTTGAAGAAAACTCTTCCTCTCCAACTAAAATTTTATTTAAGGATATCTTCCTTCAGGTGACATTAATTTTCTGGATTTTAGCCTTTTATTTTATCATATACCTTAATAATTAAAAGTTTCTAATTACATTTTTCAAATTCATCTTATTTAAAACCTGGTCATAATGGCATCATAAATATTTGAAAACCAGTCCTTTTGACTAGAAATTGAACAGGGCATTAAGGTTGATTGCAAATCATCATAACTTAACTTTAATCCATGCTCAAAATCCCTATTTTCTCTCAAATCAAAAAAAGGCTGGAAGCTGATTTTATTCAGACAAATCTTACAATCTACCAAGAGGATTTATTAGCAGTAAGAGATGAAGAAAATAGGTTAAAAGAGGTTTCTGAAGAGAATTTCATGGAAATTGCACACCAATTCAAAAATGATTTTAGTAAATCCACAGATACTCATCATACTTTGATACAAGCTTATGCTCTCGCTTCAGAAGCCGCTTTCAGGAGTTTAAAAATGAGACCCTTTGATGAGCAGATAATTGCAGCATTAGCTATGGGAAAGAGGAAAATTACTGAAATGCAAACCGGAGAAGGCAAAACCCTTACTGCCACAATGCCAGTGTATTTTAATGCACTTTCCAGAAAAGGAGCTCATGTCCTGACTTTCAATGATTATTTGGCAAAGCGAGATGCTCTTTGGATGGCACCTATTTACAATTTATTGGGAATTTCTGTTGGTTTCATCCAAGAAGGAATGAGTCGGGAAGAAAAACAATTGGCATACGAAAAAGACATTACATATCTAACAGCTAAAGAAGCAGGGTTCGATTATTTGAGGTCCTTGTTGTTAACTGATAAAAGAGAAGATTTCCGCAAGAAACCCTATTTTGCCCTTATCGATGAAGTTGATTCCATTCTGATTGATGAATCCAGAATTCCACTTGTAATTGCAGGGGAAGCTGATAATATCTTGGGAGATGATTTTTATGAAATAAGTAATGCAGTAAGTGAACTAATATCAGAAATCGATTTCCAAAAAGATGAATATGAATTGAATGTTTTCCTTACTGAAATAGGAATAAAGAAAATAGAAAAAGCCATTGGTTGTCGGGATATTTTCGAAGGAAACAACAAACTGGCACTAACCAAAGTGAACCTGGCTTTACATGCTCACTTTTTACTCAACAAAGATATAGATTATATCGTGCGGGATAATGCCATTGAATTGGTAGATGAATTTACCGGTAGAGTAATGGATAAAAGAAGATGGCCATTTGGTTTGCAGGCAGCAATAGAAGCCAAAGAGCAATTGCGTATTCAACCAGAAGGAAAAATTCTGGGAAAAACTACTCTTCAACATTTTGTAAATACCTATCCGCACCTTTGTGGAAAGACCGGAACTGCACGGTCAGCTGCTGAAGAATTATTTACTTTTTATAATCTTCCAGTTACCATAATTCCTCCTCATAAGCCTAATATACGAACGAATTTTGAGGACAAGGTTTTTTCCAATAAAAAAATAAAACTGCAGCAAATTATTGAAGAAATCAAGACGGTAAATGCTACCGGCCGACCCATTCTGGTAGGCACTCATGCCTTGATCGAGGACCCAGTAAAATTTACGCGATTGGGACTGGTTACCATTGATGAACAGCATCGATTTGGCGTAGCCCAGCGAGCAAAACTCCAGCATAAAGG
>JAHQVQ010000280.1 GCA_019634305.1 Flammeovirgaceae bacterium | reverse complement strand
TGAAATACTTTTTCTTTAGAAGTCATGGGGAATTCCGAAGGCAATGTTTTGTCAATTTCTATGAGCTTGATTAAAATAATATCTGAAATTTAAACATACTCTTAACCCATTTTAAAACCCAAATTTTTAAAAAGGTAAATTAATTAGGGGATTTTAAAATGAATTGCAAAAGTTAAAGCTAATAATTTTTGAGTATTTAAGTACCAGTACTATTTTATATTGAGTACTTTTATCTCATTATAAAAAAGTTGTGGCACTTATTAAGTATATTTAATTCTGCACATCTATTTAGAAAGAATTAAAGTTGAGATTGGTTTTGGGATTGTGAATGGAAGAAATTTGGGAAATAAATTTTATTGATTCATTTCCCAAGTTTATAGAAATTTTTTATTTTTTTTATTTTTCTGAAAATGCTTTTTTGAATTTTTGCACTTTAGGATTGATTACCAAGCTACAATATGTTTGATCAGGATGTTCATTGAAATAATTTTTGTGATCTTCTTCAGCCGGGTAAAAAACTTCGAAAGGAACAATTTCTGTTACGATTGGGTCAGGCCACAATTTGGCTTCTTCAGTTGATCTTTTAGATATTTCAGCAATTTCCTTTTGTTCATCATTGTGGAAAAAAATGGAAGACCGGTATTGTGTACCTACATCATTGCCTTGTCGGTTTAAGGTGGTGGGATCATGTGTAATCCAAAAAACCTCTAAAATTTCTTTGAAGGAAATAGTTTCTGGATCGAAGTCAATTTTTGCCACTTCGGCATGTCCGGTCCTACCAGTGCAGACTTCTCTGTAGGCTGGGTTTTTAATATGCCCGCCTGAGTAGCCAGGAAGGACCGATTTTACTCCTTCCAACCTTTGGAAAATTGCTTCCACACACCAAAAACATCCTGCAGCTAGTGTTGCTGTTTCTAATTTTTCTGCCATTTATTTTGTTTGATATTTTAATGGAACTCCAAAACAAAATTTTGGAAAAACAATTCCTTAAAATTTATAATTATTCTCAAAAATCAATATTTTCCATCACTTTTGTGACTAATAAATATACAATTAAATGCCTGGAGATTCAAAGGAAAATATAAGGGTACAAAGTTGGGTGGTAATTGTTTCATTATTGCTGCTTTTCGTAAAATTTATCGCTTATTATTCTACCCATTCAATTGCCATTCTTACTGATGCTCTGGAGAGTATTGTAAATGTAACAGCTGGTTTTATTGGTCTTTATAGTCTGAAAGTTTCTGCAAGACCACAAGATGCTAATCATCCATATGGTCATGGGAAAATCGAACTGGTTTCTGCTGCTCTTGAAGGTTCCATGATCATTCTGGCAGGAGGCTTTATCATTTATAAATCGGTGATCAACCTTATTGTTCCACCCCAAATTGAAAAACTAGATTTTGGAATTTTGTTGGTTTTATTTTCAGGTATTGCAAATTATTTTTTGGGATATTATTGCCTGAGAATTTCTAAAAAAACAGGGTCTATAGCTTTAAAGGCAAGTGGAAAGCACCTTATCACTGATACTTACTCAACAATCGGAATAATTATAGGACTTGGGCTTTTGTATCTTACAAACTGGATTTGGATGGATAGTTTAGTTGCCAGTATTTTCGGTTTAATGATTATTTATACTGGTTGGAAAATTATTAAAAGTACTATTTCTGGTATAATGGATGAGGCCGATGAGGAATTGATTTCAGATTTGGTGCAAAGCCTAAACGAAAAACGTAGAGAGAACTGGATTGATATTCATAATTTACGGATTCTAAAATATGGAAATAAGCTCCATTTGGATTGCCATTTTACTGTTCCCTGGTATCTAACTGTAAAAGAGGCACAAAAGGAAGTGGAAGAAGTGGCTAAGTTGGCTGAAAATCAATTTGGGGAAGTAATTGAACTATTCGTGCATATAGATGGCTGCCAGCCTCATTCCTGCGGATTATGCATAAAATCGACATGCAATCATAGAAAACAGGATTTTGTTAAGAAATTAACCTGGGATATTAAAAATATTACCAATAATAAAAGTCATAGGATTGAGGCTAAGGTTTAGCGCACTTTTAATCTTAATTTCAAGTAGGTTTTTCCTCTTTCAATATCATTTCGATAACCTCTGAAAAGTTCCTGCCTGTGGTTGAAAATTTCCCAAATCAGCAGCCCATAAACAGCACAATACTCAATTGTGACCAGCCAAAGGTTTTCAATATATTGATCGGTTTGGTAAGTTGCATAAGAAAAAACTGCCAGAAATGACCACAATAAAGCAAACCGAAATTTTAATGGAACAGACAGTAAGATAAGTGTTGTGATATACCAGGGATGAATAATTGTAGCTACAAAAAAATAAATGGATAAAGCAAGTAACATCTTTTCCCAAAGATTTTCCCACTTATATCTTTTATTGAAAGTAAAAATGGCAATCATTATTATAGGAATCAATGAAAGCCTCATTCCAGCTGTTTGGATGATATTGTATCCTTTTACCTGAAATCCAATCCATCGGACAATGTAATAGATACTTGCATTGAATTCGAATTTTTGGAAATAAAGATTGATAGAATTAGAAAGGTTGGTCACCATTTCTAAATTGAAAAATGGAAGGAAAAGCAAAAGGCAAGTCATACCAGTGAATAAATAATAGATTGTAGTCCTTTTCCAACCCAGGAAGGTCATGAAAAATGGAAGAAACATTAATGGTAATAACTTGGATGCTATGGCAAATCCAAATAAAATAGAAGAAACTGCAAGTTGGTTTTTAAGTAAAAAATAAAGTGAAATACAAAGAAAAAATATCATCCATGCTTCAGGGTGAATATTTCCTGTGAGTTCAATTATTATTAGTGGGTTAAAAGCATAGATTAGGAAAAGACGTTCATCCAATTTTTTTTGTTGAAGTATTTTAAGTAAAAAATAGCCAGTTCCTATTTCTGCCAGCAGAATAAAAATCCTAATAATCATTACATTATTTATTAATGAATCAAAACCTCCAAATGCAGATACATAGTAAACAAATTGACAAACTGGAGGGTAGATTGTGAAGTAATTAGGAGAGTTCAACTTTTCGAATAATGCTTTATGAATCCCTGGAATTTGTTGGTTTAAATAATATTTTGGTAGATGTAAAAAGGGATTCTCACCTTGAAATATTAATCTACCATCCCAAATAAATCTGTAAAAATCATCAGATAAATTTGGTAAAGCAATTAGGAAAATGAGTCTGATAACTAGTGCAATTGGGATTAAAATCTTTAGTGATAAACCCGATTTTATAATGAAAAAATAACCAATGAATAGGCCTGTGTATATTATTAATACTTCAGTGAAATTCGACCTGTCAGTAAAATATCCGATTTTAATATATAGGGCAATTGATAGACCGATAAAAAATAATTGAATATTTTTTTTGAAAAGTTTCTGCATTAATTCCATACTGTAATGATGTTCAGGCAACCTTTTTCTTGGAAATTTAATTAGGAAAATGAGGATTAGGAAAAGGAAAGTAAAATTATATTGATACTTTATTAATTTTGTGAAAATTCCGGAAATCCGGAAATGTATTTTTTATGAGGTATTTGGAGGAATAAAGAATTAAATTCTTAGAAAATGCCTAAAAATGCAAATGGCAAAATGAACAGATTTTTAATATACCTGGCCTTAATTGTTACAATCCCAGGTTGTGAGTACCTAAAAGGAACCGGAGCAGGATTGGAAGATGAAACGGCTGTGGCAAGAGTAGGAGATAAGTATTTATATAAGAATGAATTGTCTGGTTTAATTTCTGGCCGAACCACATCAAAAGATAGTGCAAGCATTGTAGAAAGATATGTGGACACTTGGATAAGAAAGCAGTTGTTGTTGAAAAGTGCTGAAGAAAATATGGATTTAAATGAGGAGGAAATCTTAAAGAAAATTCAGGACTATCGTTATCAACTAATTGTTTATGAATATGAGAAAGAATATATCCAGAAACATCTGGATACAGCTATTTCTGAGGCTCAAATCCAGAAATATTATGAAGAAAATGTGGATAATTTTCAGCTGAAACAAAATATTGTGAAGGGCCTATTTCTGAAAATACCTAATGAAGCTCCGAAAATTGAAGATTTAAAAAGTTGGTTTAATTCAAATAAACCACAGGATGTTGAAAAAATCACCTCTTATGCTTATAGTTTTGGGGATAGTTATTTATTAGATGATTCCGTTTGGCTTGATTTTGATGAATTTCTTTATAATACCCCTTTTAATGATGAGATAACTAATCCGATACAGGTTTTGAAAAAGGGAAAGTTTTTACAAACATCTGATTCTTTGTTTAATTATTATATTAAAATAAATGATTATAAAATTATTGATGAAGCATCACCACTTGAGTTTGTAAGAGATCAGGTAAAAAATATTTTATTGAATAGGAGGATTGTTAGCCTGAAAAAGACGCAGGAAAACGAAATCTATGATAAAGCATTAAATAGTAATGAATATGAAGTTTATAAATGAATTTTTAAATAAAGTGTTGAAAATAGCTTTATTTCTATCTTTTTTCCTGACTTTACATATAGTAAATGGACAAGGTGATGGAGTAATTGTTGACAAAATAATCGCAAAAGTTGATAATTATATTGTATTAAAATCGGAATTGGAAAATGCATATTTAGGCCAAATTGCTAATGGAGGAACTCCAGGGCCAAATGCAAGATGCCAGATTTTGCAACAATTGATTGTCAACAAAATACTTGTTGCCAAAGCTGAAATTGACTCTATTCTTGTGGAGGATGCCATGGTTGATGGTGAGTTGGATAGAAGAATGCAATACTTTATTCTTCAGGCGGGAAGTGAAGAAAAATTAGAAAAAACACTTGGTAAAAAAGTTAGTGAGTTACGTGATGAACTCAAAGACCAGGTTTGGGAGCAACTTACTGCTCAAAGGATGCAGCAAGAGATTACTTCAGGTGTATCTGTTACCCCGGCTCAGGTGAAAAAGTTTTATAACAGATTGCCAAAAGATAGTATCCCTTTTCTATCAGCAGAAGTAAAAGTAGGACAAATCGTGAAATTTCCTGAAGTCAGTAAGGCTGAAAAAGATAAAACCAAGCAGGCATTATTGGAATTAAAAACAAGAATTGAGTCTGGTGAGGAGTTTGGTGAACTGGCACGAACTTTTTCTGAAGATTATGGATCAGCAAAAACTGGAGGAGATTTAGGTTGGCATGGTAGAGGTGAACTTGTTCCAGAATTTGAGGCTACGGCTTTGAGAATTGAACCAAATGAAATTGCTGATCCAATTGAGTCAGAATTTGGTTTTCATTTGATTCAGTTATTGGAAAGGAGAGGTAACCAGTTTAGAGCAAGGCACATTTTAATGAGACCAAAATCTAATAGCAATGATATGACGCAGGCAATTTCATTGTTAGATAGTGTGCGGAATTTAATTGTGCAAGATAGTATGACTTTTGAAAATGCAGCAAAAGAATTTTCAGATGATCAGGCTACAAGAGCAAATGCTGGATTTTTTAAAGATCAAAGGACCGGAAGTAGTATTGTTTCTACTGAAAGTCTGGATCCTGTTATTTTTTTTACAGTTGATACAATGAAAGTAGGGACACTTTCTCAACCAATGGCTTTCAGAACCGAAGATGGGAAAAATGCCGTAAGGATGCTATATTATGAAAAATATACACCTCCACATTTTGCCAATTTAAAGGAAGATTACCAAAAGATGTATGTGGCATCTTTGAATGGTAAAAAAGCCGAAGTGCTTGATAAGTGGTTGAAAACTGCAAAAAGAGAAGTCTTTATTGATATCGATCAGGAATATAATCAATGCAATATTAAAGATGAATTATAATTGAGTTTGAAAATTTAAATTTATTAGAAGAGCAGATCCCTATAAAAATGTCTTTTAGATTTGATAGGAGCAAATAGAAAAGTTGCTGGTATGAAAATGCCAGCAACTTTTTTTTTATTTTCATGTTATTTTAAAAACCTTTACTTAATATTGGGTTAATTTTTTTCGCTTCTCAAATTATTTAAACACATAATCCTAATGTCTATAAATTTCAACTCGGATCAAGAGGCCGCAGATGCTTTAAAAGAAACCTACGAAAAACTCACAAAAGAAATATCTAAAGTAATTATTGGTCAGGAAGAAGTAATAAAGTTAATATTAACTTCAATTTTTTGTCAAGGACATTGTCTGTTGGTGGGGGTTCCAGGCCTTGCCAAAACATTGCTTATTCAAAAAACAGCAGCCGTTTTAGATCTGGATTTTAATAGGATTCAATTTACTCCTGACCTTATGCCCTCAGATATTGTAGGAGCGGAAACTATGGACAAGGACAGGAATTTTCAATTCATAAAAGGGCCTATTTTTGCCAATATTATTCTGGCGGATGAAATAAACAGAACTCCACCCAAAACTCAGGCTGCATTGCTGGAATCTATGCAGGAATTTTCTGTAACAGTTGCCGGAAAGCATTTCAAATTGGAAAAGCCATTTTTCGTTCTTGCTACACAAAACCCAATTGAACAGGAGGGAACATACCCACTTCCTGAAGCTCAATTAGATAGATTTATGTTTAATATCTTATTAGACTATCCTTCATTTGATTCAGAAGTCCAGGTTGTTAAAGGAACTACCTCTGATGTAAAAGTTAATGTAAATAAAATAACCTCAGCAGAAGAAATAATTTATTTCCAAAACTTGGTGAGAAAGGTTCCTGTAGCAGATAATGTTATTGAATATGCAGTTGAATTAGTGAGGAAAACCAGGCCATTTACAGATAATGCAGCAAGTAGTTCAAATGATTTCCTGGATTGGGGAGCTGGGCCTCGTGCCTCTCAATATTTGGTATTAGGAGCAAAATGTAATGCATTAATTTCTGGGAAATATTCACCAGATATTGAAGATATTCAGGCAATGGCAATTCCAGTTTTAAGACATAGAATTGTGAGAAACTTCAAAGCAGAAGCAGAAGGGTTAACAATTAAGAAGATCATAAATGATTTATTATAAGCAGTGAATTGAGTTAAAAACCTATTGAATTAATAATTCTTGAAAAGAAACCGAACCTTTTTAGGGTAGAATGTTGTAATAATAATCAGGCTTAAGCGATGTATTAATAAATATGTATAGCGTTTTTTTTGAATCAAATTAATTTTTAAAGCGTAGGCAAATTTTTTTAACATTGATTCATCTTAATAGTCGATTAAAAAAAGTATATTGCAAATTGAAAAAGTGATAAAAAACACTACTTTTTTTTGATTTTATCTATTGGGTATAGTATTTGGGGATAGGAAATTAAATATGATTTTAATTTATGACAATAAAATTACGCAGTTCTAATAACCATTTTTATTCTTTTAATTAATAACATTTCAATATTCAATAAAATGATAGGTGTAAAAAAGACTTTAACAGTATTAGTTATTGCCATTCTTACGCTTCCTCCGGTAACTGCGCAATTAGCTAGAAATAACCAGACTCAGGAAGAGCAATATAATCCTAATTCTATACGACCAGTTAGAAAAGATGATATCATGTTTAAAAAGTCTCTTTGGTATAGACTGGACTTAAGGACTAAGATTAATTATCCTATGTTCTCTGAGAATAATGAAATCTCAAGGCTTCTTATTGAGGCTATTAAAAATGATATAGTTAAACCTTTCAAAAATGATTCTCTTCAAACTAGAATGGATAAACGAGATTTTATGGAAAGGTTGAGAATTCCTCAGTTCGAACAAGAAGAGGAAGTTATTGGGTTTGACAATGATGATGCCTGGGGTGAAGAAGTTGAAGAAGTAGAACTTGGACCTGACGAGTATTTACCAAGACAGCTTTATGTGATCGAGCTAAAAAAAGATATTGTTTTTGATAAGAAAGAATCAAGAATGAAGGATGATATTCAAGCAATAACTATAATAATTCCTGCCGAACAGACTCCTACTGGACTAGATAAAGTTTTAGCCTCTTTTTCCTACAAAGAATTAGTGGAACAGGTTTTTAGAAATAATCCTAATGCATTGTGGTTCAACCCACAAAACTCAGCTGCTCACATGAATTTGGAAGATGCTTTTACACTAAGACTACCACATGGTCAATTAGTGAAGTATGAAAACCCAAAAAATTCTATGATAGTAGATTTATATGGAGACGGTAGGAGGGCTTTAATCGAATCAGAAAGAGCCATTATGGAGCTAATGGAATATGAAGCACTGCTTTGGGAATACTAATTTAGTTAGCATCTCAATTAAAAGAATATATAATAGAAAGCGCCTTATGGCGCTTTTATTTTTTAGAATAATAAAATAATTTAGGAGCTAAATCTTCCATTTTTTCACTGCTGGTAAAGAATCCTTTATTATTAGTTTCAAAGCATATTGCCTCACCTTGAGGCTCTTTATCACTGTTGTAATTTTCAATTCTAAAGGCTGGCTCAGCTAATGCTTCTTCCACTGATTGTGTAGTATTTCTTTTCCAATAATATGCATCACTATAATTTCTAATAAAGATTTCTTTTCCATCTTTGGAAATATCTCCTCCAGTAGCCAATGGAAAACTTAGGGTTCCAACCTTTTCAAGTGTATTAATTTCTGTTACAGAATAAGGAAAAGAAAGTTTAAAAACGATGACCTGAAAATCTCTTTTGCTTATAATATAAATATCTTTATTTATAGGATCGACAATCAGTGTTTCAGCATCTCTAGCTTGGTCAGGATATTGTATTTTTATTTCTTCAGTTTCTTCGATCTTTTTAGAAAATGGAATTTCACTTGGATTAATAGCAGGTTCCAAGCATCTGAAAATGCTGATGTATTCATATTTGCCTTCATTATCACCAATATTTCCAATATAAAGATAATCATTACCACTTACAGGACCCGGGCCTATCGCAATATCCTCCCAGTCACGATTTTCTAAGTTGGGTAATTCAATAGTACCTTTAAGTTCACCCTTATTGTCAATAAGGTATAAGCTGGCAGAATTTCCACTATCATTATGACTCCACAAATAGTTGGTATTTAATTCCGATGCTACAAGGCCCGAAATCTCATCTAGTTCAGGTGTAGGAATATTACCAGCTTCAACTACATCATTGAAGATAGGAAATTCATTTATTGGAGGTTCAACAATTGGTCTTTCAGGAGAACAACTAAACCATGACCAGAATACCAGGAAAAAATATATAGACATCTTTCTATTCAAAATAAAATTATTTTAGGTTAAATACTTGTACTTTTTTAAAATTAGGATATTCCTTTCAATAGCAACCAATAGTAATAGTGTTAGGTGGAGCGAGTTTTTCTAAAATACCTACTTAATTAAACTAAGTACCAGTACTATTTTATATTGAGTACTTTTATCTCATTATCAAAAAG
>JAHQVQ010000279.1 GCA_019634305.1 Flammeovirgaceae bacterium | reverse complement strand
CTCTATCCAATCATTAAAAGGCTTAATTCAAACTGCTGACATAAGTGATAATTCAGAAGTGGAGAAAATTCTTTCTGCAAGTTTGAATGGAAATTCGCTCGAAATCATTTGGAATCATGAAGGCGGAGGAAATATTCATAATTTTTCTGTTGAAAATATTATCAGGTCCGAGGATGAAGGAAAAGTTGAATTATCATGGAACGGCTCACCGATAGGAGCTGATTACATTGATAGTGAGGAAATTATAATTCCGGCACTGGGTGACTTTAAATTAATTGAAAATAAAGTGATCCAGACTCCGGATCAGTATATTATTCTTCGTTTTTCTGATCCGATTCAGGAAAATCAAAATCTTAATGGCCTTATTACTATTGAAGGAATTAGTAATTTAAAATTTCAGGTAAAAGGAAATGAGATACGGATATTTCCATCTGTTAGGCAGACGGGAGCATCTAAAGTATTGCTATTTCCAGGTATAAAAAATTCCCAGGGATTTAAACTGAAAAATGAAGTAAGTGTTCCCGTAGTTTTTGCTCAAATTAAACCTGCAGTTAAAATTGTAGAAAAAGGAACAGTTTTGCCTTCTACCAAGGGGTTAGTTTTACCTTTTGAGGCAGTTGGTCTAAATGCAGTTCAGGTACAGGTTATAAAAATCAAAGAAGAAAATGTAGCTCAATTTTTACAGGTTAATGACCTGAGAGGCCGGAGTGAAATCAAGAGAGTTGGTCGTCCAATTATTTCCAGAACTATTGCCTTAAATAATACTGGAAATGTTGATGCTTCTTCCTGGAAAAAATATTCAATTGACCTTTCACAACTTATTGAAAATGAACCTGGTGCTATTTATCAGATAAAGCTTGGCTTTAAGAAAGATCATGTGTCATACTATTGCGATGGAGCAAACATTGGTAATGAAAACCCTTTAACCCTTGCAGAGGATAATTTATCTCAATTGGAAGAAAAGTATGATCGAAATTATTACAATTATTATGATGATGATTATTACTATTACTACGATTGGGAGCATAGGGATGATCCATGTTATGATGCCTATTATGGTGGAAACAGATCAGCACAAATTAATGTATTGGCATCGGATTTAGGCATTATTGCCAAAAGAGGAAATGGTGGGGAAATGGTAGTAGCAGTTACAGATTTGAAAACTACACAGCCTATTCAGGGAGTTGATTTACAAGTTTTCAATTACCAGAATGGGTTGATAGCAGATGCCAAAACAGATGAAAATGGAATGGCTCAGTTAGCTACTAAATCCAAACCATTTTTATTGGTAGCAAAGTCCGGAAATCAAAAAGGTTATGTAAAACTGGATGATGCCTCCTCCTTATCCATCAGTAATTTTGATGTTTCCGGCAATGAAGTCAAGAAAGGGCTAAAGGGATATATTTATGGGGAAAGAGGAGTATGGCGGCCTGGAGATTCATTGCATATCACTTTCGTATTGGAAGATAAAGATCAAATCCTTCCGGAAAACCATCCGGTAATTTTCCAATTACATAATCCGGAAGGGCAGATTATAGAGAAAATTGTAAAAGCTCAGGGATTAAATGGGTTTTATAATTTTACTACTTCTACTGATTCGGAAGCGCCAACAGGAAACTGGCTGGCAAGAGTTTTAGTGGGAGGAACTGAATTTACCAAATCACTGAAAATAGAAACTGTAAAGCCAAACAGGTTAAAAATAAATCTGGATTTTGGTAAAGATAAAATTACTGCGAATGACGATCAGGTAAAAGGAGACCTTGAAGTAAAATGGCTTCATGGAGCTATTGCCCCAAATCTAAAGGCTGAATTTGAAGTAGACCTCACTCAGGCTGTTACCAAATTCCAAAAATACCCCGCCTACAATTTTGATGATGATGGAAGAACTTTTTCAGGAGAGTCTCAAACTATTTTTGATGGAAGGTTGGATGCGAATGGAAAGGCTACTATCAATGCTTCATTAAATATAGAAGAAACGGCTCCTGGAATGCTAATGGCAAATTTTAGCGGAAAAGTATTCGAAGAAGGTGGAGATTTTAGTGTAGATAGATTTAAAATTCCATATTATCCTTATAAATCATTCGCAGGGATGCAATTACCTGAATCTGATTCATGGAGCAGGTTATTTTATGATAAAACAAATTCTATTGATATTGTTACGGTAACCCCGGACGGAGTTCCTGTGGCCAGAGAAGGAGTGGAGATTGAAGTTTACAGGTTACAATGGAGATGGTGGTGGAATAGAAACGATGAGCAAATAGCCAATTATCTTAATCGGCAGAACAAGATTTCGGCTGCAAGTGGAAGAATTGACACCGGGGCGGATGGAAAAGGAAGTTTCCAATTCGATTTGAATAATTGGGGTAGATATTATGTAAGGGTTTGTGATCCTGTTTCAGGACATTGTACTGGAGAAATCCACTATACTTCCTGGGGTGGAAATAGTGAGGATGTTCCTGGAGGTACCACCATGTTGACGTTTTCAGCAGATGAGGAAAATTATGAGGTAGGACAATCTGTGAAATTAAATATTCCTGGAAGTAAAACAGGAAGGGCTTTGATTAGTGTGGAAAATGGGAGAAAAGTATTGGAAACATTCTGGCTGGAAACTCAGGAAGGGGCAAATGAGTTTTCATTTGAGGTTACTCCCGAAATGGCTCCAAATATTTACGTACATGTAGAGCTGATTCAACCACACTTACAAACTGCCAATGATTTACCAATTCGGCTTTATGGTGTAATACCGATTGTTATCGATAACCCTGCAACGCATTTGGAGCCTGTTTTAGAAATGCCTGATGTACTGGCTCCAGAAAAGGAATTTAAAATAACTGTTTCCGAAGCGGCTAATAAATCCATGACTTATACTGTAGCCGTGGTAGATGAAGGTTTACTAGATTTAACCCGTTTTAAAACTCCTGATTTATGGAATTACTTTTATGCGAGAGAAGCCCTGGGAGTGAAAACCTGGGATTTATATAAAGATGTAATGGGTGCTTTTAGTGGTTCTATGGGCAGGTTGCTGGCACTTGGTGGTGATGAATCAGGAGACATGCAAAAAAATGCGAAAGCCAACAGATTCAAACCTGTTGTGAAATATCTTGGACCATTTAAATTAGAAGCAGGCGAAAGTAATGAACATACTATCAGACTTCCAAAATACATTGGTTCAGTAAAAACGATGATTGTTGCAGGGGAAAATGGAGCCTATGGACTAACCGATAAAGCTACTCCGGTAAGGCAGGAATTAATGGTATTAGCCACATTGCCAAGAGTACTTGGTCCAGAGGAAAAAGTGGCACTTCCTGTCAATATATTTACTTTGGATGAAAGTGTGAAAACGGTTGATATTCAAATCAAAACGAATAGTTTATTGAACATTTCTGGAGGTGGAAAACAGCAGGTTACATTTGATAAACCCGGAGAAAAACTGGTGTTTTTCGATCTTTCTGTTAATCCAGGTATTGGAATTGGAAAAGTAGAAGTAGTGGCTACATCAGAAAATAAAAAAGCTACATATGAAGTAGAACTGGATGTAAGAAATCCTAACCCTCCTGTGACGGATGTGATTGATGGTGTAGTGAATCCGGGTGAAAGTGTAACGCTTAATTATGCACCAGTTGGAATTCCCGGAACAAATTCTGGTGTCTTGGAAGTGTCCAGCATTCCAGCGATCAATTTGGGAAAAAGATTAAATTATTTAATTCGATATCCTTATGGTTGTATTGAGCAAACTACTTCCTCTGTTTTTCCTCAATTGGTATTAGCCGAAATTTTAGACCTTCCTGAGGATAAAAAGATACAAATTGAAAAGAATGTGAAGGATGGTATTAAAAGACTTCAGACTTTTCAGAATAATGATGGGGGATTAAGTTACTGGCCGGGTCAATATGATAGTAATGAGTGGGGGACTAATTATGCTTTTCATTTTTTGGTGGAAGCGGAAAAAAGAGGTTACAGTGTGCCTTCCTCATTCAAATCTAATATTAGAAGATATTTAAAGAAAAGTGCTCAGTCCTGGAGGCCAAATCCTAATTATGGAAGAGATGATTTAATTCAGGCTTACAGGTTATATACATTGGCATTGGATAAATCAGCTGAGACAGGTGCTATGAACAGATTGAGGGAGTCGAATAGTTTATCAACTCAGGCAAAATGGAGATTGGCAGCTGCTTATTATTTATCTGGGAAGAATGATGCAGGAGATGAACTAATAGCAAATTTATCTACTATTGTAAAAGATTACAGAGAGCTTTCCTATACTTATGGATCCTCATCAAGAGATGAAGCCATGATTTTAGAAACAATAGCGCTCATGGAAGATAAAACAAAAGGCATTGATTTGATTAGAAAAATCGCTGGGAGATTATCTGAAAATAGGTGGATGAGTACGCAAACAACTGCTTATTGCCTAATCGCCATTGCCAAATATGCCGGAACAGATAAGAATGGTGGTGGAATGGAATTCTCATTTGATATCAATGCTCAAGGAAATGAAAAAGCTACTACAGGATTGTCAATCATTCAAAAAGATTTGGGAATTAAAGGAAGTGAAAAAGGAAAAGTGGTGATAAAAAATGATGGTAAAGGCATGCTATTTACCAGATTAATTTTGGAAGGAACACCAGCAAAAGGAGACCAGTCCGAAGCGAAAAATAATCTTAATTTATCGGTAAATTATACCGACAAGGATGGTAAAACTATCGATCCTGCTAAGATTGATCAAGGGACGGATTTTATAGCAGTTGTAACTGTTCATAATCCTGGAACCCGTGGAGATTATAAAGAAATGGTATTAAATCAGATTTTCCCTTCCGGTTGGGAGATTTTAAATTCCAGAATGGATGGTACAAATACCTTGGAAGGATCTGATCAACCAACCTACCAGGATATTCGTGATGATAGGGTTTATACTTTTTATGATTTAAGGCAAAATGAAAAGAAAACCTTTAAAATCAGGTTGAATGCAAGTTATGCCGGGCAGTATTATTTACCAACTATTTATAGTGAGGCCATGTATGACAATACCATTAATGCACGGAAACCAGGTAAAGTAGTTTATGTACAAAGATTAACGGGGCAATAGGAT
>JAHQVQ010000278.1 GCA_019634305.1 Flammeovirgaceae bacterium | reverse complement strand
CATTCACCATTTTTGCTTCTTAGGCGCAATTTTGCTGATTGATTACTCGTCCCTTCAAAGCTTCGTAACTGATCACTTTCACTTTTATCCTCTTCATGAAAAAGGTTGAGGAATTGAGTTCCTTCCAGTTCTTCAGTAGAATATCCAAATATGGCAATGCCTTTTGAAGAGAAATCAATCGTAAAATCTTTATTAGTTCTGATGAAAGCACTTGAGGAATGGTTCAGGAATTCTTCGAAAATTGGATTGCTAATATTTTCCTGTTCTATCTTTTCTTGTATTTCAAGAGTTTGTTTTGCTTCAGTTAACTGAACCAAAACTCCATCAACAGTTTCATCCTGCAGAAGATTGGTTAAAACTAACTCTCCCTCCACCAAATATTTATTTGATTTAGAAAATTTTATTGGCACTGTTAAGCATAAACCATCCTCACCTAATACTTCTTCAAAAGCAAGATTTACCGTCTCAATATTTTCAGGAGCTACAAAATCAAACCCATATCGACCTGTTCTATTCTCATTATTTTTCTCAAATTGTTTTCTCATTGCCTTATTCTCATAAATAATGTCTGCTGACTTATTTACAAGGGAAATCAGGCTTGGGCTTTCATCGAGTAAAGATTTATAAAATTGTTGATCTTCACGTTCCTTTACTTCTTCAATTACCTCCACTACTTTTTTTACTTTCTTCAATTCTACCAAAATCTGGTCCTCACCATTTTTTCCCGGAAGCAAATTGAAATAGCAATCGAACTCATCTGCAATTTCCAAATCAGATTTAAGAGGAACAGAAAGTAGCAATTCTGGTCTTCTTTCAGTAATTACTGCATTTACAGTTTCTGTATATTTTTCTACATATCCTGATTCAAGAAATTCAGAAAACTGGAATTCCTGGTCAATGGGTTCCGTCTCAAAAACCTGGATATTTTCTTTAAATGCTTTATTAGAATAGTTAACTCGACCTTTTCGATCAATAATTACGATTAGCTCAGAAGCATTTTCCACAGTAACTTCAAATACACTTTCATCCCCTTCCACAAATGTGGTAATATCTACCATAGAAACCCAAATGCCTTTTAACCGGTTGTTTTCTACAATTCCAAACAAGCCTCTTATGGCTTTTCTATCCTCCGATAAGCCTACATCTTCATGAAAGAGTTTATAGCCATTTTCTATAAACCTCCTAATTATATCTTCTTTATCCTTTAAACCCAATACCTGCTTTAAATCAAATTCTTTTACAGATTGTGGAGTTTTAAGGGAAAAAAGCTCAGAGAATGCATCATTGAAATGGGCAAGATTAGTTAAACCTAGTAAGGATTTGGTTTGTTCCTCAGTACTTAGGTTTATATTATGGTTGGCCTCAAGGTCAAACTTCCCAATGGCAGTATCGCTACTATTGAAAAAAGCAGCATAATCCTGGTGGGATTCTTTTAGTTCTTTCTGGTTTCGTGAAGAATGGTTTATTGTAAGATAAAGCTTGAAAAATCCAATTAAGGCATTAGCAATTTCCAGATCATTTTGAGACCAAAATCTTGTGTTATTTTTTTGTTCAAACCAAAATACACCTAAAACTTTTTGATCAACCACAATGGAAACCATCATAATAGATCTTACACCACTGCTTTTGAAATAATAGTCGCCAAGTTCTTCTAATTTTTTATCCATCCAGGCTTTATCGCTAAGCACATGTGGTTCGGTTTTAATATTCCCGATAAGATTGATATGATTGGAAGTTGAGATAGAATCACCGAAGGAATGCTGGTCATTTTCTTTATCATAAACATCCCGACAGATAAGTTCACTGCCTAAACTATTGAAAAGCCAAATGCCTGCTTTCTCCACTTTCAGATTTTTAGTGGCCTCTTTGGTAATAATCTCGAAGAAAGATTTTAGATCAAATTTTGAATAATCGAATGCAAGCCCTTTGTTTAGAAATGCGATTTGGTCTTCTCGTTCCTGTACAGATGATTCTTTTTCTTTTAACTTTTTATTGGATTGATCAAATTCTTTTGAGGATTTATTCTCGCTGCTAAATAGGAATATTCCTACAATAATAACAATTAATGCCCCAAGCCCTGATGCAATTAAGGACATGAGGTTAATTTCATCTGGTTTTTCCAGATATACATTAAAGTTATCATAGACCAGCCACCCTGTGGCTAATAATGATTGGAAGGCCAATACAAAAATTAATAAAATTTTGTATGATGATCCGCTTTGCTGGGGTGAAGAATCTTGGTTTGGCATGTGATTGGTCCAAAATTTTCAAAAAATATTTTTGCTAAGCTAATAAATAAATTTGAGCTTTTTCCTATTTTGGGAATTAGCGTTTTAAGTAAATAGGCCTATTTACCAATTAGTTATGTAATATAAGAAAGTTTTTGATTATTTGAAAAGTGATAAAAATTTTTTAGTGTTTGAAATAACAGAAAATTCCTGTTTGATTTTTTTTCTCGCCATATTACCAAGCTCTTTTCTTAAAGGAGAATCTAATATTAATTTTTCAAGATAATTATACCAGTCTTCTTCTTCTTTGCAGATAAAACCATTGACACTCTGGTCTACAATTTTTGAGTTCACTCCCACGGGAGAAACTAAAGCTGGAATACCCAAAGCCATGTATTGTAGCGCTTTAAAACCACATTTCCCCTGTGCCCAAATATCATCTTTAAGCGGCATCAGACCAACATTAAAGGTAAGTAAATCATCAATTTCAGTCTCTTTTTCCCATTTTTTAAAAACAAATGATTTAAGTTGGAAATTGGGGTTTTCATTGCAAATTATCTTAAACTCAAAATCGTATTCCTGTTCCAATTTGGAAATGACTGGGAGCAAGTCCTCCAGGTATTTAATTGTAGTCAGGGTGCCTGTCCAGCCAATGATTGTTTTTTCAGATTCCTGATCTTTTATTCCATTATGATGATAATCTGTATCAATTGTAGTGGGATTTACCACGACATCTGTGCAGTATTGCAATGCGAAATTTTTAAGATAATCATTTCCGGCACTAGCTTTATAACTCCAAGATAATATAGTTTTTACTTTACTATACCATTTGAGCTTATTAAATACCTTATTATGAACAGAGTAATTTGGCAGCCAAATGGCATCGTCAAAATCATAAATGATTTTTTTGCCTAAAATTTGAGAAATGATAAACTCAAAAATTGGTGGACCAACATGGCTGGCTTCCCTGTGTATAAAAATGAAATCATATTTTTCCAGAAAAAACATTAACCAAAAGCGCTTTATAAAAGCCCTTATCATTCCCAATGCCTTACTGAGAAACATTCCTGGTTTGTGCAAAATTTTCCAGGTTTTCAAGTTAATAAATGGAATATAATCGTACTCGATATTGTTTGTATCAAGCGCGTCCAGGTATTGCTCGAATCGAAATCTTTGAGAAGGCGCTATGCCTTTTGGGTATGGAGCTAGTATTAATATTTTCATAAAAGAACTTCTCGGTAAATATGGGAGTAGTTTTCAACTCCTTTGGAAAGGGAATAAAACTCTTCCGCTCCTTCAATAATTCTACTTTTATCAAGGTTAAGAATTTGATCTAATTTTTCCACTGCATGATCATAACAATCATCTGAAAATTCATCAACCAAATAACCAGATTTGTACTTTTCCACCACATAATCAGTATCCCCAACGCCACTATTACAAATCAGAGGAATGCCCATATTCATGATTTCCCCTTGTTTGGTAGGAGAAGAAGCCTTTTTTGAAAATACAGGTTTGATAAAAAATATGGATAGGCTCGATAAAGAAAGTAATAAAGGAACTCCTTCTCTTTCTGCTTTTTTAATTTTGATATGCTCTTTAGGAACTCCCAACTTTTGAGCTTCTACATAAATTTTTTCAGGAGATTCAGCTGTGATAAAAAGAAAAACCGCATCTTTTTTCTTTAGTAATAATCTTTTGAAAAAAGCCATCATTTCTGGCAACATGTACCAGGTTCCGATAGATCCCAAATAACTCAATACAAAGGAGTTATCTGATATTCGAAGTTCTTCTTGTAGTTTTTTTCTTTTACTAATACAAATGTTTTCTTGCCGAAAATGATTGGTATCCACACAACATGGAATCACTTTTATGGGAATAGGCTGGTTATTAACCTCATTCCATGAATGAATAATTTTTTCCCCAGAATGTGTAAGTGAAATGCTATAATCTGCTTCCGAAAAATATTCTATTTCCTTCTTTTTAAAGAAATTATATATCCGCTTAAAGACTGGGTTTCCAAGGTTCCAAATACCTCCATCCACTCTTTCATCAGGGAAAAAACCTCTCATATCAAAAATGAACTTTATACTATAGTTTTTTTTCAACCACAAACCAATAAGAGCAGTGATATAACTACGGCAATGGACAATCTTAAAGGATTTTTCCCGATGAAGTTTTTTGACTTTCTTTTTAAGTTGCCAAATATCGAATAAAGTGGAAAATACTGGGGGTTGCTTAGTATAAGTAAAAGGAATCCAGTTAATTCCGTAAGTGGAAATCATAGATTTAATATGATTTACTTTTCCCTCATTCTCCTGTTTTTCGAAACTTAACAATGTTATATCATAGCCATTTTCAGAAAGCCCTGCCAGATATGGTAATACCTGAGATTGACCTAA
This sequence comes from Flammeovirgaceae bacterium, assembly GCA_019634305.1. GTDB lineage: Bacteria > Bacteroidota > Bacteroidia > Cytophagales > Flammeovirgaceae > Flexithrix. Next base: position 21,027 of record JAHQVQ010000278.1, on the reverse strand, counting down.
AGGATCAGTCATTCCATCATAAGAAAGGAATAATGTGGGAATTTTGTTAGTCATATAAAAATAGATTCCTGTGTCTGGTTAAAAAGTTGAATAAAAGTAATAGGATGAATTTCTTCTAAAAGTGCATGAGTTCAGGTACTTAAGTAGTAATTCAAAACTAACCGTGTATTATTTTGCCATAAAAAACTGATAGAGAGATTACTATTTCTCGGAAATAATAGCACGGGTGCTTAATCTTCATCATTTTCCATTAACCATTTGTGTAAAATGATTAATGCCCAGATTCTATTATATAAAAAATCAGCTCCATTTAAAAAATCTTTCTTTAACTTTTCTACAGCTTCAAGTTTCACTATTTTATATTGGACAATAACGTTTTTATCCAGGTATTTTTCAATGAGATAAAATAACTGCTTTTTTAGCCAGTTTCCCATAGGAATGGAAAATCCCCACTTGGGTCGGTCAAACAATGACTTTGGAAGATAATCATACAATACTTCTTTTAATAAGTATTTTGCGCTACCTTTTTTAATCTTAAGCTGGCTATCCAGGTTAAGTGCAAATTCTACAATTCTATGGTCTAAAAGAGGAACTCTAACTTCCAATGAATGATGCATAGAAGCCATATCAACTTTTACTAAAAGATCGTCTTTTAAGTAGTTTTTTAGGTCATAAAAGGCTTGTTCTTCCTGAATATCTATTTCTCTCCCATTGATTTCAAATTCAGCTTTAAACCGCTCTACCTCTTTATACTTATCTGTAAGAAGATTATTATTAAGTTCTTTCTGACTAAATAAATATTGCTCCTGTGAGAATATATGACTTTTCAGGTCTGTATTGGAATCAAAATCGAAAAGAGAAGCAGCTCTCTTATTTCGCTGACTTCCTGAATATTTTAGGTAGGTATAAATTAGTGGTCTGAAGCTTTGGAGCATTGGATTATCTAAACGCTTTGCCCAATTGTACATGCCATAACCCATAAAAAGTTCATCCCCACCATCACCTGAAAGCGCGACTGTTACATGCTTTTTTGCCATTTCAGAAACCAGTAAAGTGGGAATTGCTGAAGAATCAGCAAAGGGTTGATCATAAATATTGAGTAGGTTTTCTACCTGACCAATTGCCTCATCTTCTGATAAAATGAATTCATGATGTTCAGTCTTTAGTTTCTTTGCTACTTCCCTGGCATATTGACTTTCATTAAATTTAGCTTCCTTGAAACCTATAGAAAAAGTCTTTACAGGTTGAGAAGAAAGGTTTTGAGCTATGGCAGTTACTGTGCTGGAATCAATTCCCCCACTCAAAAAAGTGCCAAGAGGAACATCACTAACCATCCTTTTTTCAACTGCACTTTCTAAAATACTTTTTAAATTCTTTTTAGCTTTTTCGTCATCGCTAAATACCTTGTTGGTAATTTTTGTATCTGGCTCCCAAAATGATAATAGTTTCATATCACCAGATTCAATTATAGCGAAATGTCCGGCCGGGAATTTTTTTATTTTTTCATAAATGGAATGATTTCCGGGTATAAAACCTAAATGTAAGAAATCGCCAATGGCTTGTTTATTTAGACCTAGGGATGTTTTGGGTAATAATTTTTTGAAACTTTTCAATTCGGAAGAGAAAACAAAACTTTTTTCTTCCTGATAATAATAGAGTGGCTTAATGCCTAATCTGTCCCGAAAGAGGTAGAGCTTTTTTTCTTCTTTATCATAAATGGAGATGGCAAACATTCCATTCAAGCGGCTGACCATATTGGGTCCCCAAAGTGCAAAAGATTCTACAATGACCTCCGTATCGCAGGTGGTTTTAAATTCAAGCTCACCTCCTACGGCAATTTCTTCTGTTTCTTCTAAACTTTGGGATTCAGTGGTTTGAAGAGGTTTTTTCTGATTTTTAAATGCCAAAACCTGATTTTTCAATTCCTGAAAATTGTAAACCTCACCATTATAAACAATTAAATATCTGCCACAGTTAGATTCGAAAGGCTGATTTGCTCCATCTGATAAATCGAGAATACTTAATCTTTGGTGACCAAGACCAATCCCATCTTTTTCATCAAAATAAAGACCTTCAGCATCAGGACCTCGATGTTTAAGTGTAGAAGTAAATGATTGGAGATTCTCCATGGAATAGTCCATGGAAAGGAAGCCAGCAATTCCGCACATATAGTAAAAAAAATAAAATTCTGAGTAAACAGATAAAAAAATAAAATCGAATTAGAGTTTGTTTAAATTTATACACACCCTTCTAAAAGATTGAACGGATTAATGTGAAATTTCGCACAGGGAAATTAAAAAATAAAAACGGATACTATTTTTTTTATCCGTTTTTTACTCTCTTTCAGGTGCTTATGAATTGTAAAGTGATGTAAAAAAATATCGGAAAGAGAATTCAAAAAGCAAAAAAAGAAACTAACGATTAATTAGTTACTGAATAGTTTCCTTTAGCATTTAAAAGTTTTAATTCGACTCTTCTATTTAATTCTCTGCCATCTTCTTCATCATCGTTTGAAGCTATGGGTACAGTTTCTCCATATCCTTTTGCAACCACCCTTTCTTTTTCTATTCCACTTTCAATTATATAAAGTGCAATAGCTTTTGCCCTGTGATCTGATAATTGCATATTGGTTTCATAGCTTCCTAAATTATCTGTATGACCACCAACTTCAATGATTAATTCATTATTTTCCTGGAGGAAATTAGATATCTCGTCCAGTTGAGAATAGAAAACTTCTTTAATGACTGACGCATTTAAATCAAAATACATAAATAATCTCACAGGTTTGCCTAATTCCATTGAAGCTACATTTTTACTGATTTTCTTTCCAATGGCTGAATTTTTTGAATCATTTGAGGCTAACATTTCAGGTTCTTCATTCATCTGGGTTTTATTTGAGGGAAGTTCAAATTCTTTTTCCTCTCCATTATTCTTAGGCTTGATTTTAACCGGATCAACTACAGCGAAAGGAGGAGCTTTTATAAACTCTCCTTTGGTTTTTTCAATGGAGAAATCCGCCAGGGCAACTTTATAACCAATTAGTTCATTATCAATTTTGCCTAAATTAAGTTCAAGGTATTTATCCTCTCCTTCACCTTTTATAGTAGATTTTGTGTCTTCATTTACGGGAATAGAAACTGTATACTTTCCATCCTTATCGGTAGTGGTTGTAATGGTTTGCTTATTATCTAATTCGATGGTGATTTCTTGATTGACCAAGGGCTGATTAGTTTCTTTATCAATGGCCTGGCCTGCTACTTCTACATTATTAAATAATAACGCTTGATATAAATCCTGTCCTCCAAAACCTCCAGTTCTAGAAGAAGAGAAATAGGCCATTTTACCAAAAGTGATAAAGTATAAATCATCAAAAAGGGAATTTATTGGGCTTCCCATATTGACTGGTTTTTCCCATTGTTCGTTTTCTTCATCCAAAGAAGTTTTAAAAATATCAAATCCACCCATGGAACCATGTCCTTTTGAAGCAAAATAAAATGTGCCATCTTCTGCTATATATGGAGCATCTTCATCATAAGGAGTATTCAAACCTATTAGAGGTACTGGTTCCGACCATTCTTTTTCTTCTTCATCATAATGAGCAACATATAAGTCCAGGTTGCCATCATAACTTTCAAAATTTGAAGAAAAATAAATAGTATTTCCATCATTGGTAAAGAAACAATGAGATTCATTTGCCGGAGTATTGATTCCCTTCAATTTTTGGCCAGCTTCCCACATTCCATCATGAATTTCAGAAATATAAAGATCCCCATTATAATAAGTGACTATCTGGGTATCATCACTAATAATTTGTACTGTAGCATCATTTCCATTTTGTGATACATTGGTAAGAGGTTCAGGTGTAGACCAGTTAAAGTGATCATCTAAAGAAACGATATAAATATTCTCAAAATCCATGGGATTATTCCTTAAGCTATCCCTAAGTCTGAAATCATTTCTGGAAGTGTATAAAATTGTTTTATGGTCGGAAAATGCAATTGTGCTATATTCGTGATGTCTGGTGTTGATAGTTGAACCCAGGTTTTTCACTATAAATGGTTCTTCTTTTGTCAAATAATCTTTTGCACTTGTAATTTGTTCTTTCAGGTTTTGCACATCAATCCCCGGACTATTTAGTCCATCCAGACCTTTTAGCAATTCTTCAGCTTTATCGAAATTACCATTCATGTGATTTGCCTTCGCTAAATAGTAATTAAAAGCAGGATGGCTCTTAGCTACTTCACTGGTTTGAATTTCTTCAAAATATTCTAAAGCTTTTTTGGGAGAATGGAATATTAGATGACAAATTCCAGCATAGTATTTTGCCTCTGAATTTTCCGGGTCCTGATAAAGTACATCAAGGAAATAATTATATGCCTCAATATCCCTTTCATTTTCCAATTCTTTTTTGCCTTTTTTAAGCAATTTTTCAATATCCTGAGCGAAAAGATTATTACTCTGAAAAATGGTAAAAACACAAATACTTAAGGTAATTAACAATCGATTCATATGATGAAAATAAAATTTCTGGAAATGCTTAATTGTCTTTTTAAATATCTATTAGAATTCCAGATGTATTGAGATTATATTTTTTACTTTTAAAATGCCTTTGTTTTTATATTGTATTATTAAAAAGTGTTACTTTCAGATTAAAAAAAACAGGCAAAATTGTCTCATTTGAATTCAGATATTATAAACGTGTTTATTGTTTTTTATTTAACGGGAGAAAAAAAATAGGTAAAATGACCTGTTTTTATCTAACTAATTATTTAATAAGTGCAATAACTTAGGGGATAGAAAGTATAAGGAGGGACAATCGCTGATTATTTAATATTCATAGTTAAACTAGAAGGGAAATTAATTTGGTTACTAAATAAAAACCATGGAAATAATTCAATCTAAAATAAACCAAATACAATATTTTTTTGAAAGCGGGATTTGGGAAATTGAGGAAAAGACACTCCCAAAAACAAAAAAGTTTTTGCTTATACAACTAAGAATTCTTCTGCTTTCAGGAAAAGGATTCACAAAGAACAAGTGTGTGTTAAGAGCTTCTGCACTTACTTTTTATTCTTTGTTATCTATAGTACCAATAATTGCAATGGCATTTGGAATAGCAAAAGGATTTGGCTTAGAAGGTGCATTGGAAAGAGAAATGAAAGAAGAATTTGGCAATCAGGCCTCCGTATTTAATCAGGCTTTTGATTTTGCCCATAATTTACTCAATAACACTAGTGGTGGAGTAATAGCTGGGCTAGGATTACTTCTACTCCTTTATAGTGTACTTAAACTTTTTAATAATATAGAAGATTCTTTTAATGCCATCTGGGATATTCAAAAGGGAAGAACATTGATCAGGAAGTTTACTGACTATATGACTTTTATGATAATTTCCCCTGTATTATTTGTATTGGCTAGTAGTGTTACTGTTTTTATATCTTCCCAGATAGAGATTTTAACTCAAAGATTTGAATTATTAGGTTTTTTTGGACCAGTTATTTTCTTTTTATTAGAACTTTTGCCCTATTCTATCATTTGGCTTTTACTTTCGCTCTTATACATTGTAATTCCCAATATTAATGTAAAAATACAACATGGAATTACAGCAGGAATCATAGCTGGAACTGCTTATCAGGCAACTCAATGGTTTTATATCAATTTTCAGTTTGGTGTAGCAAAGGCTAATGCCATCTATGGTAGTTTTGCCGCTTTACCTCTTTTTCTTGCCTGGTTACAACTAAGTTGGCTGATTGTTCTTTTTGGTGCTCAATTTTCTTGCTGTGCTCAGCATTACAAGAAGTTTGTTCCACACACTAAGTTGAAAGATGTAAATCCCTATACTGAAAAATTAATTGCTTTAGTAGTCTGCCAATTTATTATTAAAAAATTTGCGGCAGGGGAAAAACCTCCAACGATTTTCGATTTGTCAAAAGGATTAGATTTGCCATTTAAAGTGATGGAAAACACCCTTAAAGTTTTAATGAAATCAAAATTAATTTCAGATGTAAGAATTTCTGATAAGAAAACTAAATATTATCAGCCTGCTTTGGATATAAGTAAAATAGATTTAGGTTTTGCCCTTCGGTCGCTTGAAAGGAATGGAAAAAAGTCAGGGAGCCATTTAAATGGGGAAAAGTTCCAGCCTTTTTCTAATGTTCTTGAGGAGGTTGAAAAATCAGTACTCAACCATCCTTCTAACAGGTTGTTGAAAGATATTTGAGGAAATAAAAGATGCGCATCCAATTCAGAATGCGCATTTAAGTAACAGAATTATATCCTTTGAAACTTATTTATAAGATTAGAATTAAACCAAATCGTGTTTCACAAGGTATTCTCCTATTTGTACAGCATTTGTAGCAGCCCCTTTTCTCAGGTTATCTGAAACAATCCACATGTTTAAAGTTTTTTCCTGAGTCTCATCTCTTCTTATTCTTCCTACAAATGTCTCATTTTTATTATGTGCATTTATAGGCATTGGATAAACAAGGTTTTGAACATCATCTTCCACTACAATTCCCTCTGTATTTTCCAAAATTGATCTTACTTCTGCCAAGTCAAACTCATTTTCAAACTCAATATTAACTGCCTCAGAATGACCACCCATTGTTGGGATTCTTACTGCAGTTGCAGTAACTTTCACGCTTTCATCTTCAAGAATCTTTACCGTTTCTTTCACCATTTTCATTTCCTCTTTGGTGTAACCATTTTCCTGGAATACATCAATATGAGGCAATACATTCATATCAATTCGGTAAGGATAAGCCATTTCCTCTTTTGTTAAAGTTTTCCCGGCTCTTTCTGCCATCATCTGGTCAACAGCAGCTTTTCCAGTTCCAGTTACCGACTGATAAGTGGAAACTACCACTCTTTTGATTTTATATTTATCGTGTAGGGGAGCAATTGCCAATACCATTTGGATAGTAGAACAATTTGGGTTGGCAATAATCTTATCTTCTTTGGTTAATGTGCTTGCATTTATTTCAGGTACTATTAATTTTTTGGAAGGGTCCATTCTCCATGCTGAAGAGTTATCAACTACAGTAATACCAGCTTGTGCAAACTTTGGAGCATATTCTAAAGAGGTTCCTCCACCAGCTGAGAAAATTGCAATTTGAGGTTTGGCAGCGATAGCATCTTCCATACTGATGACCTTATAGGTCTTCCCATCAAATTCAATTTCTTTTCCAACAGATCTGCTGGAAGCGACCATTAATAACTCTGTGTAAGGAAAGTTTCTTTCTTTCAAAACTTTCAACATCTGGCCACCAACTAAACCTGTGGCTCCTACGATTGCAACTTTCATTTGCTTCTAAAATTTAAATTAATGTAAGTGACTTTTGGTAATATTTTAAGTACTGATACTTAGGTATAAAAAAAGAGCCATTCCGGTAAGAATGGCTCTTAGTTAATCATTTATTTTTAAACTAAGATTCTTACCGGATCTTCAAGTAACTGTTTAAGGGTTAGTAAGAATCCAGAACCAATGGCACCATCCACTACTCTGTGATCGCACGATAAGGTTACCTTCATTACATTACCAATCTTAATTTCACCGTCTTTTACAACTGGTGTTTGCTTAATACCTCCAATTGCCAAAATACACGCATCTGGCGGATTTACGATAGCTGTAAATTCTTCGATACCGAACATTCCAAGGTTGGAAATGGTAAATGTATTTCCTTCCCAGTCAGATGGTTGAAGTTTTTTCTCTTTCGCTTTTCCTCCAAGGTCTTTTACTTCGGCAGAAATCTGAGATAATGATTTCGCATCAGCAAATCTTACAACCGGTACTAATAGCCCTTCATCTACAGCTACAGCCACTCCAATATGGATATGGTTGTTGTACCTGATTTTATCACCCAACCATGAAGAGTTAATTTTTGGATGCTGACGAATAGAAGTTGCTACAGCTTTAATAACTAAATCATTGAAAGAAATTTTTACTGGAGAAATTTCATTCATTCCTTTTCTGGCCTCAATTGCTTTATCCATGTTAATTTCCATGGTTAAGTAGAAATGAGGAGCAGTAAATTTGCTTTCTGCCAATCGCTTAGAAATAGTTTTTCTCATTTGAGAAACTTTTTCCTCAGTATAGCTTTCTTCACCAACCGGGCCTGAAACAGCAGCGCCAGCAGTAGATGCAGCTACCGGAGCAGCACTTGGCTCATAGTTTTCAACATCCTTTTTCACAATCCTTCCATGATCACCAGAACCGGAAATTTTGGAAATATCATAACCAAGATCTTTAGCAAGTTTTTTAGCTAAAGGCGAAGCCTTAATTCTTCCACCATCAGCTGTGGTAGATGAGGTGCTTTCTTGAACCTGTGTTGTTGCAGTAGCAGTTTTTTCAGAACCTGCTTCTTTCTTGGCAGGAGCTTCAGCTTTTGCCTCAGAACCACTACCTGAACCTTTCGCTTTAAAAGCATCAATTAGTGTTTGGTAATCAGCTCCTTCTTCCCCAACAATAGCAATAATACCATCAACTTCAACTGCATTACCAGCTTCAACGGCCAGGTATAATACTGTTCCATCAGAATAGTTCTCAAGCTCCATAGTGGCTTTATCAGTTTCTACTTCAGCCATGATATCGCCAGATTCTACCTTGTCACCAACCTTTACCAACCAGGAGGCAATTGTTCCCTCTTGCATAGTATCACTCATCTTAGGCATTGTAATTACCTCGGCAGGAATTGAAGAAGTATCTATTGCAGGAGTAGCAGCTGCTTCTGCTTTTGGAGCGGAAGTCTCTTCAGCTGGAGCTTCAGGCGAAGTGCCATTAGAAGAAGGCTCTTCATTTAATAATGCTTTATAATCTTCTCCTTCCTCACCAATAATGGCAATAATTCCATCCACTGGAACAGCACTTTTTTCCTCTACTCCTATATAAAGTATTTTTCCATCAGTGTAGTTTTCCAATTCCATGGTAGCCTTGTCAGTTTCTACTTCTGCAAGAACATCCCCTGATTGTACTTCATCCCCAACTTTTACTAGCCATGATGCTATGACACCCTCTGTCATGGTATCACTCATCTTTGGCATTCTGATTACTTCAGCCATATAATTAAATTAATTTTTATATCTAAATCAGTGAATTAATGCGAAAATTTAAATTTCCCAACTAAGTTTTACTAAACCTTGTCTTACATTATAAAATTAGCAATAAGAACAAGAACTTTTTTCTATTTATTGATTGTGTTGTGAATTGGGATGTAAAAATAATAACCATTATTTATTTTTTACCTAAAAATTGAAATTTTGATGTGGATAGTACCAAACAATGAACAAAAAAGCCTCTCTTCTAAAAATATATCCCTATTCTAAGCTTTTTTATTTTGAAGAAAAGTTGGTCAAGCCATGGTCTTTGAGAAAAAAATTCAATTGTGATTCAGTTTTTGAATTAATATGGGGGAGGTATAGTGATAAAAATATTCAAAATACTAGGGAAGCAATTCAATGATTTTTCATTTCACGATTATAAGAAGAAGGATTTATCAGCACAATGTTTGCGATTGATCTTCAAAAGAATAAGAATGATATTTTTTAAGATTAGAACAATTTTTACTGTCATTATTTTTTTGAGTAGCTTCCAGAAGCTTACTGCATGGAACAATATTGAAAGTTTTACAGACTTACCGGAAAATAGTAATCCAAGATTTAATTTTTCGCACCACTTCAATTTAGAATATTCTTTTTTGGAAAGGGATGTTGTTAATGAATTGGTGGCACCTGAAAATCCCAGCTTGGTTTATAAAAACACAAAAGCATTTGATTTAAAAAGAAAAAAGAAGCCAAAACGGAAATATGATTTCAGGTATATTGAAATAGGAGGGGGCCCGGCAGTTTGGCAGGAATCCCATGAAACAAAAATGGAAAACCGACAAAAGGCATTTCATTTATTTGTAGAATATGGTGATCTACAAAAACCTTTAAGTTTTCAGGGTGGGGTAAATACCAATGCTGGATTTATTCAAGATGGATATTTACTGGAGCCTACTTATTTCTTTGCGAGCGCTAAATATACTCCAACCAGATTATGGTATTTCTGGCCAGTTTGGTTTAACCTTTATGGAATTGGTGGGGCAACTTATTGGCAGGCAAATTTGTCTAATATCAACTATGGTGATTTCCCAAATTTCGAAAATGCTATTGAAGAAAATAGTGGACTTGGGTTTCTGACTGGAGTTGGAGCTTCGGTAGAGTGGCTGAATTTTTCACTCATTACTCAATTCTCCTATTTTTTTGCTAAAGGAAAATATGAAGGAGGAACTTTTGAAAAACAAGATGTTTATACTGGTTCGGCTCAGGTGAATGTGATGCTGAGCTACCGATTTTTTCTTAGTGGCTTTCAATGGAAATGCCCTACTTATAAATAAAGTACTTTTAACCTGACGAATTTTTTAACCAGCACACTAAAATGAAAAAAAATAATATTCCCTATTTGATCAAAAAGTGGCCTTTCAAAATTTTTATTTTAGGGATAATGGCAGCAATTTCTTTTCTACCAGGTTGTGATCTTGGAGATTTTGAACCCTTTAATTTTTTCGAAAGAGAAGCCCTTGCTGATAGTACAGTTAGTTTGAAACCTGGAGATGCCGGAGCTTGTGGAATATCCTATCTGGTAAGTGGAGATAGAATAGAGGAAGCAGAAGGAGGCTTTAGAATTAAAGGAAGCATTTACTTCGATTTGGGTGGTGATCCCCTTTATTTCACCAATGGTGAATTTTTTGCCACAGCCAACGATGAAGGAAGTTTATTAACGCTGTCCGGATATGGTTTGGCAAGATTTCCAGATATTGGGATTTTTGAAAATGGAGTAATGGAAAAGGATTTTGGAGCCAACTACCAGATGAATAAGGGAAATATTTTGAATGAGGAAGAACTTCCACTCGAAGAAGATGTCTGCTATATTTATGGAGAGGTGGATAATGATATTGCCCTTCTAAAAACTGAAGAAGGAATATTTGAATTTTCAGAATTCTTTCTCGATCCTACAGACCCCTTTGTATTGTACAATGGAAATCTAAGTTTAAGAAAAACCATTATTGAGAATAGTTGGATTGGTATTTCCTATACCGGGCAAATTGAATTTATCCCGGAACAGGGCATTCCCGATCTCCCCATTGAAATATTTAAAGGTCATATTTTTACAAGAGGAGAATTACCATTTGTAGTTAATAATATCTCGGTTATTAGTAATGGTGACAATATTATTAATGCAGCACCAGGCATAAATGATGATCCTTTATTGTTTTTTGATGGTTTAACTGAAAACCTGGAGCAAGGTACAAATGGAAATTTATTTATAAGTTATAAATTAATTGATACATTGCTTACCGAACATGATTTTTTCCAAAGTCAGGATACTTTAATTAGATCAGTAGAAGCTATAAGCCTTACAAATTCCACTTCCTATTGGGAAATAAATGATAATATTGAAACTTATTACTTTCTGGGTACTCAAAACGATACAACCGATTTTTATAAAGAAGCTCTTCCAGGACATCCTGCATTTGATTATTTGTCACTTCAGGAACAAGGACAGGCATTCGTATATGGCGTTTATGGGAATAACATAAACACTATGCTTTATAATATTGTGGGTAATGCTCAACTCACGCTTGAGGATTTCTCTGATATATTTTATACGGATGCCATTCTTACTATTGATGCAGAAAAAATATCCTTTTCCGGAATTTATGAAACTGTTTTTAAATACATCCCAAGTATGGAATTGCAGGGAATTATTTTGGGAAATGGAGATTTCAATTTTTCCGGGCAGGCGATTGCTGCCATTAATTATGACGGAACTACTTTGCCTACTACATATTACATTTCCCAAAAAATGATTAATGGCGTGCCTGATTTTACAATTTCTGCTGAAGCAGAACAGTGTAACGGAGGAAATTGTGTGCAAATCCCGGTAGAGGTAAAGGTCAATCATGCCAATCTTACAGTAGAGCTTTGTATTGATATTCCTGGTGAAGGGAATGTTTGTATCAACTAGCATGACTTTTCTTGTTTATTTCCTGCCTTATTATTCCAAATAATTTACTCCTCTGAATTATTTTAAAAGGAGCCTTCACACGGGTTTCCTGGAAAATAATTGCTTTCAATTTCCTGCTTGTGAGAAAAATAATGCTCAATTATAAAAGTACTGGTACTTACTTATGTGGGTTAATAATCAATTAATTAACTTTGCACTTGGAAAAAAAACAAGACAATGATTAATAGGAGGATTTTGAGAATTAAGGCAATGCAAAGTATTTATGCCTTTAAACAAAATGAAGAGTCTGATTTTAATTTATCCATCGATAAAATAAAGAGTGATTTCAAGGATGAGCTTAATATAAAAGGGAAGGTTGAAGCAGAGAATATTAAAGAAAAGGAATTATTTTCTATTGATGCTTTTAAGAAAATTATTAATGAGAATACTACTATTTCAGATGTAGTTGAAGAGGAAAATAAATCTTATAAAATCATTGAAAGTGCTGTTTACAGGTATAAAGAGAAAAGAAAAGAAGATTATTTAAGGAATAAGAGAAAAATGCTGGCTGAAGCGGAAGGGATTTATAAAACTTATCTGGAGGTGATAGATATCCTAATTAAGTTTGGGGAGGAGGATGAGAGTTTTAGTTTAGCTTTTGGTAGGGTTTTAAAATGTTTAAAATCAAATTATCAACTTTCTAGAATAATTGAAGAGAAAAGTGTCAGATGGGAAACTGCTCAGGTGAGAAGTTGGTTAAAATTATTAAAAAAGGAAGAGGGACTTTATCCTAAATCAGAAACTAAATTTGAGGATTTTGAGAGCGAAAGAGCTCAGTTCAGATTAGTTGTCCGGGATTTTTTATTTAAAAATGAAGTAGTGATTTCTCATTTTGAGGAAGATGATCTGAATTGGTCTGAGAATAAATCGATTTTGAGGAGCATGGTAATTAATACCATTCGGGAATTGGATGAAGAAGATTTTGAAGATGCTCCATTATATTTACTTTCAAAAAATTGGGAAGAGGATAAAGTGTTTTTCCAACAACTTTACGAATTTTATGTGGCAGGAGAAATTGAATATGAAGAATATATTGAGGAAAAATCTAAAAAATGGTCAGTTGACCGGATTGCTGCAGTAGATAAAATTCTGATTAAATTGGCAATTTGTGAAATGATTAATTTCCCAAATATTCCTGTGAAAGTTTCTATTAATGAATATATTGAAGTGGCTAAAAATTACAGTACACCAAAAAGTGCAATATATATTAATGGAATGCTTGATGAGATTTCCAAAAAGTTACAGGAACTTGGCAAAATCAGGAAATCGGGTAGAGGTTTGATTGACAATAAATAAGAAAGTAACTATAATAGTTCGTAGGTATTTATAAAATGAAACTTAATTTAGATAAACTAAAAAAGATAAAAAATTATGGCAAAAGGAAACGGAAGTGGATTCTTCGTATTTTTAACTGGAGCTTTAGTGGGAGGGATATTGGGCATATTATATGCACCAGATAAAGGTGAAAATACAAGAGACAAATTGAATTTTCAGCTGGACAAGTATGCTGAAAAACTGCAAAAAATACTTGATGACTTGATCGAAGGAAAAGACTTTACAGTAAGTGAAGCAAAAACGGAAGGAGAAAAGGTGATTTTGGATGCTATTAAAGAGGCAGAAAAATTGAAAAATGAGGTAGAAGCATTGAAAAGTAAAATTGCTCCTAAAGCGGAAACGAATTAGTATTTTCTTTTTTTAATCTTTTTTTCCTTTGGTGCAAACTGGAAAAATTTCATTTTCTAAATAGTTGGATAAATGATTATTCCGCTTTAGGATTCAAACCTTTATTTCGCAATAATTAGATTTTTATTTATAATATAAAAAGTTCAAAACAATGAAAAGTAAGCTTATTTCATTAATCATTGCCCAAATATTTGTATTCGGGTTATTAAGTTGTAATAATCAAAAATCTTCAGAGAAAGCTTCAGGAGAACCTTCAAAAAGTGAAGTGGTTCCTGTAAGTTCTGAAAAAGCTGAGGCACCTGTTGGAACATCTGCTTTTAAATTTGAAGAAACTGAGTTTGATTTTGGTAAAATTAATAAAGGAGATGTAGTAAAACACGCCTTTAAATTTGAAAATACCGGAGAAGCACCATTGATTATTTCCAATATTCAAACTACTTGTGGTTGCACCACACCAAAATATACCAAAGATCCAATAGCACCTGGAAAAACAGGAGAGATATTAGTGCAATTCAATAGTGCTGGTAAGTCTGGGGTAATAAATAAACCGGTGACTATCCATGCTAATATTGAAGGAGGACAAACAGTAATCAATATCAAATGTGTGATTAATGAGGAAATAGAAGGGCCTTTTAAAGAACAATAATAAATTGCATTTTTTATTTTTATCATTTTGATAAGATGATAACTTTGAGTCCTTTGTCGAATACCCTTTTATTTATTAAATAACTAAAAAAGTTAATGGAGTTAATCAGTATATTTTTGCAGGCAGGTGGTGCTGATGGGCAGCAATGGATGCAATTTGTTTTTATTGGTGGAATGGTTTTGATCTTTTATTTCTTCATGATCCGACCACAGCAACAGAAACAAAAGAAACAAAAAGAGTTTGCAGAATCAATAAAAAAAGGTGATCAGGTAGTCACCATGGGTGGTATACATGGAAAGGTAGCTTCAGTTGAAGGAAACATGGTATTTGTGGAAGTGGACAGAGGAGTAAAGCTAAAACTTGATAAAAACTTCCTTTCTTTTGAGCATTCAAATGTTACGGCTCCAAAAGGTAAATAGGCTTAGAGAAGAAACTGATATTTAATTTTCAGTTTCTTTTTTTACTATTCATTTCAAATTAAAAATTATTTTGTCTGCTAAATTTTGAATCAGAAAATAAAAGATATTTCGGAAACGCTAAAACTTGAGGAAATAACCTTAGTCCTTAAAAGAGTATTTACCGATTTGAAAGGCTGGGACTGGAAGATTATTATTATTTGTTTTACAACCGCTTTTATTTTTTGGGTTTTCAATGCCCTTAATGCAGAACAAACCTCCAACTTTAGTTTTCCTGTAAAATTCATTTATAGCGAAGAACAAATTATCACTATTCGGGAGCCTCCTTCTGATATTCAAATAAATGTTACTGGTAATGGGTGGAATCTATTTAAAAAAAGTTTCGAAATCAATAATGCTCCTTTAGTCATTAAGATTGATAACCCCGTTAATTCCAATTTTGTAGCTACCAGGAGCTTGCTACCAGAGATAACAGACCGTCTAAAGGAAATACAAGTCAATTTTATACAGGATGATTCTCTTTTTTTTAAATTTGATACGCTATCCAGCAAATTCATCTATATTGAAATCGATACCACTCAAATTTCCCTGGCAGATAGATTTAGAATTACTTCCCCAATTTATGTTGAGCCTAAAAGGTTTAACCTTGTTGGTGCTTCATCTTTTGTGCGTAATTTCAATGATACATTTACTATTAAACTGGATGAACAGACAATTGATGAGGATTTTGATAAAGATCTACCTATCGAAATTGAAAGTAAATTGATTAATGCTGATTTGGAAGAAGTAAAAGTTAAATTTTTCGTGACTGAATTTGAAAGGAGAAAAATTAATGTTAGTTTGGAGCTGATCAATTTCCCTGAAGATTCTGTAGTTTCGATCCAACCAGGAACAGCTGTAGTCAATTATTTAATTGCTGCAGATGAGCAATTTATGCCTCAAGATTCCCTAAATGTAATACTTGATTACCACCAAGTAAACAGAATGGATTCCTCGATTTGCCCAACTATAATAACCCCTAACTACTTCTCAGGAGTTGAACTGGAACCTGCTGAATTTAAAGTGAACATTGAAGAATAAAACTCAATTAATTGGAATCACAGGAGGTATTGGCTCTGGAAAAAGCCTTGTTTGCAAAGTATTTTCTACTTTGGGAACGCCTATTTATTATGCAGATGAAAGGGCAAAGTACCTGATGGCTTATAACGATGATCTAAAAAAGAAAATAATATACGCCTTTGGAGAAAAATCATATCTTACCCCTCACAAGATAAACAGAGATTATCTTGCAGCTGCAGTTTTTAATAATTCAGAAAAGCTTACACAACTAAATAGCCTGGTTCATCCTGCAGTAGGGAATGATTTTCAAAATTGGGTTAATGCTCATCAATACAGTCCTTATATATTAAAAGAGGCTGCTTTATTATTTGAGACAGGTTCTTATAAGTCTTTGGATAAAATAATTACTGTATTTGCTTCTGAGGATACCAGAATTCAGAGAGTTCGGAAACGAGATTCTTTTAGATCGAAAGAAGAAATTGAGTCTATTATAGCAAAACAATTCCCAGAAAAGGAAAGACAGATGTTGGCAGATTTTGTAATTGATAATGATGGGGAAAAATTAATCCTTCCACAATTGCTCAAAATCCATAACCACTTGATAGGTTAAAACAATTTCACTAATTTCAGGGAAAACCTAGTGCTATTGTTGAAAATAGGCGGGTTTTTATATTCTTGCTGGAATTTTTAATGATGGATTTTTCCACTTTTTCAAAAAAAGGAATCCCAAAGTTTTATTAACTTATTCCGATGATGGTACGGAAATTGGAAACATTATAAATTGTATGAGCTGTAAAGCGACATGCTTAAGAAGATAATTTTCTAAACGTGGTAAAAGACCTCACATTTTGTGGGGTTTTTTTATTTTCAAGGGATTTTAATATAGAGCGTGTTTATTAAACTCAGTGTATCCTTTCAATAGTTTTTGGAGACCAATCAGGAACAATCTCGAGAAAAATTTAATTATTCCAGATTTTACTTTCCCTACTATCATATTTAAGCTTTTCAATTTTCTTTCTTTTCTTACCTGGTTTTTTATTTAATCTCCCTTTTTGTCGGGTATTTTTCAAAATGGCATTTCTGTATTTTGCCTTCTCAATGGCATTGGTTGGTCCTCCTGTATATCGAGCTTTTCGCCTGTCTGCCTGACGTCTTCTTTTTACAGCAATTTCCCCTCTAAATGAACCAATTTTTCGTGAAGAGCTTCTTTTTTTGGAAACCTTAATACTACCAGCATATCTTTTAATACTTCTGGTTGTCCTTTTTGTATTGCTTTTCCCAATTTTTACATAACCTTTCTTAAAGTTATTAAGCGCTTGTTTCTTTCCCTTCCTTACTTTTACTGCTCCCGAATATCTGGCAAGGCTTCTGTTTTTAGATTTAGCTTTCTTTTGTTTCGAAAAACCACTATACTTTTTTAATGGAGCATTTATATTTTTGGCTTTTTTAGCTTTTACATTCAGCCTCTTTTCATTTTTATAATGATTGGCTTTCCCTTTTTTGGAAACTGAAACATAAAGTGATTTTGGTTTTTTGGGAATAGTGTTTCTTGGGGTAGAGTTAAGGTGGGTACCTTTCTTTTTCTTGTGTAAGGGTCTTTGAGATTTTTGTCCTAAAACCAGGTTGTTGGACAAAATAAGCAGTAGAAAACAAATAATTCCTAAAAAGATACTTCTATTGCGCAAAATCCTTATTTGATATTTAAGTTCCTTGAACTCCAATGATTTATTTATCTTTTCTAAATATAATAAATAGAAATTGGTTTGATGGCATTAGCCATTTGCTTCCTAACAATCAGATACTTATAAAAGTGTCCTTAATACAAACCAAACCCTGTTAGCTATAACTCAATATTTACTTAATTACTATATTTATGCCGAAATGATTTGGGTAAAAATAGTAAGAAGTCTCTTTTTTCTGTTCAATTGATGAAAAACCCCTGTCAGGAAGTCTCCTTTGGTAAAAAACCGTTTTTATAAATAAAAAAATCCCTCCTTGAAAGAGGGATTGGCAATTAAAAATTTTCAAAATTTATTTATATAATTATCAGGCTTAAGATTGTTGAGCTGAACCGTTCAATAATTTGGTCATTCTTTTCTTCACTAAAGGATTACTCGAATATTTGATTATAGCTTTAATGATGGCATAATCAGAAATGTATTTGATATTTGAATAGTTTACGTTTCTGATCATTTTATTTAATACCTTCTCCAATTCCATTTTTGCTCCATGAACACCTAGCTTTACACTCAAATCGGTGATAGCAGTTTTTCCAAATTTAGTTTTAAAGATTTTGTCAATATTTATGCTTCTTCTCATTCCCTCCAATTGTAATTCTAAATTCTGTGCAGGTAAATAATATTGTTGGTAAGCCGATTCTACCTGAGTGGCTTTAGTGGCTTGCCCTAACATGATTAGAGCACCATATAATTTTTTGTTGTCAATGATATAGTTGATGACCATATTTCCTTCCAGTTTTGTTCTTCCTTTGTATCCTTCTGGTGCGTAAACTACTACTTTGTCCATTAAGAGGCCTTTCTCATTAATATATTGTTCGTGAACTATTCCGTATTTTTCAAGGTAATTATAGTAAGTTGGGTAATCTTGCTCTTTCAATAATGCTACATACTTAGCAAATGAACCATATTTAATGGTGAATTGGATAAATCCAAATGATCCTGCTCCATCGTAGAAGTTAAGGTCACTAGCTCCTCCTTCGTTTGAAGAAACAAATGCCAAAGCGTATGAAATGTTTTCATCGTAATTTAAGTTTTTTATATAATCATAAGTTATTTTTTGTCCACCTGAGTAAAGGATGCCATCTTTTCTAAAAGAATATTTGCTTTCTACATGATCTCTAAAGCTGGCTAAAACTCTTCCTTTGTGGGTAATAGTAAACCAATTGAATTCCCCATTTTGGTTGGAATGGCTTTGCTTATAAACCTGGAAATCGTTTCTGGCCATTTGGAATCCGTAAAAAGCCATGGCAGAATTGGAATTGCTATAGTTCTGATTACTGTGTCTTAAAACCTGCTGAGAGTTATTTTGGGTATTTTGACTGTTAGAAGGTCTTAACCATTCCGTAGAAGTATTTCTGAAAGTGTTTCTTTCAACTCTTTTGGAAATGATTAGCCGTTGCCCGATAAGTATATTGGTGTGAGAAAGGTTGTTCTGGTCTAATATCTCATTTACAGATACACCGAAATTTTTTGAAAGCTTATAAAGGGTATCACCTCTTTTTACTACATAAACTTTGCTCTCGACAATTTCTTCTGCTGAAACTTTATTTAAGGATATGAATGAAGTGAAAATTAGTAGGAATAAAGTACAAAAGAATTTCTGAGAATTTAGGTTTGATCTGTTATTACAGTCATTTGAATTAATAATTCCAAAAAGTCCGAATAATCCAAAAATACTGAATAAAAAAGGTAATACCTTTCCTGTGAAGGTTTTGTTAACTTTAGTCATGATATTGCTGGTTTAATTGTTAATTGTTGATGCAATATTACTTGAGACTTACATTAAAAACTTGGTAACTTTCTGGCACTTTCTGGAATAAATTGTCCTTTTCTGGCCTAAACTGGCCTATTTTCAAGAGAGCAAAAATATAATTATCCTAATAAATAGTTGGTTTATTTATGTAAAATAATGAAAGTAAGTAAGTTACAAGTAATAATTTATAGGAGAATCAATTTTTTGAAAAATTGTTGAAAGGAGGGATTTTAATAATTATCCAGAATTATTACCTGAAGAAAAATAAAAAAAGAGAAGCTTTTTTATTTTTCTTACACTGAATGATATCAGACTTAAAATTGAAGATAATGACGAAAAATGATGGGATTTAATAGAATAGAAGGAAAAAGCAGTAGTGTAAGGCAATACCAAAATGCTAACAATTCGATAAATAATTCTTATTATTTAAGGTTTTAGATATATTCTATCCTCATTACCCGGTAAGGAATAAGAATTATTTGTTGGGAAAAGTAGAGGATGATAGAATATTGATCTGAAAAATTGAGGCTTGAAAGGAATAGCCAGTGACCCAAAAAATTAGCCAATTAGAATTTTATGCTTTTTTATCTAGGACACAGCTTGAATGTTTTGTTTTTGCTTAAAATATTATTAAATAGGTGTGAATAGTAAATATTTAGTATATTCATTTTATCTTTAATCAATCCCTTTTATTATTTTCCTTCCTTTGGTTACCACTCAACATATTCGCACAGAGTAGTTCCCTTCTTGGAAAGAAAATTCAGGAATTGGAGTTCAAATCGGTGCTGAATTATGCTGATACTTCCGCCAAACTTTCTGATTTTAATTCGAAAGTAGTGCTAATTGATTTTTGGGCAACCTGGTGCGGGCCTTGTATTAAGTCTATGACTCACCTGGAGGATTTACAAACTCAATTTAAAGACGATTTAATGGTGATGATTGTCACCAATGAGGATAAAACCCGAATCCAAAAATTTCTCTCCAAAAGATCCACTAAATTACCCATTACCATAGATACTGAAAGAAAGCTGAATAATCTTTTTCCTCACAGAATAATCCCCCATACCGTTGTCATAGATAAAGAAGGAGTTGTAAAGCTTGTAAGCAGCCCCAAACAAGTCAGCTCAGAAGTGATAGCCAAGATTATAAAAGGGTTGGAGGTATCATTACCAGAGAAAAAAGATGTGCTGAGCTTTGATTATTCCAAACCTCTTGCCCCAGATAACGACTTTAGTATTTATCATACCATAACGTCATATAAGCAAGGAGTGGCAGGAATGTCAAATGTGACAGGGGGAAATGGGGAGTTTAAAAATCGTAGAATTCTGGCTACCAATGTTCCGCCCACTAAATTTTTTGAAATAGCTTACCAATAGCGTTCTACAATTAGAATAGTATTAGAGGTAAAGGATCCTGAAAAACTAGTTTGGAATAATCATAATGCTGTCTGTTTTGATTTGATAGTTCCGGAGAGTATGGGGGAGCAAAGGTTTGAGATCATGCAAAAACAGCTGGATATTACATTTCCTTATAAGGCTTCCATTGAAAAAAGAGAACGAGAAGTTAAGGTATTAAAGGTTATTGAAGGCAGAAGTTTTAATTTACCGGAAACCGAATCAGCCGAACAGGCCGGTAGCGCAGATGGTCAGGAAGTCTTTATGAAAAATGCACCTATAAAATCGGTAATT
>JAHQVQ010000277.1 GCA_019634305.1 Flammeovirgaceae bacterium | reverse complement strand
ACATTTCCCTTTGGTCAATTGGTGATCTTTCCAACCAGTCACTTTCCTTTAATTGACCACTTTGAGCATAAGCCTCCAATGGATTGTAATAACAAGTTTTTTCTACATGATCTTTCGGAATACCCTTGCTCAACATTAGTGCAGCCGTTTTGGGAACAGAAAGTGGATCACTTACTCCCCAATCAGCAGAACTGTCCACTATAATTCTCTCAGGGCCATATTGTTGCACTACAGCAGCCATTCTTTCATTTCCCATTTTAGTATTGGGATAAATGGTAAATGCTGCCCAAAATCCTCTATCCAACACATCTTTCACAGTTTCCTCATTATTATGGTCAATCACTACCATAGCGGGATCAAGGCCATGCTCCAAGATAACTTCCATACTTTTAATTGTACCCTGTTTTTTATCTCTGTGTGGAGTATGTACCTGAACAGGTAAATTCATTTCCTTGGCCAATTCCAGTTGTGCTCTGAAGTATTTGTCCTCGGCTGGAGTTTGGTCATCATAACCAATTTCCCCAACACCAACTACACCTTCTTTTGCTACGAACATGGGTAATATTTCCATAACCTGTTCTGCCAACGCTTCATTGTTGGCTTCTTTGGAATTCAAACCAATAGTACAATAATGTTTGATGCCGAACTGACTGGCTCTAAATCTTTCCCAACCAATCAAACTGCTGAAATAATCTTTGAATGTACCTACTTCAGTTCGGGGTTGTCCCATCCAAAATGCAGGTTCAATTATCGCTACGATACCGGCTTGTGCCATTTTTTCGTAATCATCAGTAGTTCTTGAACTCATATGGATATGAGAATCGAAGAACTTCATGCCTTTTATATGCTCCATCATAATATTTTAGACTTTTTAGTTGGTTGTATGTTAATCCTCAAAGTTATCGATTTATAAGAAACCATTCCCTAAAATATTACAGATTAGTGTGTTTGGTAGAAACACCACTTCCAGCCTGCTGATAGCCGGAAGGGAGCTGTCCTAAGGTTTTTAGGTAATTTTTTCCTAATTGATCCCAATCTAAGTTTTTAGCTTTTACACTTTTTGCGATTTTCGGATATTTGGCTTTCAAATCAGCAGCCTCTGGTAAATTGCTATCTTCACAAACTAAAATAGCAGCTTCCTGTTCCAATTCATTTCCTTCTTTTAGCAACTTTTTAATGTCTTTAAGCTGAGCAGGTTGGAGGAATTTTCCAGCAAATCTCCAAAGTTCAGGAATTACATATCTTCCCGCTGCCCATCTCTCGTGGGCAAAATCAAACAATGTATTGGCCAGTTTTTGGTTGGCTCGCTGGTCTGCTCCGATAATTTTAAAAATAGATCTTTCCGTGAAAATGGATTTCAGCAGCAACTGATTCCAGGCAATTTCATCCAGGTATTCTGCAGGAAATGGATTTTCAACGGCAATGGCATCCAATACTATTGTCATGTTTGTTCTTACACCTTCAGCAGCCCTTTTGGTATGAGCTTGCGGTCTTGGCCATAGTGGAATAGCTTTATAAAGGGCTGTCACTTCAGCTACATCTCCTGTTTCGAATAATTTATCAAGTGTGCTGATATAGTTTTTTTTATCTTCATAAGGAATGAAAAGGGAAATGTAAACCCTAACTATTTCCAACAAATTCCAGGAATAAAGCTTAAATCCTGCTCTCAACTTATCGGCTTCAGCAATAGTAGATTTATCCAAAGCAACCGGATGCTTTTCGAAGAATCTGGAAGCAGAACTAAAAGCCAGAAAAAGTGATCTTTCGCTGTAATTCTCTTCTAATTTCTGAACTTGTCCACTTAGCCAGTTTAATTTTTTTTCTTCAGATGAAGAAGCAATTATTTTTAGTAAAAACGCTTTCGCCTGATCTAAATCGACTTGAAAGGTGACGTTTTCCATATTTTAAAATCTTAGTTGGTAATAAAAGATGAAGGTATTAAAATAAGGGAAATCAAGCAAAAATGATGTTATGACTTTTATTAATATCCCACCCGAAGCTGAAAAAATGTAGCTTAATCGGGAAAGTTTTACTGGCTTTGGTATTTTGATTTAAACTTCTTCTGGCTTAAGTATAAGCGAAGCGACTACTTGAGCCTTATTAATAAATGAAAGTTTGTAACTTTCATGATTTCATCCGGTTAGAAGTTGGGTTTTTAATTTAAGTTTAACAATTCCACCTCGAAAATTAATATAAATCACCAGAGAATCTTACTCAATAATCAATTCCCTCAATTGCGCAATCTCTTGACTCACATCAACTTCCTTAATTCCCTCAAGTTTGGCAATAGTCTTTCTTAAAAATTGCTGATATTCCTTTGATTCTTTTTGGAAAGGTCTGTGGTTAAGGGCTTTTATTAATTTTTCCCATCGGTGGATAAAAGCTTTGGTTTCATCAGTGAAAAATGCATTGGAAAACTTCTCCCAAATATACTCAACCGCAACTTCGGAAGGATGAAGCATATCACTATTATAAAACCTGTAATCTCTTAAATCATCCATCATGATTTCATAGGAAGGGAAATAATGAATGTTGGGGAATTCAGCTTCTATTTGATGACAAGCCATTCGCAAAGTTGATTTACTCATAAAATTATTGGTGAAACCATCTTTAATATGCCTGACTGGACTAATTGTAAGGATGATTTTTATGTCTTTGGGTAGTAACTTATGAATGCTTTTGAAAGAGGCTGTTATTTGATCAATGCTCAATAATTCTTTTTCAAAAAGAGAGGAGGGCATTTTATGGCAATTTGCCACAATTTCCTTGGAAAGTTTTAGCCTGTAAACATAGGCTGTTCCGAAAGTAAGGATCAGGTATTTGGTATTTCTTACAAATTCATTGGTTTGGTTTAATGATGCTTTTATATGTTCGATTAGCACTTCTTTTTTTTGAGCATTAAAAGAAGAATGATAATCATAATGTACCCATTTTTCCCCAGTATTAATTAATTTTTCCTCTTCAAAATTATGTGCTTTTAAGGCACATTCCAGCAAATTAAAAATAGAAACCGGATTAAATATAATTCCAAAGGGATTTGATTTAGTCTGAAATTTATGATCAATCAATTTGTTGCCAATATTTTCCGAGAAGCAGGAACCCAAAAGAAGTACAGAATCATGTAAATTGATTTTGGGATAAATTAATTCTTGTTGAATTGTAGTCCTGAAAACCTGGTTCATGGGTAATAATTGGTCTTTTGTTTGGAGAGTTTTTGATTTATATCAAGTCTTTGGCTTGCCTGAAATTTTGTGTTTTCATAAGGTACTTCATCTCTATTTGAGAAAAAGAAAGATGCCTATTTGGCTTTTGTTATTTTTCCAGTCGATGAAAAATAACGGAAAAATCTTTGCCTTCAAAAAGGTTTTCCGAGATAAAAATTTTGAGTTCTGGAATGTTTTCCCAGACTTGAAAAAAATGTTCGGTACTTGCCTCTCTTTTCCACACTATTTTAAAGGCATTTTTTCTTTTTATTTTAATTCTAAAAATTAATTCTTTAATCTAAAAATATAACCAGAGTGCCTTGGAATCTGCATGTTTATTCCTTCAACAAAATCTTTTTTTGTCAGGTTTTTTATAGTGTAATTATGTCCCAGGGTGTTTTCCATTATATAATTTTTGTCCTCTTTAATCCCTAAAAGAGGAATGACATCTTCGGGAATAACCAGGCTAATTTCCTGACCTTTTGCTTTATCAAAATTGACAATTACCAGCACCTTTTCCTTTTTACCAATTCTGAGGAAAGCATAAATTTTTTCATTATAATTTCCCGAATTAATCTGATTAAAAGGGTGGAGATCAAATAACCGACCTTCGGAAAAAGCGGAATTTGATCTGGTCATCACTAGCAAATCCTTATAAAACTCCCTTAATGAAGTTTTTTCATTACTTAACAGCGCCCCATCAAACTTTCCATCATTCATCCATCGCTGGTGTTCTGGTACTCCCCAATAATCGTAAATGGTAGTTCTGCCATCATCTTCCCCAAATCCTTCCGTTCCATCGCCTGGTTCCCCAACTTCCTGCCCAAAATAAATCATTACCGGGCCACTGTACCAGGTGGCGGAAATAATCATGGCAGGCTTGGCATATTCAGGAGATCCGGCAAAATCTTTTGAAGCAACTCTCTGCTCGTCATGATTTTCCAGAAACCTCACCATGTGCTTATTCATGCCTTTTAAATCCCGCCAGATGGGAGGGAGATCATTGGTGCTGCCTATTCCTTTGGTTATACTTTTTAGCGTATCGTAAAGCTGTACTTTATCGTAAAGGAAATCGAATTTTCCATTATTTACATAGTTTTCATATTCATCCGGGTTATAGATTTCTGCAATAAAAATGATATCTGAATTAATGTCTTTCACTTGAGGAATTACCCAATGCCAAAATTCAACAGGGACCATTTCAGCCATATCACATCGGAAACCATCGACTCCTTTTTCCGCCCAGTAAACCAGAATATCCTTCATCTTTATCCAGGTATCCGGAGTGGGCTCAAAATGCTTTTGTTTATCATTCAGGTAATCTACGCCATAATTCAGTTTTACAGTTTCGAACCAGTCGTTTATTCCCGGTTGTTCCGTAAACTGATCATTTCCGGTGGCTTTGGCGGGAAATTCCTCAAACTTTCCATTTTTGGTGGGAAAAGTATTTTCCTTTCCAAGAGATTCATAACCTGAAGGAACCACAAATGATTTTTCCGGGATATAATAGAAATTGTTGCTGGAATCAAAAGCAACTGAGGTATTATCATTTTCCCCAAAATCCGCTATACCTTCAGGTTTAGCATCCGATCGATAAAATCGAGCTACATGATTGGGTACAAAATCGATTAGGACTTTTAGCTTGTTATCATGGGTTCTGGTAATCAGTTGTTCAAACTCTTCCATCCTGTTGTCCACTTCCTCCGCCAAATCTGGGTTTATATCATAATAATCTTTGATGGCATAAGGTGAACCAGCCCTTCCTTTTACCACATCTGCATCATCTAGTGGGATATTATAATCCTGATAATCAGTGAGAACGGCATGCTCTATTACCCCGGTATACCACACATGAGTAATACCCAAATCATAAATTTCAGATAAGGCTTTGTCAGTGATGTCATTGAATTTTCCAACACCGTTTTCCTCAATCGTGCCATATTTTTTATTTGTTTTAACCTTATTACCAAAAAGCCTAGTCATCATTTGGTAAATCACAATTTTCTTCCCTTCAGGGTATTCATTTAGCAGATATTGCCCCATAGCTGTTGTACTTAAATTCAGTTCTTCATCAGTTGTTTTCTTCCAACAACCCCAAAAAATAAAAGGAATAAAAAATAGTATTGTCCTTTTGGTTAGCATCGAAAAAGTTATTGCTTAAAAAAATAAGAAAAGCCTAAAAAGTATGCTTTGGTTCCAGGTTTAAAGTAAATACTTTAAAAATTGAAAATGGAAGAATTATGGAGATTTTTTAAGAGACTAGGCGAACTATAATACTAAAGTTATTTCTTAGCAAGGTCTTCGTCAGAGACCTTGCGTATTTCTGGCTTCTGAGTTTCAAAAACGCAGGGTTTCTACGAAAACCCTGCTAGGACAAATGGTAATTACCTCATTTCTACAAAAGTTCCAATTTTAATGGATTCAAAAATCATTCATACTCCTGAATAGAAATCGCTATTTGATTCATCTTTCCATCTCTGTTGATATATTCCCCTTTTTCAATTACAAGCAGATTTTCTTCTATTTTTAAGATACTAATGAAACCTCCTTCATTGGATAATTCTATAAATTTCCCAGATTGATCAATTCTCCATGTTCCGTTATAATTTAAGTTTTTGGAGTTGGTAATGGAATAAGTATAGTCTTTATTGAATTCCAAAGTTTGATATCCCCTGCTAAAATACTTGGGCTTTACTTTGATGGTATCTTCTTGGCTATACAAATCGGAAAATTCATAAATTAAATACCAGTAAGAAAACATTTCTTTTGGCGGAAAGGTATTTTTCTTTAATATCCATTTTTTACTCGTCAAAGTTTGGATGGTTTGGGATAGAGTTGATTGTTCAATTGGGGTATTTATGGCAAAAGTTAGTTTTTCGTTATGGATGCCCTGACAGTAATTCTCAAGGCGAATTGAAGTTGCCTTAATTTCCTTAAGGATATTTAATTCATAACCATAACCATCATAGAAAGCATGTGTAAATAAAATAGGTACACTATTTACCATCATTATTTTCCAAACTCCTTTCGTATGGTCATAAGGAGATTGATAGATGCCATTCCACTTCAAATAATGATTTTTCATTAAAAATTTCGCTGTTTTAGGATTTACTAATTTCCATTTTGAATGAATTATACATGTTTTAAATACCTCAACATCCAAATACTTATAATCCTTATCATAATGTAGGGTATCCAATAGTTCCATATAGATTTCACTGGAATCATTGATATTATACCAGGTATCTGGTTTTATTTTGGAATTTAAAACTATTGGTGCTTTGGCATTCTTGGACAATTGGATATATACGCCTCTTGCTCCCGATTTAAAATCTAGAATTAGAGAATCATTTGTGAGCTTATAAATATTACAGTAATGCAGGGTATCCTCATAAATGATTTCCTTATCCTCCAGAATGCTTATGGGAATAGTATCATTTTCAAAAATCTTTGTTACTACTAATTGTTCTTCACTGGTGAATTCCAGGATATGATTATAGTGTTCGGCACCGATAATTAAATTTTTATCATTTGGATAGTGAAAATTTAATGGTATCCAGAACTGAAAAAGATTATCCAGGTTTTGAGCTGATGAATTTAAATAGGAAGAAATTAGAATGATGAAAAGCAAGCTGGTTTTCATAATGAATAGTTTAGTTTATACTTATTTTTATTTGTAGCAAAAAAAGAATTTTTATTACAGATTTAAATAAAGAAAGCCCGGAGAAACCCCGGAGAAACCCCGGGCTTTTGTGTAAGCATAATTACCTATTACTAATTGCTATGCTTTTCTTTGAATATTTTATTCACTTCTCAAACATTTGACGGGGTTGATATTCGCTGCTTTTACCGCTTGCATTCCTACTGTGATCCAGGCGATTAATAAAGCAAGAAATCCTGCTCCTACGAAGAACCAAACATCTAATTCAATTCGGTAAGCAAATCTTTGAAGCCAGTTGTCTAATGCAAAATAACTGATTGGCAGGGCAATGAAAATCGCAATAATGACCATTCTGGTGAAATCACTGGAAAGTAAATAGATAATATTGATCACGCTGGAACCCAGTACTTTCCTTATTCCAATTTCCTTCAATCTTCTTTCTGCTGTAAAGGCTGCCAGCCCAAAAAGCCCAAGACAGGAAATGAGAATGGCAAATCCCGCAAAATATTGGGAAAGTGTAGCCACCCTTTGTTCTGCCTTATATTGATTTTCATATTCCTGATCCAGAAACTGATAATCGAAGGTAAAACCCGGATTGAAATCCTGGTAGAAATCTGTAATTCTTTCCAGGGTTTCCTTTTCTTTTCCGGCTTCAATTCGGGCCATAATGTTCCAGGTATTTTCAGGATTGAGGATGAAAAATAGGGGACTTACTTCTTCATGAAGCGACTGAAAATGAAAGTCTTTTGCCACACCAATAATTTCCAAATCCATTTCATCCCAAAGCCTGATCACTTTGCCAATTGGATCTTGCAATCCCATGACTTTAATCCCAGCCTCATTGAGAATGATTTTGCTTGTATCGGTACTGAATTCATTGGAAAATGACCTGCCTTCCTTCATTTCAATACCAAGCGTTTCGATAAGCCCGTAATCTGATCTTACATTTTCAAAAAGAATTTTTTCATCCGGATTTTTTCCTTCCCAATCCAGTCCACTGGTATTGTTTTGACTGCCAATCATATCATGACCAACACTGGTTGCATTCACAATGCCTGGAATTCTTTTTAACTCATTCAGAAATGTTTCTCGGTTTTCGCCCACTTTGCCATCCATGGAGAAATAAATGACATTGTCTTTATCAAATCCTAGGTTTTTCTTTTGTACAAATTCAATTTGTTTGTACACCACCATTACCGAAACGATGAGCATAATGGAAAGAATAAACTGAAAAATCACCAATCCTCTTCTTGCCCACAATTCTCCAAGAGAACTTCTTATTTCTCCTTTCAAAACTATTACTGGGCGGAAACCTGATAAATAAAGGGCTGGGTAGCTCCCTGAAATTATGCCTGTTATTAAGGCTATAGCCAATAAAGAAAGAACAAGGTTTCCATCTAATACCAGTGCAATTTTCTTCTCCGTGATTTCATTAAACTGAGGTAGGAATAACATCACAAGTATTAAGGCTGTAATAATGGAAAGAAATGCCATGACCATAGACTCTCCTAAAAATTGGTAAATAAGTGATAGTCTTTTTACACCTAAGGCTTTTTTTACCCCAACTTCTTTCACCCTTCTTGAGGCTCTGGCTGTAGATAAGTTCATGAAATTGATACAGGCAATAAACAAGATGAAGGCGGCAATGATGGAAAATAATCTGACATATTCTATTCTTCCTCCCGACTGCACGCCATTTTCATAACTTCCATATAAGTATCTTTCAGAATAGGGTTTTAAGAATAAAGTGACATTGGATTGCTCGTTTTTATTCTTTACAAAATCGGCAATTTTCTTTTCCAATTCTGCAGGATTTGTACCTTCCTTCAATACTGCAAAAGTTGGAGGACCATTATTTCCCCAGGAAGTTACCCAATTGTTTTCGTCCTTAAATTGTTCAAAAGGCAAAACGAAATCAAACTTATACGAGGAGTTTTGTGGAACATCCTTAAAAACTCCTGTGAGTTTAAAGCTTTTATCATGTTGAAGTTCAATTGATTTTCCAAGGATATCCTCCGTAGTATCAAAAAGTTTTTTAGCCAGTGATTCGGAAATAATAATGGAGGTTTTATCCATCAAAACCTGATCTTTATTTCCTTGAACCAGCTCATAAGAAAAAATATTAAAGAAATCCTCTCCAACATAATAGCCATCCGCTTTCACATTATGATCTTCAATGGAAAGGGTAAATGGAGAAATCCAAGTAGTGGTGGCCGAATATTCGAATTCGGGATATTCCTCTTTTAAGGCTTCAGCCAGCACACCTGGGGTGGAGGAAGTTGTCATGATATCCGCAGCATATTGCTGATGTTCCATCACCTGATAAAGTTGAGTATCCTTTTCATGGAATTGATCAACTTTTAATTCATCCGTTACCCACAGGTAGATAAATAAGGTACAGGCTAGTCCAGTAGATAATCCTATTAGATTGATGAAAAAGCTACTTTTAAACCTTTTGAAATTTCTAAATGCGAGGAGTAAGTAATGTTGGAACATAAAAAATGGAAGTTTGGATTTATTTTATATGGTAATTATCTGAAACATCTAGTTGACAGTTTTACCAAAAACCATAACAGTTTTGATACTTACTTGACATAATAGAGTACTTATGGTTGCTTGAAAAGTTACAAATATTTTTTATTTTTTTACAAGTGGAGTAATTCATATTTTAATGGCAATAAGCTTGTAGATAAAGATATAAAATATATGTATACTTATATGGTAGAAGTATAAGGTATAAAAAAATATTTTTAATATATTAATGATTTTTTGTTTCATTATTCAGCCTACCTATTTAATTTGAATTCTAATTTAAAAATAGGGGTAAGAATGGCTTAAAATAAGCTGTTGGATTTGGAGAACTAAAATATTGCAAATATGGATCTTACACAGATAACAATTAATGATTTTTTAATACAAAAAGGATATATCGATATTCAGGTAAAGCCTAATAAAGTGGGGCTTTTTGAGGTGATTGGAAAGTTTCTGGATAAGGAAATGACTTTCCTTATTGATACCGGAGCTTCCAATACAATCCTCAATCTTGAATTGGCAAAATCATTTAACCTTTCTATTGAAGAATTGGATACACCGGGTGGTGGGGTAGGAACTAGCGATGCAAAAGTGTATCAGGTAGATTCGTCACCCATAGCAATCCAGGGATTTAATTTAGCTGATTTTGAGTTACTTGCTATTGATTTCAAGCATATTAATCTGTCTCTACAGGCTAAGGAAATTGATCCGGTTGATGGGGTGATCGGAGCGGATTTATTGAATAAATACGGAGCTATTATCGATTATAAAACTTCCACTTTGTTTTTACAGGAAGATTAAATTTTTGGTTCACTTTTCATTCCCCTCTTTATTCTTTTAGTTTTGGGGAAAATTAAATAGACTGATAAAGAATGTTTAAAAAGGAAGTAGAAAACTGGTTTAGAGGATTACAAAGTGAAATCTGTGCGGCTTTGGAAGAAGAAGATGGAAAAGGGAGATTTAAATCAGACATTTGGGAAAGAGCTGAAGGGGGAGGAGGAGACTCTAGGGTGATTGAAGATGGAAATGTGATTGAAAAGGTGGAGTGAATTTCTCTGCAGTT
>JAHQVQ010000276.1 GCA_019634305.1 Flammeovirgaceae bacterium | reverse complement strand
TCAAACAAAAAATCTCAGGATGTTTCAGAAGCCTGCATGGCCTTGATGTTTTTTGCAGAATTCGTGGATACATTAGTTCTGTGAAAAAACAAAAAATCACCGTCCTAAATGCCTTAACTATTGCATTAAGGGGAAAACCCCATTTTGCTTAACCTTATATCTGAACAGTAACACTAAATCTAAGCTAAAGTTGGTGGAAACCAAGGTACTTCATACAGACCTGACATTGAAAGAAATTGCAAATCAACTAAATTTCACTGATAGTAGTCACCTGGCGAAGACATTTAAAAATTCGTATGGAATGACTATAAAGGAGTTTAAACAAAGTGGACAAATGTGTTGTGCCTGATTTAGTTTAAATATAGGAGAAACAAACTTATATAAGGATTAACTTCTGCTGATTAAGTACTAAAGCAAAAATAAATATATCATTTAGATTTGCCTAATGGGAAGAAAAGTAAAATCAATAGCATTAAGTTTGGGAGAGCGTACTGAATTAGAAGAAGGGTATAGTCGCTCAAAATCACCAGTTTTCAGTAAACGTTGCCATATTATCTTATTGAAGAGTCAACAACGGAGTTCTAAAGAGATAGGCGACATATTATCCATCACAGATCAAGCAGTTAATCATTGGATAAAACGTTACCAGAAAGATGGGCTGTAGTGGTTACTTTCCAAGAAGCCAGAAAACATTTTGGCATTGAAACCCAAATTATCTTAAAAATATAATTAACTTATTCCTTACTATTGGTTTTGAACAATCATACTAAGTAGTTCTTTATTCCTTTCACAATCATAAACTACCATACTTTTCTGCACATTAGTCGCAGCTTTCTCAAAATTCCTCTCATTATAGAATTTTATCGCCTTATTATAATACTGTAATGCCATCAACTTTTCAATAGCAATCGTATTATTGATTTTAAATTTAGGTTGATAAACTTCCTCTTTGTTTTCAAGTTGCTGACTGTCTTTTTGATATTGGGCCATCCGGGATTTAACGGTTCCTTTATTTACAATAAAACCATAATACGGATCGGTAGATTCAATTAAAATCAGCCTTTTATCTGTTTTTATGGTTAGGTAAATATGATAGTTGGTTTCATGGATTTTATACTTATAACCCAAGTGCTCTAAAACATAGGCAAAAAGTAGAGTACCAGTCAAACAATCATATTTTCCAGCTGTCATTGTCTCTCCAAAAGTTGACAGAGGTTCATAGGTTTTAAAATATTTAGAAAATAAGGTTTTGCTTACTTTATTTAGATAATACATATCAGACTTGTAATTCCCCTTTTTTTCTTTCAAGAGAGAGATTAGTGTACTTAGTTCAAATTTTATCTTATTAACAAGTTCTGTATTTAGTTTTTCTTCGGGAGCCAACATGAAACCTAAAGTGTCTTGCACTTTGCCCTCTGCAAAAATTCCATCAAAATCCTGGGAATAAAATTTATTGACTTGGTTTTGTCCATGCGCAATTTGAAAGAAAAAGCTTGCTAATAAAGAAATCCAAAAAAATCTCATGGCTCTCAGTGTTAAGTGAATATTAATACTTGGCTTTGAATAACGCCTATTTTTCTAATTTAGTTAGTTGAATGTGAATTTAATGATAAGTTTGTTAACATTAAATTCACATTAATGTAAATTTAATGAATTTTATGTAATATTTAATTAATATTAAAGTAAATTTTCATTAATGATTAAGGCATATTCTTTTGTCCTTTTATAAGATAAATAATTTGATTTTCATTCATTTAAAGGGACTTTTTGTGGATATAAAGATCATTTAATCAGATGATTACATGATTTGTGTTCCTTGTTTATAAATCACCCCAATAATTCGTTTTCTGTTTCCTTAATAAAAAAACTTCCATTTCAATTAAAAATTTTAACTTCCTTTTCCTAAGAATTATTAATAATCACAATAATTTGGAAGATGAGCTTGGAAAATTTTTAATACTGAAATTCTATCCAATTTGTTTAGATGGAACAGTATATTCTTTCAGAGGTAACAAAAAGACGAATCCAGGATATTTCTGGAGCTGTAGGCTCCTGTTTAACTGATATTTTCTCTGAAATCCTAATATAGAAGGGATTATGAAGTTCCTAAAACTACATTTAGGAAAAACTATTTTTCCTAATTGAGTAAGATTTAAATTATACTTCTTTTAACCATTGCCCAATTACCTTCATTCTCAAAACAAAACCCAAAAAATATTGTACAGGTTGTTTTGTTGAATAGAATGGAAAGAACAATTTATTGGAATATAAGGTGACTTTTTTTGTAAATTCAAAATTCCATTAAGCACCTGTGATCCACACCGGGTACTATTATTTCCGAGAAATAGTAATCTCTCTGTCAGCCTTTTAAGGCAAAATAATACATAGTTAATTTTGAGTCACTACTTAATAAAATGATTCAGCCTCTTTTATTATCAGAATTTTTTCATTCATCTGAAGATACCATCCTATATTTGCGAAAGAAGGGTTTTGAAACCTTTTGATAAGGAAAGAGAGGATTTAGAAGCTTCAATAAATTTTTATTTTTTTAAAACTGAGGAAATGGGAAAAATTAAATTAGATGGTATTGAATT
The DNA here is from genome assembly GCA_019634305.1 of Flammeovirgaceae bacterium. Classification (GTDB taxonomy): domain Bacteria; phylum Bacteroidota; class Bacteroidia; order Cytophagales; family Flammeovirgaceae; genus Flexithrix. Next base: position 25,165 of record JAHQVQ010000276.1, on the reverse strand, counting down.
TTTTGCTTATCATGGATTCTATAAATCTGAAAGACAAGTAGGGAGAAAATTTGGGGTAGATCTGGAAGTTTCCACAGATTTCACCAAAGCTGCTGAAGAGGATTCTCTGGAAGAAACTATAAACTATGAAGATCTTTATAAAACAATAAAAACCGAAATGGAAAACCCTGTCCATTTATTAGAGTTCCTTGCCAATAATATTTGTAAAAAAATTCTGGAATTATTCCCCAATGTAATTGAGGTGACCATAACCTTAAAAAAATATAATCCGCCAATTGGAGGAATATGCCATAGTGCCGGAGTAACTCTTTCACGATCACGAGAAGCCATTTAATAATGGCTATCAGTTTGTTAAGTAGTAATTATCAAATTTAGATTTTTATCAATGTCAGCATTAGATTTCAGCGAAATCCCTTCACCCTGTTATGTTTTGGAAGAAAAAAAACTTAGGGATAATCTTATGATTTTAGATTTGGTACAACAGGCCACTGGAGCTAAAATTATTTGTGCACTTAAGGGATTTTCCATGCACAGCACGTTTAATTTGGTAAGGCAATTTTTGCCAGGAACTACAGCAAGTTCTTTGCACGAAGCCAGATTAGGAACAGAAGAATTTGGAGGAGAAGTTCATGCCTATTGCCCGGTCTATTTGGAGCAGGAATTTCCGGAAATCATGGAATATTGTGAGCACATTACTTTCAATTCTCTAAGTCAGTGGGAAAAGTACAAACCCATAGTGGAAACCGCACAAAAAAACATTTCTTGTGCCATCAGAATTAATCCTGAGTACTCTGAAGTAACTACTGATTTATACAATCCATGTATTCCGGGATCGAGATTAGGAATAACTGCTGAGAAATTAGGGGATCATTTGCCTGAAGGTATTGAAGGGTTGCATTTCCACACCTTATGCGAAAGTAGTGCTGAATCTCTGGAAAAAACTTTATATGCAGTTGAAGAAAAATTTGGACATTTATTGCATGAGGCTAAGTGGCTAAATATGGGTGGAGGACATGCCATTACCAGAAATGGTTATGATGTAAATTTGCTCATTGAGCTGATAAAAAACCTGATATTAAATTATGATTTAGAAATAATTCTTGAGCCTGGAAGTGCTGTCGGTTGGGAAACGGGATTTTTACTTTCTTCTGTATTAGATATTGTGGAAAATCAGGGAACTAAAGCGGCAATGCTCGACACTTCTTTTGCAGCACACATGCCAGATTGCCTTGAAATGCCTTACCAACCCAAAATAATTGGAGCAGAAAAAAATGCCAACGGAAATCATGTTTATAAAATGGGAGGCTTAACCTGTCTTGCTGGAGATGTAATGGGTGATTATTCATTCAAAAAGCCATTGGAAATAGGAGATAAAATCATTTTTGATGATATGATCCATTATACCATGGTAAAGAATAATACATTTAATGGAGTAAATCTTCCATCAATTGGAATTCTTACAGAAGAGGGGGATTTTAAACTGATAAAATCTTTTGGGTATACGGATTATAAAGAGCGGCTTTCTTAAACCTGAATTATTTTAAATTTTCAATCTAATCCCTAATCTGTTCAAACCTCCAGTGATTAATATGATAAAAAGAGCAAATAGCATTGACTTTACTAAACCAATTGCCCCTGTACGGAGAGACATTGGAAGATAAACACCTATTAAGGAAATGATCGGATAATAAAAATAAGGAATGAGGTAACAGGTAAGTGTGGCTGTTCCTGCCGGTTTAATAATTTTTGCCCAGTCTTTTTTGCCAAAAATATCGATTACTAGGAAAAGTAAGGGATAAATTAATAAGCTTATTCCTATACAAATTCCTACCCAGGCAGGAGTGGCTTGTATTTTTGAAATTCCCCAAAAAGGCCTAGTTCCAAATCCGTAAACAAGAGATAGAAGCCCCATCCCAACAATAATAAAAATAAATGTATAAGGTTTTTTTGATTCAGAAAAATTGAGATAAATAGTAGAAGCCAGTACACCAGCCATGGTAAAAGCAGGCATAGAACCATCACCCACAATCCAAATATAAGGTTTTATGAAAATCATGAACTCGAGCCAACCAGCAAATACCGCTACATTGAATAGATTAAAGAACATCCATGCTGCTCCAATAGCGATAATATTATTTCCACTAAAAAGATAAACCAATGAACAAAGGAGATAAGACCATCCGATTAAACCTAAAATACCCCACCAGTGAGTTTGCATCCACATGGGGTTTTCTACATTTCCGCCTTCATATATCCAGGCTAAAAATATCAGAATGGCATAGCCTAAAAACTTTAAGCCATTGTATAATTTCTGTTTGCCATCGTTTTCGGGATATACATTCCAAATTAATACAAAAGCAAAAGCCATCAGGGTTTCCCACCAATATTTATTGAAAATCAATGCTTCTTCATTAATACTTTCAAAATTGACCATGTAAACTCCCATTAGCAAAAGGGCAAAAACACGCTCTGCAATATGGATTAAGAGGTTTTTAGTATCATCACCTTTTTTTATTCTGTTTTTTATGGCAAATGGAATTGATAGCCCTACTATAACTAAAAATGCTGGAAAAACTACGTCTGCCAAACCAAGACTGTCTACATCAGCAGGTTTATGGCCCAACCACTCCGGAATATTGCTTAGGGTCCACAAGTCATTCACAAATATCATAAAGAGCATAGTAATAGCTCTGAAAATATCTATGGATAAAATTCTTGCTTTGGTGTTTTTGTTTATTTGGGAATGGACATCCATTACAATTTAAAAAAATGATTTTGAATTCCTTTTGAAGATAAATTATTTTTGGTTGAGTTCTTCAAAAAGAGCTATAAAACATTTTGCAGAGCCTTTTTGCCTTTCGCTTGCCTCAATTTCCTCATGAAAAACTTCCATAAAACTTTCTGAACCTGACCAAACTGTTTGTATCATACCCAGGTATTTTTCTGATAAAGTTTTATTCGAATGTAATTTCAATGTTTTCAAATCTGCTGTTTGTTGGCGAGCTACTTCGGGTTTATTCCATGGGCAGGTAATTACCTGAAATCCTTTCATGGCAAAGTAAGCAGCAGTTGGCTCAGCCCTTTCATAATGCCAATCGCAAATTACCACATCTTTGGGAATTATATCAATTGCGCGATGGGTATTGTTCATGCTCGCTTCCCACATTCCTAGTCCAGTAAGTTTCCCATTCAAAAGACGATCTCCCCAAATCCATAATTTCCTGTTTTTTTGTGCGAGATGATTCCTTATTTTAGTGACTTCTCCAGCAAATAATTCTGCCTTGTCCACCCCAGAGCATCTGGGGCATTTGTCATCCCCAATAAAGAAAACTTCATCCATTCCGGCATGAAAATCTTTGGCTTCAAACACTTCCATAATCTCATCCACTAAATCGAAAACCACTCCATGGACTTCCGGGTGCAGTGGACAATAACTTTTACAATAAAGTCCATCCTCATTTGGCCACTCATATATTTCAGGCATTTTTACATGTGGGGTTTCATCAAATTCAGGATATTTGATCAATAAATTATAAGTTGTTTCTGCCCACGACTGGTGCCCTAAAAGATTAATTTGTGGAATGAGATTAATGCCGTTTTTCTGGCATAATGTCACCAATTGTTTAACCGCTTCTTCAGACAAAGCATCTTCATCTCTTAGTTCAGGTCTGCTTTTGTATTGGTAATTAAAATCTACCCTGAGTAAAAGTGTATTCACTTTTCTGGGTACAAGTTCCTGCTCAATAAACTTCAGAAAAGCAGGTAAACCTTTCGATTTTGGTGCAGCAATACAAAACCCTCTTACCTCAAAAGAGGCTTCCTGAGCCTGAACCTGGAGGGTAAAGACAAGTAAACTTATAGCTATAATATTTCTGAAGTTCATGATTAATTTTTTTCAATTAAATATATTGGGCAATTTACTGGTCGCTACTGCTGGCATTGAAAGCTTGTAGGTAATTGTTGTTACTGCCAACTAATATTATCTTTCCATTGGTATTCTGGATGATTTCCATGCTTTTTACATCATGAGGAACAAAAAAGCCGCTTTCGTCTGGGTGAATACTTTTAAAATTTCCTTTGCCATTTCCCTTTAAGAATACACCATATCCGGCATCATTTCGTGCAGTTTCTACTTCTACATCATACAGGTTTCCGGAAATGAGAATATCCAATTTTTTATCCTGATCAAAATCCTCAATGATAATGTCATTTCCTGCTGAAAACTGTGCTTCTACAGGCAAAGCATGAAACTCAAATTTCCCATTCCCAAGATTTTCAATGTAGGCAGAAGCAAAAGTGGTGGCTTCATAATGCAGGGATTTATCCAGATTTTTATTGCCATAAATATCTGCCAGTTCAGAAGAGGCAAACATATCATAAGTTTTGAATTTCTTGTTGATGGATGGCACTTGTTCAGAAGAACAAGATTTTCCCCTAAGCGGATAAAGTGTCCCAAAATTATAATAAGCCAATACGATATCCTTTCTTCCATTTTTATCAAAATCATTGTAATAGACTTCGAATGGCTCCTGCTCAGTGGCTTTATATTTATAATTTAGTCCAAGATTTCCGGCAACTAGGTCCATATCCCCATCATTATCCATATCGGCAGCCTCAAGACTAAACCACCAGCCGGTCTTGTTTTGCATTCCAAGGGTTTCAGTAACATCTACAAATTCACTTCCTTTGTTTTCCAGAAAAGTAACAGGCATCCATTCCCCAACCAAAACCAAATCCTTTAGTCCATCACCATTAAAATCCACCCATTTTCCATCGTTCACCATTCCAATATTGATGAGGTCTTTGGCCATTTTTGCAGTTACATCTACAAATTTTCCATTTTCATTGAGTAGTATAGTACTACTTGCAGGCTCAGGATAAGCCCAGGGAATATGCCGGCCAGCCACGAATAGGTCCATATCCCCATCATTATCAATATCAGCAGTCCTTACTTTCGAACCGCTCGACTTCATTTCCGGAATGAAGTCTTTTGTAGTTTGGAAATTTCCATTTCCATCATTTAGATAAAGCCTGTCCTGATACATCTCTGATTGTGGCTCAAATTCATTTCCGCCACTTACCACATATAAGTCTAAATCGTTATCTGCATCGGCATCGAAAAAAGCAGCTCCTAAATCTTCATAAAACTGATCACCCGAAAGTGTGGGTGATACTTGTTTTGAAAATGTGCCATCAGGTTTTTGAAGGAATAATGATCGTTCATTACCTGTAGAGCCTCCTATATAGAAATCCTCCAAACCATCTTTATTTACATCTCCCTTAGCAAGGCAAGGCCCTAATCCCGACATTTTATGTGGCAGAAGTACCTGCATGGTAAAATCATCGAAATCATTTTCTATATGTTTGAAGGATAAATTTGTACTTTCTGTGATATTGGTAAATAGAGGTTTCGATTTTGGTTTTTCAGATTTTGGAACTTCGAAAGCATCTTTATAATTTACCTGAATAACCTGATTAGCTTTTACATTTTTCAATTCCTGTTGTTTTCCATCCGGCCATTCAATAATAATTTTATCAGCTTTTTTATACTTTCCTAATCCAAAGTGGGCAATTCCTTCGCTGGTAGAATACATACCTCTGGTTCCAGTAATTTCAAAGTATTGTTTTTTGCCATTCGTTTCCAACCAGACTTTTGTACCCATTGTAACTACAGATTTATCTTCTGATTGAGGGATTATTCTCAGGTAATTATGATTGTTTTTGTCACTTGCTTTATTCTCATAAATAGAAGCAAGATCATTCACATTATTGATCACCAAATCCAAATCCCCATCATTATCCAGGTCGGCATAGGCAGATCCGTTGGAAAATAATTTTTCATCAAAACCCCAGTCAGAATTTACCTTTTGGAAAGTTAAATCTCCATTGTTTTTGAAAGCATAATTTTGCAATTTTTCAGATGGGGAAAATTCTATAGCCTTTTTCATATCGGCAATATCCCATATTCCAATATTTTCAGGATTAGGGTTTTTAGCCAGATATTCTTTAATAGAAGACTCTATATATTCCTTAAATTTTTTGTTAGAATCTGTATTTCTGATGTCTCTTAAAAGTCCATTGGTGACGAAAATATCCTTCCAGCCATCATTATCGAGGTCGGCAAATAGATTTGACCAGCTCCAATCGGTAGAGGCTACTCCTGAAAGTTGGGCAATTTCACTAAAGTTTTCATTGCCGAGGTTCAACTGGAAAGTGTTGAACATGTATTGATAATGGCCTCCATCATTTACCACTTTCCAAAAGGCTTTGGGATTCATGCCTCCCATGTTAGCTTTTAGCCTGTAATTATCTTCAGCGACCATATCAACTACCATCAGATCGAGCTTGCCATCATTATTGATATCACCTGCATCCACTCCCATACTACTGAAGGAAATATGTTTTATGGCATCATCAATTTTGTTGGTAAATGTCCCATCTCCGTTGTTGAAATATAGCCAGTCTCCTGCCCAAAAATCATTGCTCACATATAAGTCAGTCCAGCCATCATTATTCAAATCGCTTGCAGTTACACTGTTTGGGAATCCAGTTTTAAATAAGCCAGCTTTTTTGGTAACATCCAGAAAACTATTACCCTGGTTTTCCAAAAGCTTACAGGCATATTCATCTACTAATAATTCTTTGCCGAAGAAAGAGGAATAATCACCAGGATTTGGAGGTTGGTTGAGTAGGAAAAGGTCTAGGTCACCATCTTTATCATAATCCAAAAAAGTGGCATGGCGGGTCCTCTGGTTATCATCTACCTTATATTTTTCAGCACTTTCAGTGAAAGTATAGTCACCATTATTAATGTACAATTTGTTTCTTCGGAGTTCGGGTTTGTCATCATACAATTCTCTTGTTACATAAATATCAGTAAAGCCATCCTGATTTACATCCCCAAAAAGTACTCCGGATGACCAACCCCCATTATCTATTATGCCAGCCTTTTCAGTAATGTCCTCAAATTGCATATTCCCTTTATTGAGATAAAGTTTATCAGGCACTAAATTTCCTGCAAAATATAAATCAGGAAGTCCATCATTGTTGATATCACCTATGCCTACCCCGGCTCCACCATAATAATTAGAATAAATTAGGATACTGTGCTCTTTGGTATCAACTATATCATTACTAAAGGAAACTCCAGAATGTTCTGGTGTGACTAACTGAAACAATTTTTCGTCATGAGGATGCTCTTTTTGATTTCCAGTGAAGGAAAAAAGGAAAGTACAAAATAGAAAAATAGGTAAAAATGCTTTCATATTTTATTGGTTTGGTGGTTGATATTTAGTAATCCCTTTCATTAAATGAACCCAAAATTTTTTTCCTTTCGGAAAAATAATAAAACCTTCATAAATACAAGCTGGTGTGCATGAAAAAGGAATGAAATTTATGTAATGTTGAGTAATTCTTGTAAAGAATCACAAAAATAAATTGACTTTAATTAAATATTTATTGTAATTATAAAAAATAGAAATAATAAATACTTTTCAGATTTCTTTGGAGGAATTTGAATTTTATATATATTTTTAAAAAAATGAAAGTGATTACCACATTAGCAGCCGTATGTTTTAATATGAAAGGGACTAACACATGAATGTTGTACGAACGAATGAAGGTGATTACAAGGTCTGGATTGATCTTAAAAATGGGAACAGGGAGGCATTGGAATATATAATTAATCAATACTACAGTGATCTTTACTTTTATGGAGTAAAATTATCTAAAAAACCTGAAATCAGTGAAGATTGTATCCAGGAAGTCCTCATTACACTTTGGGAAAAACGAAATTCCCTCAATACGGTATACAATCTAAAATCCTATCTATTTAAATCGTTAAAAAGGAGAATCATCAGGGTATTGTCAGCCCAAAAAAAAGAGGAAGCTCAACAGGAAAACCTGAGAGGTGTTTCAGCCGAATTTTCATTTTCTACAGAAGATAAGATGATTGGTCAACAGGAAACACTTGAAAATCAACAAAAATTAATTACAGCCCTATCTAAACTCTCTAACCGACAAAAGGAAATTGTTTACTTAAAGTACTATCAGGGATTGAATTATGATGAAATTGCAGAGGTAATGTTATTAAAAAGGCAATCTGTTCATAATTTATTACAAGAGGCAGTAAAATCTCTGAGGAAAAACTTTTTTTGCCTGGGTTACCAATTTTCAATTGAGAAAATAAGGTAGTTTTTTCTATTGATAATCAATTAGTTAGATTAAATTAAAGAAAAAATAATTTATATTCACAGTAAGCGAAACTGAAAATGGTATCTATATTAGTGAATACCTTATGTTACATTCTGATTGAGTAATTTATTTTTTAAATACAGTTATTGCTGATTTTTATATGGATTTTGGAAGGTATACCATAGATGATTTTATATGCGATGAAACATTTCAAGACTATGTGTTTCATTCGGATAAGGATCATTTTGACTTTTGGGAGGACTGGACTGAAAGAAATCCACATAAGGTTTATGAGATAGAAGAAGCTAGAAAAATCTTAATAAGACTTCAGGTAAAAAAGAGAATTAAACTGCCTGAAGATAAATTATTGGACATTAATGAGAATATCAATAGGATTTTGGATAAAAAAATAGCAAAAAATCATAAAAAGGAATTTGTTGAAAGGAAAATAAAGAATCATAACAATGTATTTTGGTTTAATAGAATTGCGGCTGCAATTATTTTTATGGTCCTTGCTGTGGTTGGTGTTTATTACTTACTAGGGATCAATATTAATCCCAAGGAAAAAGGTGAGTTGGTCTTTGTGAATAAGGTGGTTCCTAAGGGAAAAAAGCTTACCATTACTTTAAGTGATGGATCAGTGGTTAAGGTGAATTCAGAAAGTAAGATCAAATTCCCAAAATCTTTTTCCGAAGATAGTCGGGAAGTTTATTTAGAGGGAGAGGCTTTTTTTGAAGTTGCCCGAAATGAATCCAAACCATTTATAATTTATTCTGGAAATATAAAAACAACTGTTCTCGGGACTTCATTTAATGTAAAAGCTTACGATCATAACAAAGTGCAGGTGGCCGTAAACTCTGGGAAAGTAAAAGTTGAAAATTCATCCTTAGAAATTGAACCAGCTTTGTTGATTCAGAATGAAATGGTTATTTGTGCAAATGAAAAAATTGAATTCACAAAGTTTGTTTCGGAAGATTATTTTGGATGGAAAGATGGTATTTTGTTTTTTGACGATGCAAATATTGATGAGGTGGTTTCTGCTTTGGAAAGATGGTATGATGTAAAGGTGCACATTGTTGATAAAAATTTAATTACAGGGGAATTTAATGGACTATACAAGAATAAAAGTCTGGGTGTGGTAATGGAAGGAATTAGCTATTCCTCCAAGTTCTCTTATGTCCTTGAAAATAAAAACTTAACCATAATTGGAAAACCATAAATAACAATGCCTATGATTTAAAAACTCAACCTATAAGATTAAAATTTTTTATAATTTATTTTTTAACAGAGGTCAATAAAAAGCAAATACCGACAATTTTTGGTAGGAGAGTCGGCATTTACGGGAAATTTAGGCCTGTGAGTGTTTTTTATTTACTCGAAACCACTTAAAAGTATGAAATGGAAATTAATACGACAAATTTTTATTATGTCAAAACTATTTTTTTATGGAATTTTTGTCCAATGCCTGGTAGGTTCCGTGTTACATGCGAATAACGGGAATGCCCAAAAAGCGAGTATAGAGGACGTTTACCTTTCTTTGGAGCTGGAAAATATTACTTTAAGGGAAGTCTTTGAGGTCATTAGCACAAAGACAGAATTTGACTTTGCATTTAATGATTCCAGAATAAATAAAAATACCAAGATAAGTGTAAAGGTGGAAAATGAATCACTTGGAAATGTTTTAAGAGATATTTCGAAAAATAAGCGTTTGAAGTTTAAGCGTATTGATGAGGTGATTCATGTTGTGAAAAGAGAGAAGAGTCTCTTTAGATCAATAGATGTGGAAGAAAGCATTATTCAGCAACAAAGTGTTTCAGGAACTGTAACTAATTCAGAGGATGGTGAAGCCCTTCCTGGAGTAAGTGTAATAGTAGAAGGCACTTCTCAGGGAACAGTTACCGATATTGATGGAAAATACTCCCTTGATGTTCCTGATGGTGGTTCGTTACAATTTTCTTATATAGGTTTCCTTGCACAAACAATTCCAGTTGGCAACCAGTCAGTAATTGATATTAGACTAGCCCCTGATATAAAACAGCTGAATGAGGTTGTAGTAACTGCCCTTGGTGTTGAAAGAGAAACTAAAGCTCTGCAATATTCAGTTACCGAAGTAGGAGGAGATAAGTTTACAGAAGCCAGGGAAAATAACGTAGGTAATGCTTTGGTTGGTCGTGTTGCAGGGGTAAACGTTTCCAAACCTTCCTCTGGGCCTGCTGGATCTTCTAGGATAATTATTAGAGGTAATAAAACTCTTGGAGGACAAAATCAACCATTGTATGTGGTAGATGGTGTACCAATAGACAACTCTGGGTTTGGTCAGGCAGGTCTTTGGGGTGGTAGTGATGAAGGTGATGGTCTTAATAGTATCAATCCTGATGATATTGAGTCTATAACTGTATTGAAGGGGGCAAATGCAGCTGCACTTTATGGTTCAAGGGGTGGAAATGGTGTGATTAATATTACTACAAAAACAGGTAGTACAAGAAAAGGTATTGGTATTGAATTCAACTCAAATTATGTTGTAGATAGATTGTATGATCAAAGTGATTTGCAGAATAAATATGGTGCAGGAAACTATGTAAATGGAGTAGCTACCAAACCTGGGACTGCTCAGCAAGCATTTCAATGGGGAAATCAATCTTGGGGAACAGCCATGGATGGAAGCCAAGTGGTTCAATTTGATGGGGTAGAAAGACCATATTCTTTTGCGGGAGATAACTTTGACCGTTTCTTCGAGACAGGTCAGGCTTGGACTAATAGTCTTTCATTTAGTGGAGGAGGGGATAATCAAACTTTCAGATTTTCTATGTCTGATTTAAGAAGTGAGAGTATTATTCCAAATTCTGGATATGATAAAACGAATTTATCACTTAATATCAATTCCAAATTTGCGAAAAAATTAACACTAAATACTAAGATTTTATATTCTCATGAATATGCTAAAAATAGACCAAGGTTATCAGATTCTCCTAGTAACTCAGTTCAATCCATTTGGAGGACTCCTCCAAGTATAAATGTGGATACTTATAAAGGTGATCCTAATAAACCAGGGGCTATTCCTGCGGGAACTAGTGATGAATTACTAGCTGTTTATGGTCAAGGTGGAGATCCTAAAGTTCCTGGACAGGAATTATTACCTGCGGCAAACAATTGGGGACAAAATCCATTCTGGGTTACACAGGTTGAAAAAAATAGTGATACCAGAGACCGTTTAATAGCCAGTGGATCACTTCGCTATGATATTACTGATTGGTTGTATTTGTCTGGTAGGGTAGGTATGGACTGGTTTACAAGAAGGGATACAGGTCTTACTCCTGAAGGAACAGGTTATAATTTAGGAGGATCAAGAACAGAAGGAGAAGATAGAGTTCGTGAGATTAACATGGACTGGATGCTTGGTTTTGACAAAAGTTTTGGTAAAATCAATATTAATGCCTTTGCTGGTGGAAACAAAATGACAAGAAGAAGTGAAAGGATTTCTGCCATTGGAAATAGATTTAGTGTTCAATTTTTTGATGCAATAAATAATGCTGCTACCAGAAACTTTGGTTATAATTTCAGTGAAAGTGGGATTAATTCTGTTTATGGATCTGCTGAAATTGGATACGATGGATTCCTTTTCCTAACTGCTACAGCCAGAAATGATTGGTTTTCAGTTCTAAATCCAGATTATAATAGTATCCTTTACCCATCTATAGGTGCCAGTTATATTTTCTCAGATCATATTGAATCTCTGCCTTCATGGTTAAGTTTTGGTAAAGTAAGAGCTTCTTGGGCACAGGTTGGTATAGCCAATATAAATCCTTATGCTGCAAATCTTACTTATTCTTTAAATGGAGACACTCATTTAGGGTATAATATGGCTACTTTTTCTTCCGCAGCAGGAAATAATGGAAGTATTCCAAATCCTGAACTTCAACCAGCAACATCTACTGAGATGGAACTTGGATTTGATTTAAGGTTTTTCGATAATCGATTTGGAATAGATTTCACTTATTATGATCAGAGTACTACTGATGATATTCTTAATGCGACTATTTCAAGGGGATCAGGATTTGGGTCAACTTTTGTAAATATTGGAGAAATTTCAAATAAAGGGGTTGAAATTTTACTAACAGGTACACCAATTCAGGGAGATTTTACCTGGGATATTTCACTTAACTTTGCTAAGAATAATAATAAAGTCGTCTCACTAATAGAGGGAAGTGATGAATTATCAGCCGAAGAGCCACGAACCAGAAATGTTAGAATTAAACATATAGTAGGACAACCTTTTGGAACCATTACAGGGAGAGTTCAACAAACAACTCCGGATGGAACCCCAATTTTTAATGATGATGGTACTCCATTAGCTTCTGCAGATTATGTGCCTATTGGGAATGGTGTTCCTGACTTTACTGGAGGTTTAAATAATACTTTAAGTTGGAAAGGATTCAATCTCGATTTTTTAATTGATTTTAAATCTGGAGGGGATATTTTCTCGGGTACGAATAATAGATTAACTCAATGGGGTTTACATCAACAATCATTAATAGGAAGAGAAGGCGAAGCACCTTTGCATATAAAAGGTGTTGAAAATACAGGTACTACAGATGCTCCGGTTTATACTCCTGTTGATAGAGATCTTACTGTGGAAGAAGCTAACATTTATTGGAATCGTGTAGGAGGAGAAAGTACTGCCATATCTACTATGTTTCTGTACGATGCTTCTTTTATAAAGCTTAGACAAATGACATTGGGGTATTCTTTCCCAAGAAGCATGTTAGCAAATACACCTATTCAAAGGTTGACATTATCCTTAGTGGGTCGAAATTTATGGGTGATCAATAAAAATATTGATAATGTAGATCCTGAATCAGGGTATTCCAATAACGCAGGAGCACAAGGATTGGAGTATTTTGCCTTGCCAGCTACACGAAGTTATGGATTTAATTTAAGAGTAGGATTTTAACCCAAAACTGAAACATAATGAGATATATATATAAATTTATTTTTAGTGGATTAGCATTGCTTATTCCACTTGTAGGTTGTGATACGAATAAACTCCATGATTTAAATATTAATCCTCAGGCTTTGGATGAGATAAATATGAATTTTCTGTTTTCTGCAGCTCAATTGGGAGCTGCTTCAGGGGGTTCTGAAGGAGATAACCGCTACATTGACTGGAGAACTAATATTGGTTATTGCTCCTATTGGGTACAACATTTAGCCAATGCAGGAGGGGGAGGATTAGCTTCTGGAGATAAGTACTTCGAGAATGTAGAATCTGATAATGCACCTTGGGAGTTTATTTATGGAGGTCAGTTAAAAAACCTAAATGAGGTATTAAAACAAACAGGTGAAGGTGGATTTGAAGAAGGAGGAAAAAAAAATACCAGAGAGGCTGCCAGAATACTGAGGGCTTTCCTTTTCCAAAGGTTAACAGATTATTATGGAAATATTCCCTATTCTGCAGCACTTCAGGGAATTGAAGGTGATTTATTTCCAGCATATGATAACCAACAGGCTATTTATAATGCTTTATTTAGTGAGTTAGAACAAGCTGGAGCTGCAATCAGCTCATCCAATAAAGATGACGGTTTTGCAGCGGCAGATATGATTTTTCAGGGAGATGTGGATAAATGGAAGAAATGGGCAAATTCTATTATGCTGAGAATGGCCATGAGAATGTCTAATGTTGATGCAGCAACTGCAGGAACAATGGTGACTAAGGCACTTTCAGGTGCAGGCGTTTTTACCAGCAACGATGATATTCCATGGGTACCAATGTCTGAAACGCCAAGTGAGTGGACTAACCAAAATGGAATATCAAGAGCATTTATATCAGGAGATGGAGGTCAGTCAAGGGTAATGAGTAAAACATTAATCGATGTATTGAAAGGTGACAATGCTAATGATGCAGCTGATGATGATCCTCGACTAATGATTTTTTCGGAGGGTGTAAATGGTGATACAGACCCTCTTGTTCAAGAAGGTATGCCAAACGGTCTTGATGCAGGAACCCTTGACGAATACACAGGTATTGTTAGTTCTGACCCGAATGTCTTGTTTTCGAGATTGAATGTGGCATTTATAGATAGAGATGATCCCTACATGTTGATGAGTTATGCTGAAATGGAACTTCTTCAAGCTGAGGCAGCAGAAAGAGGTATTGGAACTGTAAGTGGAACTGCCAAGGCTCATTATGAAGCTGGGGTAAGAGCAGCTATGCAAATGTATGAGCCTTTCGACCCTACATTAGCTGTATCAGATGCTGCTGTGGATACTTATCTAGCTACTTATCCTTATACAGATGGTGGTGCTAGTTCACTTGAAATGATTGGAACACAAATGTGGTTGAGTAAGTTTTTAAACTGGTGGGAAGCTTGGAGTGACTTTAGAAGGACAGGGTTTCCAAACTTAACCCCAATTAATTATCCTGGAAATATTACAAACGGAACAATTCCAAGGAGATTAAAATATCCTACCCATGAAAATGCTACAAATAGTGATAATATTGCTAGTGGAGGTACTTCCCCTGATACACATTTAGGTAAAGTATGGTGGGATGTTAATTGATAATTTAAATTTATAAAATTAGATAAAAAGCCATAAGAGAATTTTCTTTTATGGCTTTTTAGTTTCACTCAATTGGAAAAAATACCATCTCCATTAGCACCCATATAACTTCCCCAGCGTACTTCTTTTCTCATTTTAATAGAAGTAGCAATCCTCTTCACTCTCATCCCTAAGAAGGACAAAATATCAAGGTTGGGGCTATAATATTGGCAATAGAGAATATCGAGATAACCATCCTTATCCAAATCACCAATCCATGGAGTAGTAAAAATGTTCTTAAAATTGGGTTGTTGATCTATTGGCTGAATAGTATTTTCTTTAAAATTAATTGCTAACAGTTTATTTTGAATATTCCCATTTATTTTATTTGCAAAACTCGTATTACAATCAAATTCATTTATACTAACAATTGCCTCATCCACTCCATCATCATTTAAATCATAAACCACAGGAGAGGAGAATCCAGTACAACCCATAGAATCTAAATAGGCAATATTACCATTTTTTCCATCCAACATAATTTGAAAAGAACCATTGTTTTCCGGCCAAACTCCCTTACTTACAAAAGTGAATAAATCAGGAACTTCATCTTGGTTAAAATAACCTACGGCAAAACTGTTACTACATTCTGTATTCTCAATTTTCTGTTCCCAAAGTTGGCTTTGGTCTTTTCCATTAATAGCGAAAATTGAACTGCCATGGGAGATGGCAACCACATCATATATTCCATCTTGGGAAATATCAACAGCAGTGGGAGGGGCAATAAATCCATGATCTTTTTCTGAGGCGATGATCTGTGCTTTCTTCAATCCATTTTCTCTAAATTCAGAAAGGGGAATTTGGTAAAGATTTCCTGAAATAGTTTCCCCACCGGAACCAAAAATAATAGAAAAACTAGTACTATTGGGTTGGGAAAAGCAAATTGGGGACATATAAGATTCTTTTCCATCTGGCATAGTATCACCTTTAATAATGTTGCCATTTTTGACATCTAGAATTAGGAGAACACCAGGATACCGGTCTTTTAAAGAGTTGACTTTTGCTTTTGCATTTCCTCCATTAACAGTCAGAATATCTGAAAGTCCATCATTATTTTGGTCGGGAATTATAACCGAATTGTAGAAGTTAAATTTAGCGTATTTTAGTAAAGAATCATTTTGGTAGTTTTCAGGGTTATATTTCCATAGGACTTCTCCTGTTTTGCCATTTAATGCCTTTAAATTAGGCCCTCGGCCTCCAATAACAATATCCTCTACTTCATCATTATTAATATCAATAAAAGTAGCAGCACCAAATACCTGGTCTTGTGTTTCTTGTTGCCAGATTAATGCTCCATTCACTCCATTGATAGCTAATATACCTGATTCACTGTATTGTTCCTCATTTTTTCCAGCTCCAATAATAAGGTCAAGAGTCCCATCTTTGTTAAGATCTGAAGTTCGAATAGAAGATTGGGAACCAATTTTATAAAATGACTGGTCCCATACTAACTCAGTTTTTTTTGTTGTGCAATTTTGGAAAAAAAACAATAAGCTTAATACAAAATAAAGTGTAATGGTCTTTTCAATGATTAAAAACTTTAGCTTCATCTTGCTTATTCATTGTTTGACTCAATCATAGTATCTCCTAAAGAATTATCAGGTCTTCTATTCTTCCTTAGAGATTCTATCTCTCTTAAATCAATTTTAAACCTGGAAAAATCATATAAGATTTGTGCCTGATCGTCAACTATCATTTCCCCTTCCAAATCATAAATTAAATCATCCATCATCTTTTGAACTTCCTCTTTATTCAGCTTTTCTTCATTTTCACCTCTGGCATTTGCTAAACTGGTAAGTTCTTCCAGGTTTAATTTGTCGCTATTACTTAAGTAAATTTCTTTTAGAAGTCTTTTTCTAATATTTTCTAAATGAATTTTACCATTTTTCTTTTTAATAATGAAACTTCTAAATAGAGGGTAAGCCAAAAATGAAGAAAAGAAAAAGGCAGGAAACCACCCAAGGACAAAGGCAAATTGCTGTGGGTTGGAGAACAGTGTGCCCAAAATGCTTTGTACTAAAAAATTATCAGAATTATTCACATTGTAAAGTATACCAGAAGCAGCTTCAGGGCTAATTACAGTAGATAGAAAAAGCAGTCCTCCAACTAAATTAAATAAGGCAAAGAAAATAATAGCGGCATTAGTGCCAGCCGAATTTCCAGTGATTTCATATTCAGGTTCGTATTCATCCCAATACCAGGTGATCGGAAAGTTTTTCTGGCTTCCCGCTTTTCTGATTAAGGTGTAAAAATCTCCAAACAAGGTTCCATTTTCACTTATTTTTCCCTCACCATCAAAATTTAATAGCAGTTTAGAAAAGAAATTTTCTGCCTCAGGTTTTCTCCAGCTGGCTAATCCCATTAATTCATTGGTGGTAATAACTCCTTTATTCTGAGTGATATAAGAAACTGCTTCTTTCTCATTTTCTAGCGGGTGAATTTCTACTCGAGGCGGGCCAAAAACAAAATCATAAACAGATGCTACCTTGCTTTTTTTATTCTTACTCATTACAGTAGATCTCGGTTGGTAAACCTTATGTCGGTATCCGTACCTATCCTTAGAATAAACTGTATTTCCGGTAATGGTTTGCCAATAAAAGATTGATCTTAGTTCACTAAAAAACATTTGAGTAATCATGAAATTCCCAAAAGAACTTCCACTACCTGATCTTCTTGATGAACTATCTGAATCCGAATCATTTTTACTACTGGCTGCAATGATTATTAGAATTAGGATAACAGTGAAAATAACAAAATAAATTAACAGGACTACTGTAATTAAAATTTTAAAAACGATCATTAAAAGTCCCCCAAGGTATGCCTTTATCTCGGCCATTCTTTCTTTAAAAGTCTTTTTAGTTCGGAGAAATAGTTTGCTGCCAAAATCATAGATCAGATCACCATTTTCTGTAACTTTAAGATTACACCTGTATTTTTCAAAAAGTATTTCCAAAACAGATTTTGATTCCTCAATTCCCAGACCTGTGATGGATGAAGCATCGGCAACAGTAAGCTTGGTGTTATTTTTATTTATGCTTTTAATTATTTCTTTTTCCGGGTTGGCCATAGGTTAATCAGTGTTTTTAAATGCAGGAAAGTTAAAATACTGCTATATTTTAAAAAATAACTTGTCCGATAACAAGTCGAGGAAGTACCATTAAAATTACACAATGAATTAGAAAAATTTTAAATTTTAAGAGTAGAATAAAAAAAGTATACAGTTGGAATAGATGGGGAGAACATTACATTGTCCAAACCAAATTTGGAGGAGGGAAAGGGAAAAAAGGCTAAAAAATGAGGGAAGTGAGATATGAAAAAATGGAATTAAAAACGGCAAGTGAAAAAAATATCTCACCCCAATATTTGAAAGGTCTTGTTTTACATAAATCCAACTCTATAAGCTTTCCATTCCCATGAAAAACTTCTGTTATGTGCTTTTCCTACAATCAGACCTTCATTTACAAGTGTACCTTCATACACAGAAAAATTATTATTAAAGCTAAATGAAATGGCATTGGTTTCTCCATCCTGTGTCCAGGCATCGTTTTCAGGAGTGATATCATGTGGATGAGAAGACACTAAGGCTCCGTTTTCTCCAAATATAATATCATATACCATATCTTCATCTTCATATTTCCAAACCGTTCCTTGCAAATCTATGGTTGATAAGCTTTGAATCTGGTTTGCTACAGTTTGTGCTTTCTCGTCCTGCTCTTGAGATGGATTTGTTGTGAAGGTCATCATAAGCAGGGAAGCAAATAATAAGTTTAATTTTAGTAATAGCATAGTTTCAGATGTTAATTTTCAATTTTACCTTATTGTTAGTTTAGGTATTAGGAAGTATTTGCAGGATTGGATCAAAGAGTTAATTGTATTGTGTTGTTAAAAGTAAAAGGTTTTTTTTACCAGAACAAACAAATTAAATAATATTGACACTTTTTATTACATACATTCAATGAATAAAAAGATTGAAAATAGTCATTAAAAAGGTATTAGAGATATTATTTGAAATAATTTGTGATTTATTGGGTAAAAAACATTCAATGTAAGTTTTTTAAGAAAAACTAATATTTTTAGAGCGAAAAGAAATAGGGTTGGATTTCGTTCTTAGGAATATCAATAAATAAAAACCTTAAATTTGAAGTAGAAACATGGTTTTTTGGTAAACCTAATTTTTAGGTGAATAAGAAATTGTTAAAGCATTAAAATTAAAAAAGCAATAGTTAGGAATTTTATGGCAAGATTGGCAAATCTGATATTTGAAGAAAAAAAAATTGAAACCATTTCTCCTTTAGATTTAGATGAGAAATTTGCAAAAGGTTGGAGACATTTCGGGAAATATTTTTTTAGGTACAATATGAATATTCATGAAAACCAAATTTGTCAGGTACTCCCGCTTAGAATTGATCTGAACGAATTTCAGTTTTCTAAGAAACATAGAAAAATTGTTTCAAGGGCAAAAGGTTTTAAATCCATTATTAGGCCTACTAGTATTGATGAAGAAAAGGAAGTTTTATTCGAACAGCATAAAACTAAGTTCAAACAAAGTGTTCCAAATTCCATTTACGATTTTTTATCAGAAGAACCGGCTACAATTCCATGCCAGGGAATGGAAGTAAGTGTGTATGATAATGATAAATTAATAGCAGCTAGTTTTTTTGATATTGGGGAGCATTCGATTTCAAGTATATATGGTATGTATGATCTTTCGTACAACAAATATAGCCTTGGTATTTATACAATGCTGGTTGAATTGGAATATTCGATTTCCCATCTGAAGAAATATTATTATCATGGATATTGCTATCAGATTCCTTCTTTTTATGATTACAAAAAAAGGTTTGCGGGGGTAGAGTACTTTAATTGGAATGGATTATGGTTAAATCTGGAAGGTTAATTCAACTCATTTTCCTCTATTTGCCTGTCATTAAGCACCTGTGCTATTATTTCCAAGAAATAGTATTCTCTCTATCAGTCTTTTACGCCAAAATAATACACGGTTAATTTTGAATTACTACTTAAGAAGTTGAATTCTCGATATTTTGGACACCCCAATTTGTCTTATCTGTACACGCTGATGTTTAATCGAAACAATTCTTAGCTTGATCGAAATAAGCCATTCCCTTAATTTTATAGCTATACTTTTACATTAGAAACTTATCTAAATTGATAAGTTTAAGTAGGATATTTTAAGGATTATTTGGTTTAATTGTTAAAGCTAAGAACTCACTCTGTTTCAGGGTGAGTTCTTTTTTTTGTACCAATAAAAAAGCCTATTCTGAAATACTATTTCAGAATAGGCTTTTTAGATTATTTGTTAAAATTATATTCTATCAGTTAGATAAAGCTTCAGCCCCACCTACAATCTCTAAAATTTCCTTAGTAATAGCTGCTTGTCTGGTTCGGTTATAAGTCAATTTTAATTGTTTGAGTAATTCCTGGGCATTATCAGTTGCCTGACCCATAGCGGTCATTCTTGCACCATGTTCTGCTGCATTTGACTCCAGAAGTGACTTGTAAAAACTAATTCTCAGAGAATAGGGAATAAGATCTTTGATTATTTCTTCCTGAGAAGGTTCAAAGATATAATCAAGGTTCAAACTTTCTTCTTCAGAATCGTTTTCCACCTTGGCAATAGGAAGAAATTGTTCTTTTCTTATAATTTGAGTAGCAACGTTTTTAAATTCGTTATAAACCAAATCTACAACATCATAAGTACCTTCTTCGTATCCCTTCATGGCAAGTTCTGCAGCTTCCCTTGCATTATCAAAGTTTAAATCAGCAAATAATTCAACAAAATCATTTATCAATTTATAGTTTCTTCTTTTGAAGAAGTCATAGCCTTTTTTGCCTACACATAATAGTTCAACCTGACCTTGTTTATCTAAATCAGCATATTTTTCCTGAATTAAAGCAACTACCGCTTTGCAAACATTAGCATTGAATGCGCCACATAGTCCTCTGTCAGAAGTGACTACCAAAATGAGTACCTTATTAATTTCTCTTTCAGCAGCATATTTGTTTTCAATATCACCACTTATAGTGCTTGAAACATTAGAAAGCAATGAAGAAAGTTTTTGGGAGTAAGGCCTAATTTGAATAATTCTATCTTGTGCTCTTCTCAACTTGGCTGCAGCCACCATTTTCATGGCTTTAGTAATTTGCTGAGTAGATGTTACAGAACTAATCCTATTCTTTACCTCTTTTAGACTAGGCATTGTATATTTTTAATTTAAACAAGGCTTCTGAGAATTTCAAAAGCCTTGTGAAAAACAATTATTTATAGTTTTCTGAAACTTCTAAAGCAATCGCTTTTAAAGTTTCAATAGCAGTTTCTTCAAGTTTTCCAGCTTTAAAGGCATTCAAAGCATCAGCTCCTTTTTTTCTCATTACTTCAATAAACTCAACTTCAAAAGCTTTTACTTTTTCTACTGCAACTGTATCCAGAAATCCATTAATAGAAGCGTAAATTATTGCAACCTGCTCTTCAACTGGTACCGGAGAGTATTGAGCCTGCTTCAAAATTTCCTGATTTTTTCTTCCTCTTTCAATAGTAAGTTTTGTAGCAGCGTCAAGATCAGAACCAAACTTAGCGAATGCTTCTAGCTCTCTAAATTGTGCCTGGTCTAATTTCAAAGTACCGGCTACTTTTCTCATACTTTTTATCTGAGCATTTCCACCTACTCGAGATACTGAAATACCAACATTAATGGCGGGTCTTAAACCAGCATTAAATAAGTTAGTTTCAAGGAAGATTTGCCCGTCAGTAATCGATATTACATTGGTTGGGATATATGCAGAAACGTCACCAGCTTGAGTCTCAATGATTGGAAGTGCAGTTAAAGAACCTCCTCCTTTTACCTTATCTTTTAAAGATTCAGGAAGATCATTCATTTGCTTTGCAATCTCATCAGAAGGAGTAACTTTTGCAGCTCTTTCCAATAATCTAGAGTGAAGGTAAAATACATCACCAGGATAAGCCTCTCTTCCTGGAGGTCTTCTTAATAATAATGACACTTCTCTATATGCAACAGCTTGCTTTGAAAGGTCATCATAAACAACCAATGCAGGCTTTCCTAAATCTCTAAAATACTCTCCAATTGATGCTCCAGTATATGGGGCGAAAAATTGCATAGGAGCAGGGTCTGAAGCATTTGCGGCTACAACTGTTGTATATGCCATTGCTCCTCCTTTTTCTAAAGCTGCAACCACTCCAGCAACAGTAGATGCTTTTTGACCTACAGCAACATATATACAATAAACAGGTTCTCCTTTATCGTAAAATTCTTTTTGATTGATAATGGTATCAATTGCCACAGCAGTTTTACCAGTTTGCCTATCACCAATGATTAATTCCCTTTGGCCTCTACCAATTGGAATCATGGAATCAATTGCCTTTATACCTGTTTGAAGTGGTTCATTTACAGGACTTCTAAAGATTACCCCAGGAGCTTTTCTTTCCATTGGCATATCAAAAAGTTCACCCTCAATAGGTCCTTTTCCATCAATTGGATTTCCAAGGGTATCGATTACTCTACCACAAAGTCCTTCTCCAACTTTTACCGAAGCAATTTTTCTGGTTCTTTTTACAGAATCACCTTCTTTAATATCTGTATCATCTCCAAGAATTACCGCACCTACATTGTCCTCTTCTAAGTTTAGAACCAAACCTACCAAACCATTTTGGAATTCGATAAGCTCTCCAGATTGTGCATTTGATAATCCATAGATTCTGGCAACACCGTCACCAACTTGCAAAACGGTACCGACTTCTTCCAGTTCGGCTTCTGATTTAAAATCAGATAGTTGCTCCCTTAAGATTGCTGAAACCTCATCAGGTCTAACCTGCTGCGCCATTATTTTTTAATTTTAATGATGTAAATTATCTATCTCTAAGCTGAAAATTTAAATTTCAGCATCTTTAATTTTGTTGCAATTGAATTATCTATTTGTTTGTCGCCTACTGTAAGCACAAATCCTCCAACCAAATCTTTATCTACTTTTTCTATCAGCAAAGGCTCTTTCCCCGATACTTCTTTTACTATCTTGGAAAATTCTGCCTTCAATTTATCATTTAAAGGAATTGCAGTTTTAACAATAGCCTGTTGTATTCCTTTTCGTTCATTATATTGTCGAATAACCTCCGATGCAATTTCATGAAGTGCATTTAATCTATTTTTTCTGGCCACAATTTTTAAAAATACTAATGATGTTTTTGAAATACCTTTCTCAAAGATCTGTTTTAGTATCTTAAATTTTTTATCACCTTTAATAATAGGATTTTTAAGCAAGACTCTTAATTCTCTACTTTCATCACAAGTGGCATCCACCAATGACATATCCTCCTTCACTTTCTCTAATTCATTTTTTTCCTCTGACAGTAGGATTAATGATCTTGCGTACCTGGTAGCTACTCTAGTATCAGCTGACATAATTTAATTACTTGTTCTTAGCTTAATATTTAATCTTAGGATTTGAGTAAGGACTATTAAATGTTTTTTAATAAATCCTCTACCAAATTTTCCTGTGCTTTTTTATCAGCCAATTCTTTAGTTAAAACTTTCTCGGCAATTTCAATTGAGAATTTAGCCACTTGGCTTTTTACTTCCGCAAGTGCTGCATTCTTTTCATTTCTAATATCTTCCTGAGCTGATTTTACAATTCTGTCATATTCAGCTTTAGCGGAGTCTTTCGATTCAGCAACAATTTTATTAGCTGATTCTCTTGCTTCCGTGATGATTGTTTCTCTTTCCACTCTAGCCTCTTTCCTCATCTCATCAATTTCACTTTTAAGATTTTCCACCTCAGCTTTTGCTTCAGAAGAAGAGTTTAGCGCTTTTTGAATAGAATCCTCTCTCTCCTTAATGGATTGTAAGATAGATGGCCAAGCCATTTTATAAAGTCCAACCCACACTACCAAGAATGCAATGGTCATCCAAATAATCAACCCAATGCCAGGTTCCACTAATCCCATTTCTGTATTATTTTATAAGTAATGAATTATTTCAATTTGAAAAACCCTGGTACAAACCAAGCGTTATTGTACCAGAGATTTTTGATTTTTCAATTCTACCAGTTTCTATTAAATTGATAAAACTGTTGTTTGAAAATTATCTTAATAAGATAACTAATAAACAAACAATGATTCCAAAGAAGGCAGCACCTTCAACAAGAGCAGCAGCAACAATCATGTTAGCTCTTAAGTCACCAGAAATTTCTGGTTGTCTTGCCATAGATTCTAAAGCTGATTTACCGATATTTCCAATACCAATACCAGCACCAATTACAGCAATACCAGCACCAATACCAGCTCCCATGTAACCAATTGCATTTCCAGCTACTTCTTGCAATAAAATAAACAATAACTCCATTTTTGGATTTAAATTAAGGTTATATAAAATTAATTAAACTTAAATTCTAATGATGTGCTTCCTGAACTGCATCTCCAAAGTAAAGAGCAGAAAGCAAGGTAAATACATAGGCTTGTAAAAATGCTACAAGAATTTCAAGTAAATTGATAAACATAGCAAATGCCATAGAAACAACTGAAACACCAAAGCCAGCTCCAGGGCCATACATACCCTTAAATAAGAATATCAAACTCATAAAAGAAAGGATTACAATATGACCAGCAAGAATGTTGGCAAATAATCGCAGATTAAGTACCAATGGTTTTGAAAACATTGATAAAATTTCAATTGGAATCATTAATGGCAGAAGCCATCCTGGTACGCCAGGTGTAGCAAATATATGTGCCCAATAATTTTTATTCCCTTTAATTATTGTAATAAAAAAAGTAAACAATGCCAATACAATAGTGATAGCAATATTTCCTGTAACATTAATTCCTCCTAAAAAAGGGATTAACCCTAAAACGTTACTGAACCATATAAAAAAGAATACAGTAAGTAAATAAGGCATGAATTTCTCATACTTTGGACCTATTGATGGTTTTGCAACTTCATCTCTTATAAAAATAATAAGTGGTTCTAAAAATGATTGTAAGCCTTTTGGTGCTTGTCCTGGTCTTTTCTTATAAGCTTTAGCGACAGAACCAAATACCAAAAACATTAATATTATACAGATGAAAATTCCAGCAACTGTTTTAGTAATGGAGAGATCCAGAGGTTTTGCATTAGAAGCATGTCCTTCAGCATCTAAATCAAGCACCCCAGCTTCATTAGCAATGTAAATTTTTTCATGATGCATAATATACCTTCCGTATTTATGCTCATCGTTATGAAATTTAGATGAAGAAAACATGTCAATACCCTGATCGGTATAAAGAATAATAGGAAGAGGAATTGATAGATGAGATTCTTGAGGTGTTCCTTCGCCAAAAGTCATAAAGTGAATTTCATGTGCATCCATTACG
>JAHQVQ010000275.1 GCA_019634305.1 Flammeovirgaceae bacterium | reverse complement strand
TGGAGCAATATCATTGGCGATTTCTGATCTGTCCTCCTTTTTATTATCAGAAATCAATATATTATATGATGCCCCAAGGAAGAATGCCGTTTTTGGTGTTATATTTTTTGAAAACTGTATTTTGGCATTATAAAATTGAATACCTTCCTCAAAATCGGAAAAAGCATCTCTAAAAAACAAATGTCCCATCAAGTCCAAATTCATTGAAAAACCACTTGAAGTAGTTGGAAATTTAGTTCCAATACCAGCTCCAACTGCCTGCCTTAAAGTATTACTATTGAATTGTGCTCCTACGGAAAAGATATTGTAAAACTTTGGAACCCCTATTTTATAGGCAATATTAGCATTCAGGGTTTCCGATCCTAAAACCTCAAATTTTCTATAACCACCTTTTTTTACAATACTGAGCAGACCTATCGGAATCCCTCCAATAGTATCGGCAAAATTGAATACTCCAATTTGTACTCCGGAAATATTCCTTGCCATATTCAAGACTCCAACTTGTGATCCTTTTATATCTTGTGTTTTATTATAAAACCCTGCAACTTGTGCTCCTTGGTTGTTAGCAGCCACATTCATAAAACCTGCTACCTGGGCACCTTTCACATTTCCGTGTCTGGTATTTAAGAACCCGGCAATTTGTGCTCCTGTAAGGCTATCCAACCCTATATTCATAAAGCCTGCTGCCTGAAATCCAATTTGAGCTCCATTATTTATATTCATAAATCCAGCAGCTTGGGAAGCCTTCCCCGAATCCTGAGCCACATTCATAAATCCTGCTGCCTGAAATCCATTTACGCCACCATTTACTGAATTGATTACCCCTGAAGCTTGGAACCCTTTCACATTTCCAGTGCCAAAGCTTCCAATTCCATTAGCCTGAAATCCATTGATATTGCCATTTATAGCACTACCCAAACCATTCACTTCAAAGGAACCAACTCCTGCTGATACACCATAAAGCAGATTTATGGATATTTCATTGTAAACCTTTGGCGCTCTTTTTCCATTAGTACTAACCGGGTAAAACAACCCAAAATGAGCAGGTACAGAATCCAAATTATGATTTGGATTGAAATTAAACAGAGGCTTTTTGGTTTTCTTTTGCTTTTCTTTTTTTTCCTTTTTCTCTTTTATAGGTTTTGCAGGCAGAGCTCCATTTTTTTGCGGCACTTTATTCATTGTATTACCAGTACCAGTTATCACAGTTGCAGCTCCTAATTTCAAACCAATATTTTCAGGATTTTCTATTTCCTTTACTGAAGCGACTTCAGTACGCTTGTCTAGTGAAGGGTTGACAGAGTTCTTTAATGGAATTTGCACTGGTACAGGAGTGATTTCTTCCTCTTCTACTTCCTCAATTTCCTGCTCTTTTACTTTTTGAAGAATTACCTGATTATTAATGACCTTATAAGATATCCCTGCTTCTCCAAAAAGCATTTCCATTCCATCCTTCAATAATATTCCCTCTTCCTCAATGCTTACCTTTTGATGTAAAGGAAGTTTATCACTCACATAGGAAAAATTGATTTTATAAGTTTTTGTAAAGTCGTTAATTACCTCTCCAATTTCAACTTCATTATAGGCTAAAGATACTTTTTGATTTAATACATTTAAATCCTGCGCCTTCAATCCCAGGCAATATATTACAAGTAACAAGGCAATAAAAAGCTTTGTTTTCATAAATCTAATCCTTTTAGAACTGTAGATTATCATGCAATCAAAATTAACCATTTACTGGTATGGTTCAGCATTTTTCACTACAGTTTTTTGTTTTAGTTAATTACTACGATAAAAATTCAAAAGAGGTAATACAATTATAATTCGAGTTCACATCCCTCCCCGGAGATATGATAAACTCCTTTACTTTCCTGATAGGAGAAATTTGCAGATGCAGCCAGAATTTCCATAACTTCTTCTATACTTAGTTCTTTAAAATTACCAGTATAATGGCAGTTGAGCAAGGTTGGTGATGTTATATTCATATCTATGGCAAAGTGTTGTTCAAGCGTATTAAAAACCTGATTGAGCAATACATTATTAAAAGTAAGTTGATTATTCTGCCAGGATCTAAAGTTTTTATTTTCTATTTTTTGCTTTGTTATATCCTTAGAAATTCCCACCGAAGCTTTTTCTCCTGGAAGCACAAATACAGTTCTATCTTCATCTTTTGGTGAAAAAGCTACCCGGCCTGTTGCGACTGCTACTTCCACCTTGTTATCCACATTCTCCTTTATATTAAAAGAAGTTCCTACAACTTCTGTTTTTGAATTTCCTGTATAAATGGTAAACCTTCTGCCTTCCGCTTTTTTAACATCAAAGAATGCCTCCCCTTTTAAATTAACAACCCTATTATTCAGGTTAAAATCTGCTGAGTAGGAAATTTGACTATTTTTATTCAACCACACTTCACTGCTATCTGGCAACACAATTTTCCTCACCTCATCTCCATTAGCTGAAATTTTTACCAAATCATCTGAGAAATAAACCATTTTTAATGTAATTGCTAATCCTATTCCCATTACTAAAACTGCAGCAGCTTTATAAAAAGAAGAAATACTATAATGATGCGAATGTGAAGCTTTTAATGTAGTCTGACCTATTCCATTTTTTTCACTAAATTCCTTCCAGGCTTTTTCACTATCTGGAAAAAATGTTTCAAGTGGTTTATTGGTTTTATTCCATATTTTCTGGTAATTAAAGAACTCCTCTCTTTTGTCAGCGGATTTATTTAACCAGGAAAGTAGTTGCTCATACTCCTCTCTGGTTGATTCCCCGCTAAGGAACTTGGTAAATAATACTATATGTTGGTCATTTTTGTTTTCCATCCGTCCACTTGCCCTTTTTTACTTTGTGTTAATTGACTTGTAATTTAATTATTGAAGTTAATTTCTATTCTTATAATTTGCTCAACTAATACTAATACCGATAACTTTAATCCTCCCCCCACCCTATCAATAAAAATATTTTCAAAACTTTTTAAACCACTATTTTTAATCTAATTATTTCTTCCAATAATCCAATATAACTAAACATTTATACAAAAAAATCTTAAAAAAATCACATTTGAGTGAAAAATTTTAGTTTCTGAAATTTTATATAAAATTTTCCATATCATAAAAAGTTTAGAAAACATAAAAGTCCAAATTAAAACCTAAAACTCAATTTATGGAATTAGTAAAAAACAATTTTTTTCAAGCCTCCTACGAAGAGGAAAAATCAACTCTTACTATTGTCTGGTTACCAGAAACCGGAAATATGAAGGAAGAAGATTATAAAGGAGCTCTTATTACAGTTTTAGATATTTTAAAAAAATATGAGGTGAAATACTGGATCGGTGATACCAGAAATTTTGCTTACACTATTGTTCCAGAACTGCAACAATGGACTGCTGAAGAATTTAATCCAAAATTAATCGAATATGGTTTAAAGAGAATGGCATTGTTGGTCCCGGAAGAATTTATAGCCAGTTTAGGTATTCAACAAATTGTTGAAGAAATGGAAGCTGATCAAAAAAGTACCCAATTCATCACTAGATACTTTGATAAACTGGATGAAGCTCAGGAATGGGTTGCTGCTTAAAAATAAGTAATCATAAATTAAAAAAAGCCTTCAAACCAAGGCTTTTTTTATTAGGCTGCAAGTGTTCTTTCTTCTTTAAACCAATCAAATGCTTCAGCTTCCCCAGCAAAATAATGAATATCTATATTTTGCTTATCGAGAAAATTCCTTGCAATATTCTTGGCGGCAAATGTGGCAAAAATATCATTCCCTAAAATCAGGGCAATATTCAATTTTTTAGTTTTATCTGCAAATTTCCTCATATTAGGAACTACGTTCGCTTTCACCCACTGTTGATCTACCACTCCTATTACTCCCATTGTAGAAGTATCCGTAATATGATTATTATGCCCTTTACTATGGAATAATTCTACCAATTGACCATAGGCAAGACGAAAGTGGTCTGAGGTACATTTTCTTTGGAATGTCAGGTGACTAAGGTTCAATTCTTCGATAAATTCTATTTTGAAAAAGGTTTCTTCCATAGGTTCTCAATTTAAATTATTCAGTTGCCATCACCATCATCAGAAATAGTTTAGCATTAGAAAATTCATTTTTTTAATATTAGGGCTGAATTGTTTCTCTCTAAAACAATAATTTCCAATTTCTATTTTCTCAGCCACAAAAGAATGATACTACAAGATGTAGGATATTTTAAAATTCTATATAAAAGCCTTTATTTATAGATTATACATATACTGGAATTGCAACAAAAAAGTAGACAAAAAGTTAAGCTGCATTTAGATAAAATAAATTACTAAATTGTTCAGAGGTTAAATACCCTGGAATACTACCATTTTCAGAACAGCAGGTTATGCTTCAGGTATGAATTTGTGGGATATTCCCTATGCTTTCCAAAATATCTCTACTCAATGGAAAGCATCCTTCATCCGGGAGCATGGAGAAGTGTTTCTGAACATTCGAGCTCTTTGGGCAAAGAATGCTTTATGGATGAACTTGCTGGAAAAATTGGACAAGATCCATTGGAATTCCGGCTCAAGAAACTTCAGCCGGAAATTGTAAAAGAGGGAGATGATGATTTTGCAGAAAGAATTTTTAATTACAGAAAATTACTGAGGGAAAGATTTGTTTCTGTGCTTCAAACCATACAGGAAAAAGGTCTTTGGAACAAAAAAATGCCTTCGGGAAAGGGATTAGCCATTGAAAATTTTGGAAGAACGGTTTGTGCCCATATCGCAGAAGTATCGTTAACTGATGATGATTTTGGGTACAAAGAAGATAAGATAACTTCAGTTGTGAACTGTGGAACACTAGTTAATCCTCACTTTGGTAAAGGTCAAATTGAGGGCAGTATTATTTGGGCGCTTTCTGCAGTGAAATATGGTGGTGTGGAAGTTGAAAATGGGGTGGTACAAAGAAGTAATTTTCACGACAATAGATCACTGAGAATGGACGAAGTTCCCGAAATGGATATTCATTTTATTCCTAGTGAAGAACCTCCATCCGGACTGGGGGAACCTGGAACTCCACCTTTAGCACCTGCTGTATTAAATGCAATTTTCGATGCTTCTGGAAAACGAATTAGAAAAATTCATGTGAATAAAACTGACCTTCAGGATAATGCCATCTAAATAATTTGTATAACATTGAATTAACTAAAACCATAAAGTGATTTAAACTTTTTGTTTTATGAAATTATTGAAATAAGTATTAAATATTCAGTAATAACCTGCAATCAAAGAATATAATTTTATTCAAGTTTAGGGCTAAACAGTGGAGCTATTTAAGTTGTACCACAGATTATAACTTTCCTTTAAAAAGAGGCACTAAGCCGAATAAATACTATGAATAAGATTGAATTTTAATTGAAAAAGTTTAAATCACTTCCATAAAAAAACATCCACTGAGAATTTATAGTGGATGTTTTCTTTTTATTTTTTAATTCCCAGTTTCTCAATCACGATTAAGCACATTAGAATTAAAGGGAAATAATTTTGAAATTCTTCTGACAAATAAAAATGGCCAAATTAAAAATAGACGAAATAATTATTTTTTCCTCGAATTCTTTTCAGTACTAAGATTGATGGGCATAGATTGTACACTATCAATTATTGCCTGAATAATGTTAGCTTGTTGCTTGTTGCTAACCGTAAGTGAAAAACTTTGTTTCTTGTTCATTAATCAAAAATTTAAGTAATATTTATTAGCATATATTTACTGAAGTAAACGCAACATCCCCCCTCTAAGTCTATTTTAGGGCATAAAATTGTGGAAATATTATTTTATTCTGGTATTCTCACTTCCACATTAAATTCCTTGTGTGATCACCTGAATCACCATCCAAAACTGCTAATGATTAATACTTTAAAGATATAAAAGGCCCTTTTTAAACCAAAAATTGGGAAAAATTACTTATCTGATTCAATCTGTATATTTTTATAAGAATGGATAAAACACTATTTCCCGCTTTAATAATACCTTTTAATAAGATTATAGCAATTATTTGTAGCGAGGTTATGGTATTTTCTTAAAAAATAAATATAAATTGAACCCTTCAAATAAATTGACTTTACTTAACCATCATACAGGTAAGGTAAATTGAAGATTAAATTAGTATTGGTGTTTAAAAGAGAAGTATATGGTAAAATCAATGACAGGTTTTGGTAGAGTGGTATTAGAGACGGAGGAGCTGAGTGTACAAATAGAGCTAAAAACCCTGAATTCCAAGTTTTTAGATTCAAATATAAAAATGAGTTATCTTTTTTTCGATAAGGAAATTGAGATAAAAAACCTGCTCAACAAAAAACTGGAAAGAGGAAAAGTAAACCTGAATATCAACTATGTTTCCAAAAAACCTGACACAAATAAAATGCAGGTAAATTTTCCTTTGGTTTCAAATTATTTTAAAGAACTAAAGAAAAGTGCAGATGAACTTGGAACAAACGATAGTGATATTTTTAGAATGATCATGCAAATGCCTGATGCTTACATAAAAGAACAAGATCAGGATGCTATTGAAAAAGACTGGAAGGTAGTAGCTGATGCATTAAATCAGGTTATTGAAAAATGTACGCAATTTAGGATGCATGAGGGAGAGATACTGAAAAACGAACTCAGTGGCTATATCGATAGCATAAGGACATTGCTTAAAAAGATCGAAGAACTTGATCCTGATAGAATTAAGCATGTGAGAGAACGTCTTCAAAGACAAGTAAATGATTTGGTTTCAAATGAAAATTTTGATCAAAACAGATTTGAACAAGAACTAATTTATTATATTGAAAAGCTGGATATCAGTGAAGAAAAAGTAAGACTAAACAAACATCTCGACTTATTCCAGACTACCCTCGAATCCAAAACATCAAGTGGAAAAAAATTAACTTTTATTAGTCAGGAAATTGGCAGGGAGATCAATACAATTGGTGCCAAAGCCAACTTTGCGGAACTACAAAAATATGTAGTGGACATGAAGGATTTCCTTGAAAAAATAAAAGAGCAACTTTTTAATATTGTATAATTGGGATGGTTAAAAAATCTTCCTGATTAAATAAGAGAAGATTGATTAAAGCGTTGGGGATATTTAGTTTTTAGTTGCTAATTATCCTTCGTTTTATGAAATTTCAGTGGTACTTTCGTTCGGTTCTATTTTTTGTGGTTATTTCCTCCTTTCAGAATGGGATATGCCAGCCATTGGAAAAAATTCACTTCAAATCTCAATTCGATTTTACCATAAGTTCTGATTACTATCTAAAAAATAAGTCACGGCTCTTCAGCGAAATATATTTTAATAATCTTTTCTCTGATCAGTATAACAATGGAGAGTCAAATATTACTCCTATTGGTTCTGGGCAGTTTTTGCTTGGTTTTGAAAAGAAGTTTAAAGGCAAATGGAGCGGTGGACTATCCCAGAAATTCATTCAGGAAAGTCAACTCAAAACTTACGCAACTCGTCTTTTTTTAAGGCACTCGGGTAGTTTTTTAAACCTGATTTTTGATAAAAGGCTAAACTATGAAGTAGAATATTATTCGAATGCTACTAAGCCATTAGGTAAAGCCTCATTATTTGTTTCTCTTGCAAAAAGAATTGAAATTAATAAATGGGCAATCTACCCAGCCGTTTCCTTTCAGGTATTCAAAGCATCAAAACAAAAAGATGATCCTTCGGAAAAAAGGAGGTTTAGTAACTCAATATTAAGAGCTGATTTTTTATTGAATCCTTCCGCCAATTTCTTATTTGGAATTTTCATACAAAAAGAAACTAACTATTATTTTGGCTTAGAGCAATTTGATCAAAATGGCATGACATTAAAACCATTTCGAAAATTAAATATCATTCAGCCAACTTTAGGATTAACCTTTAAATATCAATTCCACCCAAATAATATCCCAAAAGGATTTTTTAATTTTCTGAATTAGCACTAGTTTCGAATCGAATTATTGTTGAATAAATCGATTTTGAAATGGTTGGAATTATTGGTGCTGGAATTTCAGGATTATCCCTGGCTTATCATTTACAAAAATTGGGGAAACCCTACTGTTTGTTTGAGGCAGGAAATAATCCAGGTGGGAACATTCATTCCATAAAAGAAAGTGGCCTCCTCCTTGAACAGGGTCCAAACTCCCTTCTTGCCGATTTGGAAATTATTAATTTGATAAAAGAATTGGATTTGGAGGATCAAATGATAGTTCCGGAATCAGTTAGTAAAAAAAGATATATATTCAAAAATGGGAAATACCAACAACTTCCATCAAGTCCACCAGGTTTAATTTTCAATAGCTTTTTTTCATGGAATGCTAAATTTTCCATTTACAAAGAATTATCCAACAAAAGCACTGCACCCAAAAATGAAACTGTTGCCGATTTTTTTGAAAGAAGGTTTTGTAGAGAAATTGTAGACCAGGCGGTAAACCCTTTCATTTCAGGAATTTACGCAGGAGATCCTGAAAAACTAATAATGGGAAAGACTTTCCCAGCTTTTTTGGAAAACGAACAGAAATTTGGTTCGGTAATTAGAGGGTTTATCAAAAACAAAAAAAATACACAACGAAAATTAACCTTCAGTTTCAAAGATGGGCTTGGAATTTTGGTTGAAAAAATAGCGAAAGTACTAACCGTTAATTATAATTCACCCATAAGAAAAATTAAAAAAGAAAAAGATGGCTACTTGCTAATTTCAGACCATGAAGAAACAAAAGTAGATAAGCTTATTTTTTCAGTACCTGCATATGTAGCAGGTGAATTAATTAAGGAAATTTCATCAGAAAGTTCCAAGGCATGGAACGGTGTGAATTATCCGCCACTTTGTGTAGTTCATACTATATTTAAGCGAGAAGATTTAGGGTTTGACTTTGATGGGTTTGGAGGATTAAACCCTAAAGAAGAAGGTTTATTCACGGCAGGAAGTATTTGGAATAGTTCACTTTTTGAAAACAGATCGCCCAAAGGTCAATTCCTGATTACATCTTTTGTCGGAGGTTCTCAATCTCCAGAAAACTTCCAATTTTCAGATGAGGAAATAAAAGGAAAAGTCACTGATGAACTTCGCCAAAACTTCAGGATAAAAGGATCTCCCACCCATCAGAAAATAACAAGGTGGGAAAAAAGTATACCTCAATATGATATTAATATTCTACCAGCTCATAATGCTATTGAAAAATTAAAAAAAGATGAGATCTACGTTTGTGCCAATTGGGAAGGAGGAGTTTCCGTACCAGATTGCATAAAAAAAGGGAAACGACTGGCCCAAGAAATATAGTAAAAGGGATTTTTAAAAAATATCAAAAAAATAATTGTAGAATAATGAATATATCTCTACTTTTGCCATCCCAAAAAGAAACACTGATAAGTTTCGGGGCCCATAGCTCAGCTGGTTAGAGCACCTGACTCATAATCAGGGGGTCCGAGGTTCGAGCCCTCGTGGGCCCACTTGATAATCAGGCAGTTACGAGTTAAATACTCTAACTGCCTTTTTTATTTGCATACAATTTGCATACATTTTTCGGGGTGTTTCCTATCTAAAATCAGCCGATAAAGCTCAATCCATTCTTAATTTTTTAAAAAGTTGGTTTATTTTGTCCCATTAAATAGGCTATATTTAATTTAAATTTTCTCAAAAACACTAGCTTAAATGATGTAGGAAAGGAATTTTATTTTCACACCGTTAGTTTTTACAAATTTGTCCCGTCCCATTTCATGTGCACCACCTGTCTTTTTTGGCCCAAAGTGGTTCATTTGTCCC
>JAHQVQ010000274.1 GCA_019634305.1 Flammeovirgaceae bacterium | reverse complement strand
TTCGAAATATTAAAAAATATACAACCTACTCTGTTATAAATATTTCAGGATTAATTACCGGAATGGTAGCGGTATTGATTCTTGCAAAATATGTGGGTTTCTTTATGGGTTTTGATGTACATCATGAGAATAGTGAAAATATTTTTGTTATTCATCATGAAGAAAAGGAAAATGGAACCTTGAAACTATCAGGGGAACAAACTTATTATGGACTGACTGAGTTTTCAAAAAAAAATTATCCTGAAATAATTGAAGCTAGTCGGTATGAATTTAATGTAGAAAGGCTTGTAGCCACTAAAAATGTAGAAGGACAGGAACAGATCAAGTTTAATGAAAAATATATTTATACTGTTGATTCCAGCTTTTTCAGAGTTTTTTCATTTGATTTTTTGCAAGGAGATTCTGCTTCGGCACTTTCACAGCCTGGTTCTGTGGTGCTTACAGCCTCTACAGCCAAAAAGTATTTTGGAAAGGAAAATGCCCTTGGGAAATCACTACAAACCAGTCTGCCATGGGGTGAAAAAGTCGAATTATACGTAACGGGGGTTATCCAGGATGTTCCAAAAAACTCTAGATTTCAGTTTGATTTTCTTCAAACATCAGTTGGGAAAGTTTCCGAGGGAGATTGGACCATTCCAGGTCAGGCGGTCTATTTTTTACTTAACTCCTCAGCCAATCCAGACCTATTAGGACAAAAGATCAGTAAAGACATCTCAGGGTTAGAAGAATTTATTGCTTCGAAAAAAGAGATATCAATAAAGTTGCATTCAATAAAAGGCAAATTATCCAACATAGAATATCTGTTGGCAATTGTGGGAGGTTTTATTTTAATCATCACCTGGATTAATTTTATAAATCTAACAGGAGCAAATGCACTAAACCGGTTTAAGGAAATGGGTGTGAGAAAAGTTTTAGGATCGGGAAAAACCCAAATAATATATCAGTTTGTTTTTGAGAGCCTTATGCTCAATAGTATTGGGATTATTTGTTGTCTTCTGATAACAAGTTTGATTTTCCCATATGTTTCAATATTTACCAATGGGCAAATTTTACCTTTAAATGAATGGCAAACTCCTATTAATAGTCTATTTCTGATGCTGTTCTTTTTAGGCTCTATGGTTTCTTCCCTGTATCCAGCGATTATTCTTTCTAAGCTTGATCCTATAGATGCCCTAAAAGGGAGTATTTTTAATCAAACCCAAAAAGTTGGATTTAGAAAGGTGTTGGTGATTTTTCAATTTAGTTTATCAATGATTTTGATCATTGGGATTTTTATCATTTCTGATCAGATGAGGTTTATGCAAAATCATGATTTAGGTTTTAACCTCAATAGGAAATTGATAGTGAAAACTGCAAAAGATGGATGGGAAGGAAAGAGAAACCGTATTGAAACTTTTAAAACCAAGATAAAAACATTACCCTCAGTAGAAAGTATTTCAACTTCTACAGTGGTTCCTGGAGGTGGAAATGGACATGAAGTGGTATATAATTTACAAAATGACGATAATAAAGTAATTCTTAATCTTATAGGAATTGATGAATATTATATTGAAAACTATCAACTAAAAATACTTGCCGGAGAATCTTTTCAGGAAGATGCTTTTTGGAAAAATAGAAGGGGAGTAATCCTTAACAAATCTGCATGCCAATTGTTAGGAATTACCGATTTAGAAATTTTTGCTAAAACAAAAATAGAGAATGGAGAAAATGGAAAGACCTACGATATTCTGGGTGTGATAGAAGATTATCATCATCAATCTTTAAAAGAAACAATTCCTCCATTAATTTTTGATTATAATCCATTTCGGGGGCATTCTTCAATTCTGTTAGCAGCAAGTAGTTATAACGATTATGGTAATTTATCAGGAATAATTTTAAATATTGAAAATATTTGGGAAGAAGTATACCCAGACCAATCCTTTGATTATTATTTTTTAGATGAAAGGTTCAATGCCCAATATATCTCTGAAATTAATTTCAGGAAAATATTCGGGATATTTACTGGTATATCTGTATTTGTGGCTTGTTTAGGACTATTTGGATTATCCCTTTTTGTGAGTTTTAAAAGAAAAAAAGAAGTGGGTATTCGAAAGACTTTTGGAGCCTCTTCCATCACTATTTTGGGATTATTTACAAAAGATTTTTTATCACAAATAATCATCGCTGCTTTCATTGGAATACCAATAGCCTATTTTTTGATGGATAAATGGCTTGAGGATTATAGTTTCAGGACAACGATAGGATTTACTTCTATTTTTATTCCTATTATTTTACTTACAGTTGTTTCACTATCATGCATAGCATATCAAACTGTTAAGTCAGCATTTGCAAACCCAATAAAGACTTTAAAAAGTGAATGAAATAGTTTGGCAGAAATGATGGTATTGGTGCAAAAAAACTTGGAAAACTGAGACACAATTCCACCAAATCTGAATACGATTTCTTTTCGTAAACTTGGGTTTTGGATGAATGCTTATTTCAATTTTGAATAGATTTTTCCCTCGTTAGTTAAAGAATAACCTGTAATTTGGCCTTTTTTGTTTCTTTTAAAAAGAACTGGTTCATTGCTTACATCTGAGAAGATATCACCATTTTCTTGGTAAATAGGATAGATAACTTTATCAATAATTACGTTAAGGTCACCGGTTTTGGAATTGTAAACCAAATCAAATCGCGAATCATTTTTGTATTCATAAGTGCCTTCAAATTCTTTAAGCTCTTTTGGAGTAATTGAAGTTTGATATGGATTATCCTCTGCTAGAACCAAACCATTTCCAAGTTGCCAATTATCATATTCCATGTAATATGCTGTTCGTTTGGCTACATTCAAACCTTGCAGTTTTGCTACCAAATGAAGCGCACCATCAATACCTGCTGAAATACCAGCAGTAGTTATTACTTTACCGTTATCCACAAAACGGACATCTTTTCTAACATCTATTTTTGGGTACTTGTTGGTCAGGTCATCCAAAGTACTATGAAAAGTAGTAGCTGTCAAACCATCCAAAATTCCTGCCTCTGCCAATACAAATGCGCCTGTGCATACTGAAAAATGGTACTGAACGTCTGTTTGTTTTTTTATCCATTGGATAACATCTGTATTTTGAGATGCTGCCGATGAATTCCCTCCGAAAAAAGCTAAGATATCGGCTTTGGGAGCATTGTCTATGCTATAGTCAGGAACTATAGTTAGAATACCTTGTGATTTTATTGGTTGTTGATTTGCGGATACAGTAAAGACCTTGTATCCTGAATATGCAAAAACTTCCATTGGACCGGCAAAATCTAAAACTTCGACACCATTTTGTAGATAAAAAGCAATGGTCTTTTGTAGATCTTTCCGAATGAGGATCATATTACACTGCGAACATACCCCAGGGGAATCATGCTCAAGGTCATCACAAGATTGGTTACAAGGTGGGCAAATATATTTGTCATGATTAAATGTTTCATTTTGAGCCTTAACCGATAATGCCATTAAACACAGCGTTAAAATTTTGATTGCTTCTTTCATATTTCAATGATTTAAGGCAAAAATATGTAATCGCACATTGAGTAGAAAGGACAATAATGCGCACTTTTAGGACATAATATCTTGCAATTGTGAAGGAAGGTTGGAATTGTGTTTTTTTAGTAAGGATCGGAGCTGGTTACTGCTTTTAAGTCCGCAAGCGTTAACTACCATTTTTACTGTTGAACCATCGGAAAGTAGTTTTATGGCTAACTCGACACGAAGTTTTTCTAAATATTTACCTATAGTAATTCCTGTGGTCTTTTTAAAAAGTCGTGTAAGATTTCTGGGACTCATATGCACATTTTCTGCTAAGGCTTCGATGTTGTTTTTTTGTGACAGGTTTTGTGCTAGTCTATCTTGGGTTGCATGGATACGGGTTTCTAGATGGTTCCGGTTTTGTAAAAATACGCTGAGCTGAGGGTCATCCTCTGTTCTACGTAAATAAATTACCACTTCTTTGGCGACTTTGCTAGTAAAAACAGGACCGTATAATTCTTCCAAAACAAAAAGTGCCAAGTCTATTCCAGAAGAAACACCAGCACTTGAATAAATGGTACCATCCTTCACTAAAAGTCTATTGGAGAGTAATTTCGTTTTAGGAAAACGGGTTTGAAAGTCTTCAAAATATTTCCAATGAGTAGTGCAATTTTTACTATCTAAAAGTCCTCCAAAACCCAAAATATACGCTCCTGTGCAAACAGAACAAATTTTAGCACTGTTGCGGGCTTGCTGTTTTAACCATTCAAAAAAAATTTGATTTTTAACCGTAAAATCATCTGCAAAAAATAAATGAGATGCTAATCCAGGTATGAAGAGAATATCATTTTTGGTCAATTCAAAATTATTGAAAGGTTTCAGTTGACCTAAAGAAATCCCAGCACATGAAACAGCTTCAGTATCCTGGTTTAAACTAAGGTAGTGCATTTCTATCTGTGCACCATAAGTAGTAGCTTCATAAAATAAGTGTGTTGGTCCGGTAATGTCCAAAAGTTGTACTTCAGGCATAACAAGAAAAAAAGCTCTAATTGGGTGCTTCTTCATAGGCTATAAAACTAATCCTTATCCTTTAGAATGTATGGAATAATAAAAATTTTCTAAATATTAGGAATTAGAAATTTGAGAGTCCTTTATTTCACAAAAACTCAGCTACTGCAAACCATGAGGTGATTAAGGAGAATATTATAACAGCTATAATTCCGATATTTAAAGCTATATCCGCCTTATAATCCTTCATTAATTTTTGCCTATTAATCAGAATGAAAATGGGGATGGCTACCGCAGGTAAAATACAAGCCTGAAATGCCTGAGAGAAAATCATTAGGGCCGGAGGTCTTTCCTCCAAAAAAACTGTCCCGAAGGCAAATGCCATGGCAATAAGAATAAGCACTCTTGATTGAGTAGAATGGATATTTCTTGGAGCTCCTCGATAATCCGCTAATAGCCATGGAGCAATTAATACGATTGGAAAAATGGTGGAAAGACCTGCTCCTGCAATACCAATAATCAGGATAAAAGCTGCTGTTTTACCGCCAATTGGTTGGAAAAGGGAAATCATTTCCACAGTATTATCCAGTTTTAAACCTGAAACATGAAGTGTTCCTGCTGCCACTGCCATGATCACACCGCTGAGTAAAAGCATCATGAATGCCGAAATGAATGCATCTTTCTTTTCGGTTTTCAGATCATTAACCGACCAGCCTTTTTCAGAAACTACCACACTTCTCATAATAAAAACTGCTGCTGAGCAGGTAGTTCCTGTAACCGCTGCAATTAGTCCAAGTGAGCCAGGTGTATCGGGGATGCTGGGAACAATGCCTTTTGCCAATGCCGACAAATTGGGTTTCACCATAAAAAACACTACTATAAATGATAATCCCATGAGGACTACCAAAACGGTAAGTACTTTTTCAAATGCCTGATATCGTCCATACCAAAGGAAAAAATAAAGCAGGATGGAAAAGAAAAAGATGATCCATCCGGTACTGATTACTACTCCATTGAATGCCAACCTAATACCCTCCTGAATTAAATCGGCTACAATTCCCATCACTCCCATTAAGGCAAGTAACTCTCCAATGATCAAAGCTACAATGATATAAATGGATAAAATCCATCCATATTTGAATTCTTTCTTGAAGTTGAATAAAGCAGTATGTCCCGATACAAGCGTAACTTTTCCATAAGCTACCATCAAAACGAAAGTGAAAATACAGGAAAGAACCAATGCCCAAAAAAGTCCCATTCCATGTTCAGCACCAGTTTTTGCCATAGTAGTCACACTACCTGTACCAATATTATAACCAATCAGAAAAAGACCTGGTCCAACTGTGCTAAGTGCTATGAGTAATTTGTTAGTTGAAGTTTTGTTTGCCATATGAATTTATTGTTGAGCGTAAACCAATTCTCCTGCTACATAAGTTTTAATTATTCTCATTTCATTATTCTCCATGGAAAAAATGATTAAATCAGCTCTTTTTCCTTGTTCAATAGCCCCAAGATTATCCAAGGACAGCATTTCAGCAGGATTAGTACTCACCATGCGGATAGCGTCCTTTAAACCACATTGGGTAAAATCCATCATTACCCCAACACATTTGCTTATTGGAGAAGCAGCTCCCGCCAACACATTTTCTTTTGGTAATTTTACGACATTGGGTGTAAGTTCAAGCGTTCTTTCCCCACGGATATATTCTCCGGGAGTAAGACCAGCCAAATCCAAAGCATCAGAAACTAAAATAGTTTTTTCAGGTCCTTTTACTTTATAAAAGCTTCTAACTTCTTCTTTAGTCAAATGAAATCCATCTGCTATAATACTTGGGGTAATTCGGTCGTCAGCAAGCTGTGGCCACAAAGGATTATGGTGCCTGTTGATTTCATTGGCACAGCCATTTCCCAAATGTGTTGCCATTTTGGCTCCGGCATCAACAGCCAATTTAATCTGCTCGGCATTTCCATTATGATGTCCTAAAGACACCACCACTCCACTGTTCACACATTTCCTGATGAAGGGAATTGCTCCTTCTAACTCAGGAGCAACAGTAATCAATTTAATTCCACCGTTGGCAGCTTTTTGAATTTCCTGAAATTCTTCCCAGTCCGGGGCCTTGATGTATTTTTCCAGATGAGCTCCACGAAAACCTTTTATCGGGGAAATATACGGCCCTTCCAGGTGAAAACCCGGAATTGATTTCCCAATTTCAGGGTCTTCCATAGCCTTTGCCAGAATTGCAAAATTTGTTTTCATCTGGCTAATATCGCTGGTAATGATGGTGGGGAAATAAGTGGTAACACCCGCCTTCCAAAGTGCTTTTGTAGCCTTTTTCACACCTTCTATTGTCAGATCAGGACCTGAAAAATCTACGCCCATATAGCCATTTATTTGGATGTCGATTAAACCTGGAGCAATAAATAATTTTTGTTCAGCCTTTTTCCCTTCAAGTCTGTGAATGGCGGAAATTTGTCCATTTTCTATTGCTATAGATATGTTTCCATTATCGGAATATAAAATACCTTCTATTGGTTCTGGTTCATGATTATTCATCAGATTTAAACTGGTAAATAGGGATAGAAAAATGAGGAAATTGAGTAGTATTTTCATAAAATTTGCTTAGATAGTAAATGATTCCACTTTTTCCCACTGTCCGCTGGAAACCGATCTTTCCATAGCTTCTAAAACCGCAACTCCACTCAAAATACTTTCATAACTCCGAGGCTCTTTTCCGGTACGAAACGTTTCCACCATATCCACATAATTGCGCCCTGGGTCTTTTGGTTCTATTCTGGAATTCAGTTCTTCAATTCCATTTTCGGTTTCGGCAAAAGTCTGCCATCCATATTTTTTGGTGGTAAAAACCAGAGAAGCGAGCATGCCATTGGCAAATACCATTGTTCCACCACTATTCTTTCCATTTTTAATTATGCGCACTTTTTCAACCTCATCACCGAACATGTACATTAATGGCTGAATCATGTGCGCTCCATAAAAAAACACCCCACCGTATTCAGAATTCATATCCAGTCTGCCTGACCTGATCACCTGATTGATTTTCCCTAAATTTTTCAATTGATCTAGTATATCAAAAGTTTCCTCACTTTGGGCTATGGAACTAAAGGAAGTCACCGGAGTGCCTAATTTGCTGGCCTTCTGTAAAAAATCAATTCCCTCTTCTAACCGGTAACAAAAAGGCTTATCTATAAAAATGGGAATTTTTTCTTCTAAAAAAGGTGCTGCTGCGGGAAGATGATATTTCCCATGCCGATGATCTACAATTAAAGCATCAATTTTACCTAACATTTCGGATGGGTCTTTTACCATGTTCGGAATTCCACCTTTTTCCATGGCATCTTTGGCAAATTCGGCTGTTTCCCCCCAAACGTATTTTACCTCCACATCGGGAAATTTCTTATCGATATTAAACATCTTCCCAAAACCTCTGGTATGGGAATTCTCCGCTCCAATTATACCGATTGAAATCTTTTTTTTTCGGTTTATTGAATCGGTTAAAAATTTGGAATTAAGCCAATTAGGATTTGAAATGGCTAATGTAGAAAGCGCTACTCCTTTTCCCGCTTTCTCAATGAATGATCGTCTGCTACTCATGTTACTTGTTGATTATAGTTTCATTTCCCAACCCTGTTCATAAGTTCTGCTCCAAAGTTTTTGAGCATCAGGATTATTGATAATATGGCCATTTTTCGGGTTGGTATCCAATGAACTACCCACACGTTGGGCAATATTCCCAAGTTGAACAAGCAAAGTACTTTTATGCCCGGAATCTATGTCTGCATTTAATGAAGTGCCATTCTGAATTGCACTGAACATATTCTGAATATGTAATGCATCCAGATGTTCTGCAGGATTAGTAGCATTTCGGGGATCAATTTCTTTGGTATCTTTCACCTCTTTTACCACATTCCCTTTTAAGTCAAAAACCGTATAGTTATTTCCACTGGGTATCAGAATACTTCCCTCTTCTCCATAGAAAACTACTCCTACAGAACTTCCTTCAATAGGTTTTCCATTGCAGCTTCTGCCTTCCCAAGTCATCGTTAAATCCTTACCAAATTCAAGGTTAATAAGCTGTGTGTCTGGCGTTTCCCAATCATCCTTGTAGCGGTACCTTCCACCATTCGAACTGACCTTTGTGGGGAAATCTACATCCATTCCCCAGCGCAAAAGATCAATCATGTGCGTTCCATTATTAAGTGCCTCACCCGTTCCCCAGTGCCAATGCCAATGCCAGTTGTAGTGAATTAAATTATCCTTTAAATTTTTCCGGGGAGCAGGTCCCTGCCACAATTCCCAATCCAGCCAATTGGGAACAGCCATTGGTTTTCCGATCCCGATGGAAGCCCGATTATTGGTATACCATCCTTTCCCAAAATATACCCGGCCTATTTCTCCATTTTTCACCACATTGATTCCTTCAATTACATTGGGCCATGATCTCCGCTGATTTCCCATCTGGATCACCTTTCCATATTTTTTGGCTGCCTCTATCAGGATTTCCCCTTCCTTGGGATTATGGCTACAAGGCTTTTCCACATATACATTTTTACCAGCCTGCAAGGCCAAAAGCGTAGCAGGTGCGTGCCAGTGATCGGGAGCCGCAATTACCAAAACATCTACATCAGCACTTTCCAGGGATTTTCGGAAATCTGTAAAACTTTTAGCTTCTACTGATTGTCTTCCCTTAAGATCGGTAAGGCATTTTGAAATAGCCCTGCTATCCACATCACACAGATGAATGACATCACAATTTTCTTGTTGAGCAAAATTTGTTGCTAATGCATTTCCTCTACTATTCACACCCATCACCGATGCTCTGATTTTCTCATTCGCGCCAATAATTCGGGCATAGCTATGTGCACTAAATTGTGGTAACACGCCACCAGCCATTAAAGTCGTAGCGCCAATAGCCGTTTTTTTTATAAAACTTCTTCTTGATTTTCTATTTTCTGCCATTGTTTTTTGGTTGAGTTAATGAGCCCATAATTCGCTAAATGGGAATTATAAAAAAAATATACATTTTCTTTCAGGAGAATCCTATTCAAACTTGGAAGTATTGGGAAATTTAGACCATAAACTGGTTTTTTGAAAAGGTTAAAGTTTTAGTTACCAACAAACCAGAAACTAATCTTTTGAAAACATGAAATAAAAAGCCTATAATTGCCCAAGAGAATCATTATTCTCCTTTCGGCATGAACCTCGCTGGCATAG
Organism: Flammeovirgaceae bacterium; assembly: GCA_019634305.1. Classification (GTDB taxonomy): domain Bacteria; phylum Bacteroidota; class Bacteroidia; order Cytophagales; family Flammeovirgaceae; genus Flexithrix. The sequence continues at coordinate 178 of JAHQVQ010000274.1, read as the reverse complement.
AGAAAAAAGGTAGTCCTGATCATAAGTTCCAGTACAACGGTAAGGAGAAACAGGAAGAGTTTGATCTCAATTGGTCAGACTATGGGGCCAGGTTCTATGATAGTCAACTTGGGAGGTGGCACTCCGTTGATCCGTTGGCTGATGCTCAGGAAGATTTTTCTCCCTATCATTATGTTTA
>JAHQVQ010000273.1 GCA_019634305.1 Flammeovirgaceae bacterium | reverse complement strand
GGTGAAATTACTGAGCAACACGTTCGACTTTTAGAGAAAGAAATTCTCAACAAACCAGAACATTGGTTATGGTCACACAAAAGGTGGAAACATAAAAGACCAGAAAATAAAATAGGGAAAACGCAATAATACCCGAAGATGAACATCATAATTCAAATACTTTGGCTATTTTTCTACTACTAAACCAAAGAAATCGGAAAACCAAAACCGATATTGCTTTAACATGTCACTTAATCATCTGATTTGTTTATCTTTGCCATCCAAAACAGGGCAAGAGCTTAAACAGCTTCCATATTTTATCTTATGAGAACAGGAAAGGAATTAATTTTAGCAACTAAAGTTTTCGCCAAAGAAGATAGAAGGAAAAGTTGGTCGGAAGTTTTAATCACCATATTTTTTGTACTAATAGTTTTCCCTATCCCATTTTTAAATACTCCAATTTGGGCTAAAATTCTATCAAGTATTCTTTGTGGTTTGTTATATGTGAGAATGTTCGTAATCTATCACGATTATCAACATCACGCTATTTTACAGAAATCTAAAATGGCAGAGTTGATCATGACTGGTTTCGGAATATATCTGTTGGCTCCAAGAAGAATTTGGAAAAGATCACACGATCACCATCATAATAATAATTCAAAGCTCTCTATCTCGGGAATAGGGTCTTATCCTACTATTTGTAAAGACCGTTTTCAACATCTTTCTAAAAGTCAAAGAAGACTTTATTTAATTAACAGGCATCCTCTCACTATCATCTTCGGTTATCTTACCTTGTTTATTTACTGGCTGAATGTAAAGTCATTTGTACAAAGTCCTAAAAAACATCTTGATTCCCTTGCTTCGTTACTTATTCATTTGGCTTTGAGTATCATTGTTTTTGTAGTTTTTGGTGTCGAAATTTATTTTATAGGCTGGTTTATTCCATTTTTTCTGGCATTTGGTATTGGCTCTTATCTTTTCTATTGCCAGCACAATTTCCCAAATGCAGAATTCAGGGATAACCATGACTGGACTTACGATAATGCAGCGCTTTCCTCTACCAGTTTTATGGATATGAATCCAATAATGCATTGGTTTACCGGTGATATTGGCTATCATCATGTACATCATATGAATTCCAGAATTCCTTTTTACAGGCTTAGAGAGGTAATGGCAAAAATGCCTGAGCTTCAAAACCCTCCAACCACTTCCTGGAACCTTATTGAAGTTTATAGATGTTTCAGGCTAAAGCTTTGGGATCCGGAAAAAAACAAAATGATTACCCTTAAGGAAATATAAAACAAAGCTTCTTATAAAGCTTCCTCCTTTTACCTAACTTTGCAGCCAGGCAAAATTGGTAGTGGTTAATGGTTATTTTCCGCTTCTTTGGAAATTCAACCCAGAGTCCTTTACTTACCTTCAATCTAAATTTATCAAGGCTTTTTAGGCAAAAAGATGAAACCAGGAAAAAATAACGCTCGGAATAATAAAAGAAATTCTTTTAAAAAAAATGGTCCAAAAGCTCCGGCAAGGGGGAGGAAAAAGGGAGGCTTTAAAAAAGAAACTTCAGAAGAAAAAGCAGGTAAAGAGCAAAAGTTTACCAGAAGGCATAGAAACTCTCCTGTAACTGCACCAACTTATAGCGAAAAGGTCTTTAAAAAAGAAAAGACTGAAAAAAGTGATGCACCAAAGCTTTTCCGCCTAAACAGGTTTATTGCCAATGCCGGAGTTTGCTCCAGAAGAGAGGCTGACGAACTAATTGCCAAAGGGGAAATCAAGGTAAATGGTGAAGTGAAGAAGGAAATGGGTTATAAAGTCCAGCCTGGAGACAAAGTTTATCACAAAGGGAAATTACTGAGAAGAGAAAAAATGGTTTACCTACTCCTAAATAAACCAAAAGGATTTATTACTACGCTGGAAGATACTCATGGCAGAAAAACTGTAATGGATTTAGTAGGCAAAGCATGTGAGGAAAGGATATACCCAGTTGGTCGGCTGGATAGAGATACTACCGGGCTTTTACTTTTCACCAATGATGGAGAATTGACAAAAAAAATGGCCCACCCTTCCGGACAAACACAGAAGATTTACCATGTGGAATTGAACCGTGCTATCTCGGAAGATGATTTTGATACCATTGTTAACAAGAAATTTGAACTTGAAGATGGCGCTGTGGATCTTGATGGAATCAATATCTTACACAATGACCGAAAAAAATTAGGTGTTGAATTGCATTCCGGGAGAAATAGAATTGTAAGAAGAATGTTCGAGCACTTTAACTATGAAGTAGTCAAACTTGATAGAACCGTTTTTGCCGGACTCACCAAAATTGACTTGCCAAGGGGAAAATGGAGATTCCTTTCAGAGCGGGAATTGATTAAGATTAAGCATTTCCAGAAATAGTATATCGATATTAAATCCAAAAGAGTATAGAGTTAGCAGGGTTTCTTATGGACCATGCGTTTTTGAAAGAAACAACTTGAATTTACACAATTCCTCTTTAGTTTTTTATTCATTCCTCATATTAAATTTTCCATTACTAAATCATTCCATCAGGAAACCTCTATCTTTTAAAATAAGAGATTTTGATACCATTATTTTACTTCCTATTTTAGAAATAGAGAATTTTCTTATGTATTTCTAAAATACCCAAAAACTAATGATCACTCCATTCATAAAGAAACATTTTTTTTATGGTTTCTTATTTCTTTTTATATGTATTTCTTGTAATAATCCAGTCGAAAAAGAAATTGTAGATTATGATGATATTTTCAAGGACAATACGGTTAAGATAACCGGGCAAATATTAAATTATAATCCAAAAGATGATCCCAAATCAGTGAGCTTTTTTTCAAGGGAAATGATTGGTGAGTCTATTTCAAAAAGTAAGATAGTAGATCAAAGTGGTGTTTTTTCAATTGATTATACCACATTTTATCCTCACGAAATTTATTTTAAAATTGGTAACCAACGAATACCCTTGTTCGTCCGCCCTGGTGACAGTTTACATTTAACATCCACTATAGAAAATTTTTCTACTTCCCCTCAGATAACAGGGCGTTTTGATGCGCTCAACCCCGGAATAGGAATATTTATTAATCAAACTTATCAAATAATTGAAAAGGAAAAATTACACACCAAGAAAAGAACACTTTCTCCTCTCGAATTCAAATCCTTTATCAATCTGGATTTTAAAAATAAATGTGACTCGGTTGCAAGCCTAGTTTTAAAAGACCATTCCAATTCTCCTTCACTGGGAAGTTGGACAACAAATTATATTAAATATAAAAGTGCTGAGGATTTGATTGAATATGGCTGGAAACATCAGAAAGAATTACCTCAAGATTATTATGACTTTTTAGCTAATGCCCTGATTAAGGATAAATCTGGTTTTTCTAATTCTCAATATTATAGAAAGTTTATACCAGAGTATACTAACTATATCATTAGGATAAAAAATTCATCGGAAGAATTTAAACAACTTTATCAGACTGACAAAATAAAGTTTTTTAAGTGTTCAATTGGCATTCTAGAAAAGGAATTTGCTGATTCGCCAATTGTTTTGGATTTGATATTAACCCAGTTTTACTCCAACTTACTAAAAGGTGATCCCAATATAGCAGAAGTGCTATTCCCTGATTATTTGTATTTAGTTGGCAGCGAAACACTACAAAGAAAATTTGGGGAAGAACTCCATCAATCATTATTATCTTTTAATAGCATCCAATCTCTTGAAGATTTAATGAAAGTTGATCCACTTGAAAATTTGGCAAGTCAACTTATAGAAAAGAATAAAGGTAAAGTTCAATATATTGATTTTTGGGGAACCTGGTGTGGACCCTGTATTGAGGAATTCCCCAATTCCAAAAAACTGCAATCTCAATTCGAAGATGAGGACATTAATTTTGTGTATTTGGCCTGTAATTCGGATAAAAATAAGTGGGAAGAAATGACGGCAACTCAACTTCCATCAGGTCAACATTATTTCCTCACCTCCAACGAGTTTAAAGCATTGGATAGTTTATTTTCAATTACGGCTATTCCAAAATATATGATGATTAAAAAAGATGGAGAAATCAAACAAAAGAATGCCCCGAGACCTTCAGATAACCTTACTGCTCAATATTTGAAATTTTACTTAAGTGATGCAAGTGGTAGTATGTAGAATTCAAAAGAGGCACAAGGAAAATCCTAGTGCCTCTTTACTTTAACTAAATTCTAAACTTTGTCTCAGCGGGGGTTCTTATGAATCCTGCATTTTCAAGAATTACATGCCTCATTTCGCATATTCATTTTAAGCATCTGTGCTATTATTTCCGAGAAATAGTATTTTCTCTATCAGTTTTTTATGGCAAAAAAACGGTTAATATTTAAGTAATGTTTACCCTCTTTTTTTCTTCAAAATACTACGTTGGTATTTGGTAGTAAGGATTTAATCCTTAGTTGTTCTGATTCTGGAAAATTGTTCCCACTGAGTTCTAAAACAGCCAGACTGGATAGTCCATTTAAATTTTCAGGTAATTTAGTTAGCTCATTTTTTCTGAGCAATAATACCTTTAGGTTGGGTAATTGATTAAGGTTTTCAACCAGATTGCCAATTTCAATATCTGGATTATTATCAAGAACTAATCCGTTCAATTGATTGAGCAATTTTATCTTATTCGAAATAAATGTCAGACGATTATCAGTTAAAACAAGTATCTTCAAATTCGGCACTTGTGATAATGAGGCAAACCCATTTACTAAATCCAGATTGGGATTATCCGACAAATGTAGTTCTTTCAAGAATTTTAGCTCCTTAATTTCTAAAGGAATTGTAGAAATATTTAATCCATCCAAATACAAGAAGTCAAGCTTTTGAACTTTGGAAAGTGAGATTAAAGCTCCATCCAGATTTAAATGTTCATTGTCTGATAAATCAATTTCTCTTAAGTTGGGGAGAACCGTAAGTATTCGTGGTAAATCTTTAAAATTATTGTTCCTCAGGTTAACAACGGTAAGCTTGTCCAAAGCCTTTAACTCTATTGGCAATGAGCTTAGATTGTTATTCCAAACATTTAATAATTCCAAATTCTTGATTTTTTCAATTCCTTCTGGAAATTCTTTTAGTTCACATCCCGTGAGGTAAAGTGCTTCTAGATTAGGGTATTTATAGATTTGTTTACTAACTCTGGGTATTTCGGTACAATCTAAATCTAGCCATTTAACCTTCTCAGGTTCTTTCAATGCCTGGTCAAATGAAGTATATCGTTCGTTAATCTGGCCAAGTACTGTGAATTGAGTTAGTAGAATTAGAATTAAAGTGATAGGTATTTTCATTAGAGATTGATTAATTGAGCAAAATAATTAGTGTTTTGTAGCATGTTTGCCGAAAAACTGCCTCACCAAGAATACATAGTTCCTTATGGTCAGTTGTTTAACTGACCATAAGGAACTAACATTTTTTCCTCAAGATCGGGAAAATCAAAAACTGATAAAACCAAAATACCAAACGGGAATAAAGTGAACAATCTGACTACTTAAGTAGTAATTCAAAATTAACCGTGTATTATTTTGCCATAAAAGACTGATAGAGAGATTACTATTTCTCTGAAATAATAGTACCCGGTGTGGATCACGGGTGCTTAATAAGGCTTTTACCTTCCCAATCTAAAATGAAGTGGAAATACCATTCTTTGTCTTACAGGCCTTCCTCTTTGCTTTCCCGGATTCCATTTTGGGGAATTTTCCAAAATCCTTATGGCTTCCTCATCACAACCAGTCCCAATCCCTCTCATAATATGAATATCGGATAAAGTACCATCTGTATTTACAATAAACTGTATATACACTTTACCTTCCACACCAAGTTTTCTTGCCTGATTCGGGTATTTGATGTTTTTCTTTATGTATTTGTAAAACTTACTCCATCCTTTTGCCGGCTCAGCATTCACCTCGGCAATATCCACAAAGTCATTAACCACTTCTTCTGGTTCAGGTTCTACGGGCACATTAATTTCCTCGATTATGGTTTCCTCTACTGGCTCGGTTTCAAATTCTGGCAAATCTTCAGGTTCATCTTCCTTCGCTTCTTTAACAATTGGAATATGGATTTTCTTTAGCGGTGGAGGTGGCGTTTCTGTTATGGGAATTACAATTAGACTATCAGGTTCAGAAATTAATTCTCCAAAAGAAATTAACACTTTTTCCTCAAAATCTGGATACTCAAACGCTGATAAAACCAACAACAAACTTAGCATCAGTCCAATTTTCCCTAACAGTCCGCTGTATTTATTGATATCTACTAAACCGGATTTTTTGCTTAAGTCAGGAGTTTCATAGCTGGCTAGTAATGCTTTTTCTGAATTCGTTTTTAAGACGGATTTTAAAATTAATATGGTTCCCACTACTAGTATGGCAAATACAACTAATATTCCGGGAATACCCAGGGTTGAAAGAATTTTTATCATGATAATAGAAAATTAAAGTGGAATAATGTGAATAACCTGGCTAGCTCACAAGGCTTTTAGTTACCTAAAATAAAGACCAATGGAAATACCATTCTTTGCCTTACGGGAACTCCTCTTTGTTTTCCCGGACTCCACTTTGGTGCATTTTTTAAAATCCTGACAGCCTCTTCATTGCAACCAGCTCCAATTCCCCTTATTACTTCCAATTCTGTTATAGAACCATCTGTATCAATTATAAATCTTACGAAAACCTTTCCTTCGACCCCCATTCTTTTAGCCTGATTGGGATATTTAATATTTTTCTTAATGTACTTATAGAAGGCACTCATTCCCCCTTTTGGTGCAGCAGATTCCTCCACAATATCAAAAAATGCTGGAGCAACTTCTCCTTTTTCAGGTTCTTCATCTACAAAAACCTCTTCAATAATTACATCCTCATCGGCTTCCATATCCAGGTCTACTTCTATATCTTCTTCAATTTCCTCATCCTCCACTTCAATAATTTGTGGTGCCTGAATTTTTGGAGGTTTGGGCTGTTGTTGCTCGGTGGGTGGAATTTCCAGCATTTCTTCCATATCCACCTGAAGGCTTCCCATATCTACCAATTGTTGTTCTCCAAAATCGGGAAACTCAAAAGCAGAAAGTACCAGCCCAAGGCTAAGCATTAACCCCACATTTCCAATCAGGCTCCGGTACTTATTCACATCTACCAGACTGGATTTTTTAGTAAGCACATCTGAAGTATTACTTGCTAATAATGCTTTTTCTGAATTTCGCTTAAGCACATATCTCAGCAATACAATTGTGCCTACAATTAAGCCAACAAATAAGGCCAATACTCCGGGAATCCCTAAAAGGTCAAGAAATTTAATCATAGCTTTAATATTTAAAAGTTTATAAGTGTTCTTTTCTTCATTTCGCTTTAAAAAAAGGCAAAGAGCATCCAGGCAAAAAACAATTACGTTTTTTGAGATTTTGACTTCAAAAGCAATTTCAATTAAGAAACACTTTGTTATAAATTAATTTCAAAGGTTATCAAATCAACCAAGCGCTTTTGCTTTATTAGTGAGTTGACAATGGTATAATGGAGGATGATTAAAAAGATACAGCAGAATTTTATTTTTTTTAAATATTTTCTAAATCTGCCTTTAGGGGATTCCTGGAGTTAATTTTAGACTAATAAATAATCGTAAGTTTTATTTTTTCTCTCCACTAAGAAGGAAATTTACAGGAATCACAATCCGCTGTTTTACTCTCTTATTGTTAGCTAAGGCAGGCGTCCAGTCTGGAGCATCTTTTATTGCCCTAACAGCTTCTTGATCACATCCTGCTCCTATCCCATTCAATACTTTAAAATCGTCTAATTTCCCATTTTCATCCACAACAAACTGTACAAAAACTTTTCCTTCTATTCCCAATCTTTTGGCCTGATTCGGATATTTCATGTTGTTTTTGAGGAAGGAATAAAAGCCTTCAAAGTCACCTTCAGGTTTTGCAGTAACTTCTACCACATCATAAACATCATCTTCTCCCGCTTTGGCTTCCACTTTATTTTTCAACTCTACTTCCTCTTTATCAGAAAGCTCTCCAACTTGCGAGTTACAGGCAAAAGCGACAAACAAAATCGCCAATACAGGCACCATTAATAAATTTTTAATTCCCAAATAAGTTGGGGTTTTCGTTTTTTGAATCATAATTATTCGTTTTTTAATGGGTGATTGATTAAAACTATGTACAACATTTAAATGCAGTTCCTTAAACAGACTATTCACAATTAGCCTGGTATAAGATTTTTGATCCGAATTTTTTAAAACAAAAGCATCGGCTATGAATTCATGCTGATCCACCAATTCCCTTTTGAAAAGATAGACAAGTGGGTGAAACCAAAAAATGATTTTCATTAATTCGAACAAGAAAAGATCTATTGTATGTTTGTCCTGGAGATGGGCCTGTTCATGTTTTAGAATTTTTCCCTGTTCTCCTTCTTTTAGATCAGCCATGTTATCCCAAAAAAGATAATTTAAAAAGGAGAAAGTAGGCATTTTCCCCTCCGTAAAAATTAAAATATAATCAGGGTAGAATTCCCTTTTACTTGTTTTTATTAATTTGAATAACTGTAAAACCTGCCTGATAAATAGCCCTAATAAAGTGATAGATACCAATCCATAAACCATAAGTATTATGGAAAAAAGACTTATATTCTTTTCAATTATCAAATTTGGTTCACCCACATAAAAATCGGGCAAATTCAATTCTGAAATTCCATTGGTGTTTCCAATTGAAAATGACAAAACCGGTAGAGTAAAAGCCACTATTGGAGCAGTGATCAAAAAGTACCTATTCCGCTGAAAAAAGGTTTCTTTACGAAACAGGATCACATAAATTCCATAAAATATCACCAAACAAATGGTGGATTCAATGAGGTAGTTTATCATCATTATTTCTCTTTTTGATTTTCTTCTTCAAGGTGCTTCATCAGTTCTTCCATTTCCTGAACATCCATATCATTTTGTTTCACAAAAAAGGAAACCATTTTCTCAAATGAGCCACTGAAGTAGCTGGAAATAAAGCTTTTAAGAAACATATTACTATATTTATCCTTTTCTACTATCGGGTAGTACTCGTGGGTTTTTCCATAAGCATTATGTGCTACAAACCCCTTGGTTTCCAATATCCTCACTATGGTAGAAACTGTATTGTAGGCAGGTTTTTTACCTGTTTTTGGATCGGCAGGCAGTTCAGGTAAAATGTCTTTTACAAAGGCTTTTTCTTTTTCCCATAAAACCTGCATAATTTGTTCTTCTGCAGTAGTTAATTTCTTCATTTTTTAGTCCGATTATTAATTTTAGAAACATCATTTGTAATGGTATTACAATTATATAACTAATTTTTTAGTTAATCAAGTTTTTGTAACTAATTTTTTAGTTGACTATTATTCTTTTCTTAAATTATCTTAAATTTTGAACCAGCTTTATCCTCAATTTGTAATGGAATAATGTATATTTATTGACCCGTGGATATCGGGTAAAAAGAAATTGGAAATACAGTAAAGGAGCAAGCTTTCAGAAAGCAATAAAATGATAAGAATAGGATTTCCACCATCTATTAAAAAAGAAATTCCTTCAGAAGGATTAACCCAACGACAGGTGCTTACAATTGCCAGAGAAGCAGCATGGAAAATGCAATGGAATGTATTGTATAATTCTGAAAAAGGCATTGTTGCCCGTACTTCCCCCAGTTTGAAATCCTATGGAGAGGAAATCATTATCCGTACAAATGCAGATGAAAAAAAAATTTGCAGTTACAGCCTGAAAGAATCAATGGTAGATAAGGGGGAAAACAGTAGAAATATTAAGGCATTTCTCCGATTCTTTAGGGAAATAAAGGCACAAAAAGACGGCTTCGATTTGAATAGAGATTACCTGAAAATAGCAGGTTATCTTCAGGAAGGACGAGATCATTTATTAGAATTTCCTTCTACTGAACTAGAGAAAATAAAGCAGGCATTTAGTTTTATTGTTCCCACTAAATCCTACTTTATCACACCCATTATAATCATAATAAATGTTCTTGTTTATCTGACCATGTTACTTTCTGGAGTAGATTTTATTTGGCCAGAAATAGATGACCTGGTGAAGTTTGGGGCTAGTTCAAAAGAAATCACTCTTCAAAACCAATGGTGGAGAATTCTTAGCAGTTGTTTTGTGCATTTTGGCATTATCCACCTGGTAATGAATATGTGGGTATTGCAGGATATAGGCAGGTTTCTGGAATCCTTTTTAGGCCGAACCAAATTTATAATCGCTTATCTGTTATCGGGCATTTTTGGCTCTACACTCAGTTTGTGGTGGCATGATTTCGCCATAAGTATGGGAGCCTCTGGGGCAATTTTCGGTTTATTCGGAACATTCCTGGCACTCAATGCTACAGGTATTATCGACAAATTGATAAACAGAAACCTTCAGCGAAAAATCCTGCTCTTTATAGGTTTTAGCCTTATCATTGGTTTCCTTGTCCCTCTTTTCGATAATGCCGGGCATATTGGTGGACTATTTGGGGGAATATTAGTCGGATTCGCTTATCTACCTGAATACCTCAACCCAAAATCAAAATTCAAAAAATACAATGTCATTTTACCCTCCATCCTTATTCTGAGTATTAGCGGTGGCATTCTGGCATTTACTTCAAATTGGTCAGTCGCCTATACGGAGGGCAAAGAGGCTTTTCTGGCTAACGAAGAAGAAGCTCTACGCTATTTCGATTTCCCGGAAGAAGCCACAACCGATGAAAGAATTTCTCAACTCCGAAATTCCAGTATTCCCGTTTTTGAGGAAAACATTCGCATAATGGAAGAAATGGGAGATATTCGGGGTTTACCAGCTGATCTCAAAAAAAAGGTTATTCTATTTCATGAATATTCCCAGCTTAGGAAAAAGCAATTTGAGTTATTTGCAGGGTCGCTGGAAGGCATGCCGGGAATAACGAAAGAAGGACTAGATGAAGTAGAAGATCAGATTGAAAATATCAAAATAGCATTGAACCCTGATTCACCAGGTCAATATTTTGACAGAGCTGAACGAAAAATAAAGGAAGGTAAATATGAAGAGGCGCTTTCCGATATGAATATTGTTATTGGGATGATGCCTAAAGAATCTCGTTTTTTTGAAACAAGAGCCAGAATTCATAAAGCTTTGTTTCACTTTGAAGAAGCCGTAGAAGATTATGAAAGTGCTGCAAAATATGGTTATGATGTAAGAAGGGCCTTTTTGGATATTGGATATTGTAGAAATCGACTAGGGCAATATGAAAAAGCATTGGATGCTTATACCAAAGTAATTTCATACGACCCAACTTCAGCCTCTGCTTACAATGGAAGAGGATGGACCTATTTCCAGTTGAAGGAATATGACAAAGCTTTTTCAGATTATAAAATAGCACTTGAATTATATCCTGCCTATTCCACTATTTATAATAATATAGGACTAATCTATCAGTATAAAGGCAACACTGATAGTGCTACTTATTACTATAATATGGCCATTGAGATGGATCCAGGGCACGACTTCCCCCACCAAAACCTTGGAAGAATAGAAAGCCAGAAAGGAAATGAAGTAATGGCTTTGGTCCATTATAACAATGCGGTTTCTGCTGATGAATTTAATCCAGACAATTATTATTTAAGGGCAATTACTTTAATTAATTTAAAGAAAAAAGAGGCACTTGATGATATCGAAATGGCCATTTCTCTTAATCCCAGGGATCCCGATTTTTATAGAGTAAGAGGTCTTGCCTGGTTTGAATTATTTGGAAATTATGAACAAGCGCTAAAGGATTATAGCTATACTATTTCTCTGGTTCCAAAAGATATTTTTGCCTATTTAAGTAGGGCCAATTTTTTTACTGATGCAGGGAAATATGAACAGGCCTTCCAGGATTACCAAATTGTAATGCAGCTGGACTCTAATTATTCTTCAGCCTATGGAAATTCAGGGTGGGTAAAATATCTTCAGGGAGAATTTGAGGAATGTATTGCGCTATCTGAAAAGGCGATTTCTTTAGATAGCAATGCCTTTTATGCCATGTATAATTTGGCATTAGCCGAACTAAACCTAGGTCATTTCGAAAAGAGTGAAAATTTGTATAGAGAATACAAAAGAAAGAATTTGGAAGCTAATGGAAATGTAAATCATGGAGCTATTGAAGACTTGAAAGACCTCATTAAAAAGGGGGTTTACCCGGTTGAAGCAGAAACAATCCTCAGTGATATATTTAATGTTCAAATTTGATTGCGATAGGCAGATTAACTTATATTTGCAGTCTGGTTTTTGTAGCTAAATAATCTAAATTTAAATCGAAATTCAATGACAATAAAAATGATGAAAATTCTGAAAATTTCTTTGTTTTCTTTAATGCTGATAATTTGCTCTGCTTCAGTAAAGGCACAATTACTTCCTACAAATCTGGAAATTACTGTGCTTGATGAAAAAGGAAATATTCAGCCGGGCACATCGGTAAAACTATACGAAAACGAGGAAGATTATAAAAATGAAAAAAATGCTATTCAAACTGGTAAAACAGATGAAAAGGGAAAAGCCAAGTTTAAAAAGCTAAAAACACAGGCCTATTTTGTAAAGGCAGAGAAAGGGGACTTAAATAATGATGACGGTGCAAATCAGACTAGTATTTTGGTGCAAAAGAAAACCAATAAGGTCAACATTATTATAGAAGGGTTTGGCACGCTTAGTCATTAACTAACAAAATTTAGCAAATAGAATTTTAGAAAAACAGCCTTTGACAAAAAATCAAAGGCTGTTTTTTTATCGCTTATTTTATCATTTTGTGTAATGAATTATCACTACTTTTTAGTATACAGGCAAAAGCCCAAAGTAACCGCTATTGAGCACAAAATTTTCACGCTGAAGTCTCCTAACTTGGTGGTGCTGTAGTTGGTGGAAAGGCTGGTTACCCTTAGTGGTTTCAGGACTGACATTAATTTCAGTAAAGGTTTTGATTATAAAGAGTTTTCCAATTTTAAAAATCAACAGGGAATAAAATATGATGTATATCCCCCTACAAAAGGGGCTAAATTTAATATAAGAGCCAGTAATATTATTTTGGGTGTACAATATTCAATAAGCAGAGAAAACGATCTTAAAAAATTGGTGGCTCTCGGAGGTCCTTCGGAAGAGAATGATCCCCCATTGCAAGATGCCATTGATAATGATGTAAAGTTTGCGTACAATGGACTGGGGAATTTTCTTTAGGTTTAACCTGAATTTTGGAGGAGGGGAAAATTATAATATTTAAAACTCATTTTAATAATTATTCCAGAAGAACTTTCACACTTTTCTTCCGGTTATAATAGCTGAATGTATTAATTTTGGGCAATCTATTTGATTATCAATAAATAGCTATAAAAAATAATTATTATGACTACCGTACTTCTTGCAGTTGGATTTATTGGATTGTTTTTCGTATTAATGAGTGTTCGTTTAATTTTCCTGAAAAATGGAGAATTTAAAGGTACTTGCGCTTCACAAAGTCCATATCTTCAGAATGATGGAGTGACTTGTTCCCTCTGCGGAAATGATCCGAATAAATGTGAGAATCAAAATAAAAATGATGAAGTTCCCATGCCACAAATTGGTTAGTTAGTAAACTTCTTTATAAATTCAAAAGGTTCTTTTTGCGAAGAACCTTTTATTTTTGCATATTTTCCCACAACAGATTTTTTGAAATGAAGCATGATTAAAAAAGGTACTTTCTGGTTGCTATGTATTTTCCTACTTTCATTTGGCGCATTTTCTCAAAGCTTCCCGGAAATTGCTTTAAACCAGACCTACCTTACTACAAAAATCTCTGAACAATATACTGCATCTTCATTTTCAAAATTACTTCATCTTGGTGTTAATGCTTTTTATCTGGAAAAAATACCAAACCAACCATCCGTTTTTTTTAAAAAACTCAAAACCCTTTCTGAAAGTGTAACATCTGAAAAAATCATCTTAATCGTAGGGCAAAACCTAAATAGAAATAGATTAAGCTCTCATTTAAAGTATGCAGGAATAATACAAAATGAAGAAAGTGGAATAATAGTATTAAATGAAGAAGAGGACTTTTGGCATGTGGAATTCGAAAACCAGAGAACTACAACGGTTCATGGAGTGCAGCAACAAAAATTTGTTTTCTGCAATTTCATTGAAGAAAACTGGAACAATGATTTGGTAAATCCTAACACCCAATTTATTGAACTTGTTCTTTCCTTCTGGCAACAAACAGGACGAAGGCCTAATTTTGTTTGCTTTACTCCAACGCCTTTGGAATTTTCTGTTTTGGAGAATTTGGCTCATACAAATACTGTTTTGAAAGTGAATGGGTTTGTAAAATATGAGAAGAAACCATTAGAAGAAATTTTTTGGGAAAAGGAAATCCCGGCTATTACGGGAGGAAAGTTTTCCTTCCCCCATTTTTCAGGTCAGCGAATAAAAATCAAACCCGAAAAACCTGGATTTGATTTTCAACCTACCTTATTTGAATCTAATGATTTAAAACAAGATACTTCCATCACTTTTCAAGCTACAATAAAAAATATTGGAGAAAATCTAGTAGCCTGGTATCCTTTTGATGAAAATTTTGAAAATTATTCCAACAATCAGTTAAAGAAGGTTGAATCTGAAAACACCAATATTAATGATGATTCCGAAAGAAAAAAAGCAGCCTACTTTTCAGGAGAGTCGTATCTAAAACTTCCTCCAGTAGAAGCTTTGGGACTAAATGACCAAGATTTTACTATTAGTCTTTGGATTAAGGCTGACACGTTGATAGATGCCGATGAACCCATTATTTCTACTTTTAAAAGAAAGTTTAGGGAAGGATTACACCTTATATTCCGAGATCAAAAACCTTATATGGGTTTTCATAGCGATGATATCAATGGAAATTTTGAAATAAAAGCCAGGCAGTGGTATCATGTAGTTTGGCGATATTATAAGAAGCTCGGAGAAAGGGCTATTTTCATAAATGGGAAACTGGATAAAAAGGTAAAAAGCCTTTCCTCTTTTAAAGGAGATGGAGAAATTTATCTTGGAGTAAGAAGAACTGCTGAGGAGGAAAGAGATTATTTTCAAGGTAAAATGGACGATCTTGCCATTTGGAACCGGGCACTTGGAGATGAAGAAATCCGGGAAATTTTTGAGGGAAAAGTCATTGAACCACTTCCTTCCATAGAAAAGTCTTTTTCCTTTATTCTCTTCATTACTATGGTAGGAATAATATTGATTGGAATATTTATTTTTATTCGAAAAGAAAAGAAAAAACAGGTTAAATCTAGATCAGTTCAGGAAAAGTCAATCATTGAAGGAATTACTCCTGTCTTTCCAAAGAAGAACATGGTAAAGCTATTTGGGGTTTTCACAGCCATTGATAAATCCGGGAATGATATCACCAAAGAATTTACTCCAAGAATAAGGCAATTTTTTTTACTCTTGGTTTTTTATTCTTCAAAGTATCCTCAGGGAATTTCTGTAGAAGAATTATCCAGAGAAATCTGGCCAGACCTTGACCTTGAAAAAGCCGCTAACAACAGGCGAGTAAACCTGAAAAAACTAAGAGCAGTTTTAGCCAACTTTGAAGGTTTGGAAGTAGTGCAGACTGAAAATTTCCTAAAGCTAAAATACTCCTCCCCTTTTCATTGCGATTACTTTGAATTCAAGCAGTTAACTGATCAATTCTTAAATACAAAAAAGCCAGAACAGGCAGCTTATAAACAGTTTTTGCAGTTTATTAATAGCGGCCAGTTTTTACCCAAAATTGAAGGGGAATGGCTGGATCCTTTTAAAGAATTTGTGTCCAATTTCACCATAGACTATTGCCTGGAATTGATCAAATCTTTTCCTGCAGAAGATGATGAAATCAAAATTAACCAGATCACCAAAATAGTTTTCCTCTACGATCCTTTCAATGAGGAAGCCCTTGTTTTACTCATGCAACATTTTATCAGCTCAAATAAAATCCAGCTTGCAAAACATACTTATAATGATTTCAAAAAAGCCTATCAGGATGCTTATGATGAAACTTTCTCTAAAAGTTATGAGGAAGTTTTAGCTACTGGAAACCCTCACTAAACTATTTTTTACAAATTCAACCAATAAGTAAATTTAGCCACCAATGCTCTGTTTTTACTCGCAAATGTATTGGGGAAATAGTTCTCTGTATAAACTAAAAAGAAATCGGAAACTGGCTTATATCTGTACTGTAATCTGGCATTGATATTCACATTTTCAATCTGGTTATTATACTGGAAATAAGTAGTTAAGAAAACTTTTCTAGAGAAGGTAATATCAAATCTTGGCCCAATAAGGAATATTTCCCCACTGGAATAAGGTGCTGGAAGATTGATATCATTATAAGAAAAATTCAATGTAGCAATACCAAAGGGCTGAAACCTATAATTGATATTTCCAGCGATTCTATATAAACTTCCATTAAAAAATCCGCCTCCCTGCCCTTCTATTTCATAAAATACTTTCTTTCGTTTATCGGATTCATAAACCCCTATTACATTAGAATAATTATATGATTCTCCCATGGGTAAAGGTTCACCATTTCCAGTTCTGGTAGGATCGAAATCATCAAAAAGATAGGTGTATTGATTTTGAATTGCACCAGTAAGTTCTGCATTAGTCTTAAAAACAATGTTGTAGTTTAATGCATATTTATGATCGGTTTTCCCGTCCTGATCATTCCAGATATATTCTGAAGAAAACCCAGGGCCGTGATTTGCAATTGCATTATTAGAATAAAAGGTAAACTTCATACTTGGTGCAACTCTTTTGTAATTGTTTCGAGGAACAAAACCAACTTCAGGATTAAAATATTTTCCCACTATTTGATGGTCCCAGGTTAAGGTCAGCCAGGGAATATTATAGGCCAAAGTGGCTCCATGTGCAAAATCCTTTTTGGACTCCTCATTTTCATAAAAATTATGATGGTAAAAGAATTTTCCTGTCCATTTATTATCGGCTGAGGCAAGGTTGTAATCCAGCCCCAGCGTTCTATTATAATTGCTTTTATCAATGGCCCACTCCAAAGTAGAATCCTGTGTAAATTGGTGAGTAGCCTGTTTATTTATTAAAATGGCGGAAATATTTGACCGGGCAAAAACCTGCCTTTGTATTGCCATTACGGAATAATTATATCCAGGAAGATTGATACTATTATCTCTTTTCGTTTGTAAATTCATCACCCCAATTCGCCAATTTTCATCTATTCGGCCACTTAATCGGGCACCATAAGTAATCGGAACTGGAACATTAATTCCTGTATTTCTATCCAAAGCAATTCCTATTCTTCTTGAAAAAAATGGACGGACTTTATCAGTCCCGAATGAGGCAAATAAGTCAGCATTTTCAAGGAAAAATTGTCTTTTTTCTGCAAATGATAATTCAAATCTGGTGATGTTTGTTTGCTGATCATCCACTTCCACCTGGGAAAAGTCGGGATTAAGGGTAAGGTCCAGATTTAAGGATGGTGTGATGGCAATTTTGGCATCTCCTCCCACATCGAATCCATATTCAGCAGGTTCTCCTTCAATATAATTCCTACCTGTATTTCCTGCTACATAGGGAATCACAGAAATATTTGATCCTGGTTTTTTTAGAGGCTGCTCAAAATCCAAATGCCCTCCAAATGCCAACGCAATAATTGATTGATTTCTGGGGATATGTCCCCAACTGGATGAAGTAGCTGTTTTACTATCTAATCGGTAAAAATTGGCATACCAGGTTTTAGCTCCCTCTTTATAGCGAAGTGTTTTAAAAGGAATAGCCATCTCTGCGGTCCAGTATCCGTCATGAATTTTTGCTTCGCCAAACCATTTATTATCCCATGATAAATCGAACCCATTGCTCACCTGGCTGGTTCCTCCACTCCCACTACCCGAAATTCCTGAAATTAACCCTTCCCTTTGAACACCAAAAGGATTTATACCAAAAAAGGTAGCATTGGTTTTATCCTCAAATGGATCGAGTACTACTGTGATTACATCATTTTGTTTTCCTCTAAAATCTCTTCGTAATGAGGTAGTTACATACCCTCCCGGAACAGGATCAAAACACTTAATTCCAAAATAGAGGAATTGGTCGTCATAAGCCATTCTTATTTCTGAAATGGTAGTGGAGTAGGAAGTATCATAAGGAAATTGTTCCCAGAAAGGTTGAGAAACCGGGGCAGTTTCCCAAAAAGCTTCTGATAATTCTCCATCAACTTTTATTTTTCCTTCCAGCCTTTTAACAGCCAGACTTCTATCCTCTTCCTGTGCGGTTAAAGGGTTTTGAAAAATAATGAATAATGCAATACAGTAAAAAATGCTCCTATAAGACAACATGCTTATGTGTTAAAAAATAAAACTTAGCCAAGCACTGTAACGAAGGAGTTATCATCTCATTTCCAGGCACTTCACCAAAAAATACAACAATCTTTTGTTCAATAGCTTAATCAAGCCTAAGATGTATTGGCAATAAGTATTTAGTCTAATTTATCCTTCTGTGGAATTAGCTAAAAAAGGGATAATTACTGGTGAATTAATGGAAACAGGGTGTTGATAATGTTGTCGGTAATGATAAAATAAGCTATTTTTAAAACAAAAAATATTCTCTTTATATCCTATATATAGGATCTCTGCCTAAATCTAATAGATTGTGGTAAGCCGTGCAATACCGTAGTCTATTTAATGCTTCGAAACAGGTAAATTAGAACCTGAAAACAAGAAAATATACTTTTAATAGTACTCTATGAAAATCTATGAATGAATTTCCCACATCTACTGTAGCTCCTCTAATCAAGTTTGCTTTAATGGTTATCCCATTTGTCCTTATTATTTTTCTGATTTACTTTTTTTGGCGGAAGAGGAAATAGTGGTTCTATACAACTGTGGTCTACAATTCAAAAATTTCCCCTTTCTCGGGAATATGAATGTTTTGATAGCCTTTATTTTCCAATAATCCTTTAAAATCCTCCATAGAACCAGGTTCACCATGCACCAAAATAACCTTTTTTAATTCTTCAGGAGACTGAGCCTCTACAAATTGTAGCAAGTCATTCTGATCCCCATGGCCACTGAAAGCATCCGTATGCTCCACTTTTGCCATCACGGGAACGGTCCTTTTTCCCATCACCACATTGGCACCCGAATTTACCAAACGGTGACCAAAAGTACCCTCTGCACTGAAACCTACCATCAGTATTGTGCATCTTGCATTTCCCAGATTTTCTTTGATATGATTCTGGATTCGCCCGCCTTCCAACATTCCTGAAGAAGAAATAATAATACAGGATTCATTGCTTTTGGAAATCATGATACTTTCCTTCAAATCATCTATATATTCTAGATTATCCAGATAGAATAGTGCCCCTTTTTCATCTTTAAAATCCTTAGCTTCCTCATTCAGAAAGGTAGTATTCCTCTCATATACTTTATTGCTTTTCCTCGCCAAAGGGCTATCTGCATAAATCTTCACTGAAGGCATATTACCTTTGGAAAACAATTTATTCAGGGTGTAAATAATGGCCTGGGTTCTCCCAATACTAAATGCGGGAATGATCAATTTCCCAGCCATGTCCACACAGGTTTTTTGGATGGCATTGCGAAGTTCTTCCTCTGTTTCCACTTTGGATTGATGAAGCCTATTGCCATAGGTAGTTTCACAAACCAAAAAATCCACCTGCTCTGGTTGTTGAGGATCGGGCAATAAGGGATAATTACTACGGCCAACATCTCCCGAAAACATTATTTTTTTAGATTTTCCACCTTCAAAAACTTCTAATAATACATTGGCAGCCCCAAGCAAATGCCCAGTGGGAATTAAGGTAAGCAAAAGGTCCTTTTTAACTTTGGTCCTTTTGTTAAATGGAAGTGTTAGAAACAATTCCAAAGATTTATTTACATCCTTTTCTAAGTAAATTTCATCAGGGTTAAAATCTGGTTTGTAACCGGGATTTCGGCTGCGCTTTTTTTGAAAATATTTAATTTTTCTCCGGTTGATATTGGCAGAATCCAGCAATAGTAATTCAGAAAGTTCTTTGGTGGGAGAAGTACAAATAATTTTTCCCTCAAAACCTTCCCTTAGTAAGTTGGGAATTCTTCCGGAATGGTCAAGATGTGCATGGGTTAGAATCACCAGATTAATGGTACTGGCATCGAATGGAAAGGCTGAACCAGGATATAAAGCATCGGTACTCTGTCCTTTTCCCATATCCATTCCACAATCTATTAAAACCCGGAAATCATCTTCCAATTCTAAAAGAAAAACACTTCCCGTCACCTGCTTTGCAGCCCCCCAAATGGTTAATTTCATTAGTTAAATTTTATAAACCTGTTTGCACAATCAGCCAAATGTAAACTCAAAAGCATTTGGTTTGCAAACAAACTAGTGAAAAAGCAGGTATTCAGGAGAAAGTTTGAAGGTTAGTACCACTTTTTTATGAGAGATCCTTTCCAGAATTGGCTTTAAAGTAAGTTCGGCATTTGTTCTGGTTTGCTCCAAAAGATTGGATTCAATGGCAATTCGTTCAATTTTATCCTCCGCTTTTTTAAAGGCTTCTTCTACCAATTCTGTTTTATCAAACATCTGGGTAAAGGTAAGGTCATAAATCTTGCTTTGGGAATGATCAATTTTCGAATAACAAATTTCCGGCTCTGGCATATCTATAAATAAGGTATCTCCCGCTTCATTTACATTTTCAGCTTTAATTTTTGTAAAGTCTATACAACCTACAGCTTCTCCAGTTACTACCAGTAATATTTCATCATCGGTTAGGGGAAAAAGATTATCCTTCTTCAATTTAATAATATCCCTGAATTTGAATTTTACCAACTCCATTTTTCCCAACCCTTCTACTTCTTCCAAAACTACATTATTGAAATTGTCATCAACTACCTCAATCGCCCCTCCTTTATCTCCAAAAAAGCGCTCTTTTTCTCTTTCCAATAAAATAAAAACCAATAAACCTAAAACCAGTAACCAGGGAAGAATTTTTTTTAGAATAGAGAATATGAACATAGACAATTTTTTGAGGGCAATTTCCAAAAAAGCGCCTAAATAACCAATTTTCAATTATAGATAATGGCATAATATTCCCAAACTGTACTTATTTTTGATTTGGAAAATATTAAAAACTGATGAAAAAACTATTCCTGACCCCTGGTCCAAGTGAGCTATATTTTACCGTTCCCGATCATATTCAAACTGCAATGCGGGAAGGAGTAGCATCCATTTCCCACAGAAGTAAAGATTTTGAGAAGATTTTTAAATTGGCTGTAGATGGCGTTAGAACTTTGCTGGAGGTTCCAGAAAACTACCATATTGTTTTTACCAACTCAGCCACAGAAATATGGGAAAGGTTAATTCAAAATTGCATAGCCGATTCTTCTTATCATTTTGTAAATGGCTCATTTTCACAGAAGTTTTATGACTTTTCTAAAATGATGGGTAAAAATGCGCATGTAATGGAAGTTGCTCTAGGACAAGGTTTTGATATCAACAACATTGAAATTCCCAATGAAGTAGAAGTTATTGGAATCACTCAAAATGAAACCAGTTCAGGAGTAGCATTTCCTGTTGAAGATATTTATCAACTGAGAAATCAATATCCTGACAAAATCATTGCAATTGATGCGGTTTCTTCTGTTCCGTATTTAAATATCGATTTTCAAAAAATTGATTCTTTATACTTCTCTGTTCAAAAAGGAATGGGCTTGCCAGCCGGACTAGGCGTGTGGGTTTTTAATGAAAAATTAGTAGAAAAAGTCAACGAGCTGAAAGCACAAAAAATTCCAATTGGTACTTACCACACTATTCCTGGTTTGTTAAAAATGGCAGCCAAAAACCAGACCCCTGCTACACCAAATGTATTGGGAATTTATTTGTTGGGAAAAGTTTGTGAAGACATGAACAGGAGAGGCATACAGGTTATCAGGCAGGAAACGAATTACAAGGCTGCTTTGCTTTACAATTTATTTGAATCAAATAACCTATTCGAACCATTTGTAAAAGAGAAAAAACACAGATCTAAAACTGTAGCAGTTGGGAACTTAATTGGGCAAAGTGCCAGTGAATTCCTACAAAAATTAGGAAAATACAAAATGGAAGTGGGAAAAGGATATGGGGGAAAGAAAGAATCCCAAATCAGAATTGCAAATTTCCCCACACATTCTAAAGAAAGTATAGAAATGCTGGTAGATCTGATTGAAGGAGGGAAACTGATTTGAACTGGACAAGAAATGCACTAGCGTAGTTTGAATTGCATTTCACTATTTTTTTGAGCTAGGGATGCGCTTCGGATTACAAGTCCTACGATAATGGTTTAACTTTACAAAAGTCGAACTGCCAAATTGTTTTAACACTATCTTATTTCTATAGGTGTTTCTGCAAGTTGCAGCAATAATAACTTTTCACACAACTACAGTAATGTTATCTCTCATTCAATTCCTGACCAGAAGCCACTAATTCCACATAAGCCCTAAAGTCTTCCATTTGTTGGTCACTCATTCTTTCCAGCGTATATTGAGGCATATAGGGTTTATGCCCTGGTTCTGGCTTTGTACCATACCTGATGGCATGATAAAGGGAAAGTTGTGAGCTGTTGGCTATATCTTTTTTAAGTTTTTTGAAGGAAAGCTTATTATTTTCCAAAGTATATTTAGTTACACCATTTTCATCGTGGCAATGCAGGCAGCTTTTTTCAAAAATCAATTTTCCATTATTTGCATTTCCTTCTAGTTGTTCAAAACCTGCTTTCCTATTTCCAGGGGGATCAGCAAAAGTAGCTGGAGAAGCTTGTAAATAAAATGATTTAATCCATTTGATTAAGGCTTCATGATTAGCCTTATCTTCGTATTCCTCATTCAATTTTTTAAAATCTGTTTTAGATAAACCTAAATCACCCAACTGATATTCCAACGACCAGAGATAAGCCATAATGGCTTCCATCTCCCAGTTTTCTACTCGTCTCCCCTGCGAACATTCTACCGCACAAAGTTGAACAGCTGCGGTAATATCTTTATTGGCTTCAAGCACCAAATCACCATATTTCTTAATATAATCTCCATTGTACCAACTTTCCCGATTAACCATTCCATAAAAAGTAGAGGCCTGAAGGAAGGGGATATTTTTTTTATTTGCAAAAGTAAGCCTGGTTTCCGGATCACTTACTTTCAAATT
>JAHQVQ010000272.1 GCA_019634305.1 Flammeovirgaceae bacterium | reverse complement strand
GACCTTCTCTGCTTCATCTTAACTTATTGAAAGACGAAATTAATACTGATAAATTCATTTTTTTACTTAACCTTTAATCGATATTTTTTGTATCAGTATTGATCCTGTACAGTTTAGGTTCGTTTGAATATTTGCCGACTGTTTCCTATCCATGAATTGCTTAATTTATTGTTAGTTGATTATTTGCTACAATAATCTTCCGGAGAATTTTTAAAATACTAACTTATTTGAGATTCTCTTTCTAAACCATTTTTGTTAAAGTACCAGATTACTCATTAGTCTGTAATGGCTCAGTATTGCCTTTTTTTACTAACATTTTTTTTGGAAACCCCATTGGAAGCCGAGTAATTCCAAAAGAATTACTATGCCTTTTTTTGCCGAGAATTTGCCAACCTTCATTGGAAGAATATTGGTGGCTATTCATTACTTCATAACAAAAAAACGACTACCTTATTTTTAACTTTTACCTACCCATAGTCATGAAATTATTTTTAAAATTATGTGGATTTTTTATCCTCATAGCCTTAACAAGCGCTATAAAATATACAGCGCAAAATACAAATAATGTAGAACTTCAACTTGGAGTTGATTTCGATTCCATTGTGAATAGTTATCCTCCAAATACTATTTTTTTGATTAAAGCTGGTACCCATAGAATGCAGTCTGTTGTACCTAAAGAAGGACAAACTTTTATTGGAGAAGATGGAGCCATTATGAGTGGAGCAATGCTGTTGGAAAGTGGAAGTTGGGTGGAAATTACCCATATGGGCAGAACACTTTGGAAATATGAAAATGTTCCTGTAGCTCCCAATCCAGAACCTTTTAAAGGCCAGGAAAATGAAGGTTGTCAAAATGGTATTCCCTGTAACCGTCCTGAAGATTTATTTTTAAATAATATCTTTTTAAGACAAACCACTACAATGGATGAATTGGATGAAAGTGGAGAATGGTATCTGGATTATGGGATTTCTTATGGTTCTTCCGAAGCAAAAAATGGATCAACAGGTATAGTCTATATGTTTGATGACCCTACAAATTCATCAGATACTATTGAAATAAGTATTTCCCGATTTGCCTTTGGTACACATTCCCAGGTTCCTGGTAATTTTGGTTTCTCTCATGAAAAAGCAGAACCCAATGTTACTATTGAAAATTTAGTGATTGAAAAATACGCAAGCTTGATAGCTTATGGAGACATAGGGAATAGAGTTCCTGGTGATCATTGGATCATAAAAAACAATGAGGTTAGATACAACCATGGAGCAGGAATTCACTTTGCAAGTAATAATTTAATAGAGAAAAACAATGTGCATCACAATGGACAAATTGGTGTAAAAGCAAGTAACAGGAATCTTGATGGGAGTCCAAAAATGGTTGAGAATAGTGAAGTTTTGGAAAATGATATTTGGGAGAACAGAAGTCCTGCGGTGGGTTATGACTGGGGTGCTGAAGGTGGAGGAACCAAGTTTGTAAGAACTGTAAACCTGCATGTAAAAGACAATCATGTTTATGGTAATAATGGACCAGGGTTATGGACGGATATCGATAATTTTGGGACAATTTATGAACTTAATGTTGTGGAAAATAACTTAGCAACTGGTATTTTTCATGAAATTAGTGGGGAAGCTACCATTAGGGATAATACGATTTCAAATAATGCTTCTGGTCATGGTGCTCAAATTTATGTCGTTGGATCTGAGGATGTAAAAGTATATAATAATGAAGTTACCATTGACTCCAATTTTTTGCCTTATGAAAACCCAGGGGGAATAATAATTAGACGAGAATGCCGGTTTCCTGAAAAGGGGATTAATAATTATGTACACCATAACACATTTACCATAAAAAGTGGATTAGGACAGGGAAAAAATGGGATAGAAGTAAGTGGTTGTTGCGAAAGGGATACTATTACAAATGTTTGTTTATCCCATATTGATACTGTTGGATTAGGTTCTAATAAATTTGATTTCAATACTTATAATATTTCATGCGAATCACCTCAAAATTTCTGGTTATGGTATGAAAAGGTCTCTGATACCAGCTTAGTTCAAAAAATAGTTGACTTCAATAGTTTTCAAAGTTTCAGACAGGAGTTAAATGGAAATTTAAGCACTACAAAAGTTTTTGTGAATGCAAATGGAAGCTCACTAAATGGAATTTACGCAAAATTCCGACTTTATGTTAATGGGATAGTAGCTGGAGAGGCCACTACTACCGCCCAAAATCAGGAATATGAGTTTTGTGTGGATGTTCCAGAAAGTGAAATTAAAGAAGTTTGGGTAGAA
This sequence comes from Flammeovirgaceae bacterium, assembly GCA_019634305.1. GTDB lineage: Bacteria > Bacteroidota > Bacteroidia > Cytophagales > Flammeovirgaceae > Flexithrix. Next base: position 29,017 of record JAHQVQ010000272.1, on the reverse strand, counting down.
TTTTATAATGATGCTTATAATCCTCCAGAGGATAGGAATTTATTTGTAGAATCTATCAAAGTTGGGAACAAACAGTATTTTACTAGTGAGAAAACTATTCTGGATAAAGGAGCAAAAGATGGAATTGGAATCATACCAGGACAGGTAGTTTTACCATGGAATGCTTTTTTGATTTTTCACACTTTCCCGCAGCAGTATTTAACTGTTCGAGCAAAGGGAAAATCTATTCAAAATGTATATGCTCATTTTCAGGTGATGGTGAATGGAGAATATATTGGTGAGGCAAGTACTATAGGAGAATTTTACGATTACCAATTTCCTATTTCATTGACTTGTACTGAAATTGAAGATGTAGAGATTGTTTATGATAATGATGCTTTGATAAATGGAGAGGATAGAGATTTATGGATCGAATCTCTGGGTATTTGTGGAGATATTATTAGTCATACTGAAGATAATGTTAGTTATATTCGTACAGATGGGCAAAATATCCCTTACAAAACAGTGATGTATTGGGGAGGGAAAATGGTGTTTGATTTCCAAGATCAGCCTGTTGTAAAAGCAGATTTTCGTTCAATCAATCGTGTGGTTTATACTGGCATTCCAGTATCGTTTACAGATCACTCAGAAGGAAATATCAATACTTGGGAATGGAATTTTGGTGATGGTCAGGCTTCAACAGAACAACATCCTACAATTTCCTATTTAGCACCTGGTATTTACACTGTTTTCCTTTCTGTAAATAATGGAGCTGATGTTGCCTGTAAAACTGCATATATTCAGGTTTTACCAAACAGACCTGTGCCATATGACTTATCTGACGGAGGAAACTTTGAGGTAAATCCGAATGATTTTGGAGGAATTCCTTATGATCTTTTTAACGATTCTTTGGTGCTAGATTATCTTAGTATTTTTGAACGTGGAAACTCTAATGTTACCGGAAAAGATGGAACTACCAGTGGTAATTATGCATGGGTAACTGGATTAACAAAAAACAGTATTTCTTTAGCTAAAACCACCCTATATACTCCAAATTTTGATTTTACACAAATTCAGAATTATAAACTTGAGTTTAAAGCAAAATATGAGACATATGAAGATTTGGTGGGTTTTGTTGTTGAGTATTCCCTTAATAAAGGGGAAACATGGAATCTTTTAGGAAACTTTTTGGGCGATGGCTGGTATAATTCTTATACAGATTTAAATACAGGGTCTGCAGCATCTGTCTATACACGTTTCCCAAATTCGCCATTTTTTAGTGGATCAACTACTGGAGAATTCAAAGCATACATTATAAATATAACCGATTTTGGAGGTGAGCCAAATGTAGCCTTCAGGTTTCGATTTGAAGCTACTGATGCCTCATCTGCTTCAGGTAGTATTGGTATGGCTTTGGATGATTTTCGTTTGATTGCAAATTCGACTATAGCCAATGAATATGCATTTGCTTATATTAGAGGGACTCATGTAAATAATGTTTTTGCTCATTTCAATACTTATGTAAATGGAGTTTTTGTAGAGGGTCATTTTTCCCACGAACCCTTTTTATACTATAGAATTCCCCATATTAATTTCTCTTCCAATATTGACAGTATTTGGATTCAGTTTGACAATGATTTGCTGGCTAATGGACAAGACAGGAATCTATACATAGACCATCTGAAATTTAATGGAAATACCTATAGTTATGATTCTTCGATTGTGAAAATAGACCCAGGTTTGCACGATGGAGTAGGGGTAATTCCGGGACAACAAGTGCTTCCATGGAATGCTGCCATGATTTTTGATTTTAATATTAATCCATCGAATGCAAGGATTTCAGGGCCATTATTGGGTAATGATTTTTTAATGGATGAGCCATTTAATATTTACCCTAATCCTGGAAATGGAAAGGTGAATTTTGTAATCGGGGAAATTAAAACAAAGGGAAGTATTCTACTCAGAGATTTGTCTGGTAGAATTATTTATAGTGAAATGCTTAACTCCAAACAAAGCTATATGGAAAAATCCATTGATATTATTCAGAATAAGCCCGGACTATACTTTTTAGAATTCACAACCGATGGGATGACTGAGATTCGTAAGTATTTTAAATATTAAAAATCTAAACAAAACAGCCCGCTATTTCATTGAACTAGCGGGCTGTTGTTTTATCTTGAAATAGATATTAAGTCGTTCTCAGCTTCATGAACAATTTAAATAAGAAAAATGCTGATAAACCGGCTACTCCTGTAAGCAAGAATCCTTTTAACATTTCTCCATACACAAAGCCTCCAATCGCAAATAACGAAGCATATATGGTCACACAGCCTATAAATACCAATAGTATTTGGAGTGGCATTTCCCAGGCTTTTCCTTCTTCTTTTTCATTGATATTGATACCTTCAGCTTTAGCCTCATCAATTACTTTTTGCCAGCCTGGTCCTCCCGGATGAGTCAATTTGTAGAATTTTCTCAAAGTTTCTTTCTTTTCAGGTCTACCAAAAAATGTTGCTAAAAGCCATGATACAGTTACAAAGAATAAAGCGATCAACAAACGCAGGGTAAAAGTAAGATTACCAACCTGAGTTTTGAGAGTGTTGAATTCTGCAGCAGAAGAAAATTGACTCATTATGCTTGTTTCATTTGCTGTCAGACCTGCGCTTACAAATCCTGCCTGGTTAAAATTGGCATCAGTCCAATTCGATCCAAATAATAACAATTCATCCGTAACTCCTTTTGTGTCCAAAACCAATGAACTAATTGTGGTCTGATCAATTACTAAAACTAAGAGTACTGCCATTACCGTGGCTACTATCATCGCAACAATTTCCGTCAGGGCATTTATTCTCCACCAAAACCATCTGAGAATATAGATTGCCCCAGTCCCTGCTCCGGAAAGTAATAAGATATCAAATGCCTGTGTAGCATTTTCTAAAAAGGTAAGAGAAAATATTGCTGTGATAACCATCAATACTACTGTGGTAATTCTTCCTACACCAACCAATTCTTTTTGAGAGGCTTCAGGTTTTACAAATCTTTGGTAGAAATCATTTACTACATAAGACGATCCCCAGTTCAGGTGAGTACCTATTGTTGACATGTAAGCTGCAATAATAGAGGCCACTACCAATCCCATCCATCCAGGACCTAATCTGGTTAACATCGCGGGATAAGCAACATCATGCCCAAGATATTGCTCTCCAATATTTGGAAATTCACTTTTAATAGCATCTAAATCAGGGAATATAATTAAAGAAGCTAAGGCTACAATTATCCACGGCCAAGGTCTTAAAGCATAATGTGCAAAGTTGAAAAGTAAGGTTGCACCAATAGCATTTTTTTCATCTTTTGCTGAAAGCATCCTTTGAGCGATGTAACCTCCACCACCTGGCTCTGCACCTGGGTACCATACTGCCCACCACTGTACCGCTACAGGTATAATTAATAGAGGAATATAAACAGTTGGATCAGAAAATTCTGGTAAAACATCCATCTTAGCTTTTATAACCGGGTTATCGAATAAAGCAGCTAAACTTCCAATTTCTGGTTGGCTTACTGCTACATATGCGGCATAAACGGCTCCAAACATGGCAATTCCATATTGGAAAAAATCCGCCCAAATCACACCTTTAATTCCCCCTAACGCAGCATAAAGTACCACTACAACCGATGATCCCACAACAATTACCCAAGGCTCTAACCCAAACATTACCCCACCAATTTTAATGGCAGCCAGTGTTACTGTTCCCATGATTAGGCAGTTGAAAAATATGCCCAGATATAGAGATCGGAAGCCCCTTAAAAAAGAAGCTAGTTTCCCGCTATATCGCAATTCATAGAACTCCAAATCTGTCATCACCTGAGACCTTCTCCAGAGTCGGGCATAAATAAATACGGTAACCATTCCTGTAATTAAGAAGGCCCACCAGGCCCAGTTTCTGGTTACCCCATTTTCCCGCACCATTCCAGTTACAAGGTTGGGCGTATCAGCTGAAAATGTACAGGCCACCATGGAAATACCTAAAAGCCACCAGGGCATAGATCTTCCACCAAGGAAAAATTCGTCAGTGTTTTTACCTGCAGTTTTGGATGCTACCCATCCAATAGAGAGGACAATTAAAAAGAAAATGGATATGATTACCCAGTCGATGGTACCTAATAGCATAATGATTAAAGCTAGATGATAAAATTAAAAGTTTGTTCGGACTTGATTGTAAAATTTATATTTGGAAATTACTTAATTTACATTTATAAAATATTATTATTTCAATAAAATACTGAAATGAATTTTCCAAATGTATGAAATTGAAATTGGTTTTCAAAATAAAACTCTAAAAAATGTGTGCGCACACAGTATTTTCTTTTTTACATCAATTTTTGAATGATTGAGTGGATTTCTTGTTTCTACAAACTGCTTAATTCAGCTAAATAAAGTTTGGTGAAATAGGATTTTTGGCAAAGGAAAAAATGATATTTGCATCTTGAAGCCAGAGAGAGATTAAAAAAAATGGATAATTGTATTTGTGAACCTTCTTTTTATATAAATCGTCCCTGCTTTGAGAGGACATAATTTTTATTGTCATTTTTAAAAATCCATTTAAAACCTTGTACCTTTAAGGAACAACATTTTAATTTAAGAGTAATTATTTCAGTTGAAAATGAGTTTGTTAGTTCAAAAAATCATCGAAGATAAATCTACATTAGAGGAGGCTTTTAAAATTCGTTTTAAGGTTTTTGTAGAGGGACAAAATGTTCCTGCTGAAGAAGAGCTGGATCAATTTGAAAATGAAGCCACGCATTTTTTAGCCTATTTAAATGGAAAACCAGTTGGTACTGCGCGATGGAGATTTACTCCAAAAGGAATAAAACTCGAACGATTTGCTGTTTTAAATGAATGCCAAGGAGAGGGAGTAGGAGCAGCCCTTATTAATGAAGTGTTGGAAGATGTGAGACAAAATCCAGTCTCAAAAGGAAAAATGAGGTATTTACATGGACAGGTGGAGGTAGAAGAGTTTTATAAAAAATTCGGATTTACTTCTATTGGCGAACCTTTCGATGAGTGTGGAATAATGCATTACTTAATGACCCTTGAAGAGTGAAAACCAAGTGAGGAAGAATTAAGTAGTAAATCAAAACTAACTGCGTGTTTACTTGTTTTAAAGTTTTGATATAGAGACTATTATTTCCCTAAAATAATCGCAGGAGTTCTTAAAATTATAACTGAGAAATATCATCCTTGTCAATCTTAGATAAATCAACCAGATGTCCAAATTGTTCTTGTAGAGCATTAAAGAATCTGTCTCTTTCCAAATTTCTCTTTAGTTGGTCCTGAAAAAGTCCCCAGGAATAATATAGGTTTTGGTAATTCGCTTCATGACCCGAAATTTTATGGTTATTCCTAATGAATTTTTTTAGAGCTTCATCTATAGAATATTCAACTTTTTTTAAGTTTTCATATTCCCGAACGGTGCAGGAAAGACCGGCTTCCAGCATAGAATCATAATTTTCTTCAATTATTCCAGCCATCTTTTTGCTCCATTGGCTCACAAGAGTAATATCTTTTTTTGCCTGGACCAATTCCCTCTCATATTGATAAATTTCCCTTATACTAATCAGATCATTGAGGGCAAGTGCGAAATCAGGTCCATACACCCTTAATTTTAAATAAACATCACCTGCATGATTATTGGCTGCTAGGTCCAGAATTTCTATACTTTCCTTTTTGAGATAAGGTGTAAAATCAGATTTTTCGACTACTACTTTGAGGCTGTCTATTTTTAGCCGAGTAGTTACGAAATCCTGTTGAGCTTCTTTAAATAATTTCAGATTATGAAGATATTCCAGATTGTTTTTCAGGTAGGCTTCATACTTTCCTTTTAGCACTTCTTTTGGGGAAACAATGATAGATTGTGCCTGAAGTTGAGTACAAGTTAAAAAAATAAGGTAGAGGAATAAAACATTCATTTTCATAATGTTGTATGTTTTAATCATCAATGTTGTTCAGTTAAAAATTTATCTTTATGTGCTGCAAAGTTAATATTAATATTATTAGGAAATTGAAAAGTTTTGAAGAAAAAACTAAAAACCCTTATTTAAGGTGATGAGGGAAAGGGGGAAGAAGTAAAAAATAACTCCCAACTTTAAGAATAGGTTGGAGGATTAAAAGCAATTGCCAAATTTGCTGCTTTGGATATACATGGAGAAATAATGGCTTATTATCAAAATTGGATAGTTCAGTCCACTAATTACCTGGTCTTTTTAAAGACCAAAACCGTTCTATTTGTGTTATAAATGCTTATTTTCTGGTCTTCATTTGTAGTAAAGATTACCGATTCGTCAATTCTGTCATGGCCGCCAAATTCTGGGTTATCTGAATTGAGAACAATTTTATATTTTCCTATTTGAGGAACCCAAAATTGATAATCTGCTATTGAATTACTTGGGTGGAAGTTAAACACAAAGATTAAATTCCCTTTTTTAAATATGATGGTTTTGTTGGTCTCATCCATATTTAATTGTTGGGTATCATGCTGAGAAAGGATTTTATTAGCCTTTGTCAATTTAATCATGGCATGATCGAAAGCTGCCAAAAATTGATATTTCAGCTGATCATTATCTACCAACGACCACTGCCTTCTTGCATATTTATAGCTCCAGTCATTACCTTCCCTTGGGAAGTCTACCCATTCCGGATGACCAAATTCATTGCCTATGAAGTTTAAATAACCTTCACCAGCAAGTACCATGGTAAAAAACCTGATCATTTTGTGGAGAGCAATTCCCCTGTCAATAATAAGGTTCTCATCGGAAATCTGCATGTGAAAATACATTTCCTTATCCATGAGCCAAAACGCCAGGGTTTTATCCCCAACAAGTGCCTGATCATGGGATTCGGCATAGCCAATTGTTTTTTCACCATATCTTCGGTTTACCATTACCCCATATATTTCATGGATATTCCAATCTTCATCTGCTTTGTGCTTAAGAATTTTTATCCAATAATCCGGGACTCCCATAGCCAGTCGGTAGTCAAAACCTAGCCCTCCATCTTTTACCTTAATTCCTAACCCAGGCATTCCACTTACATCTTCAGCAATTGTAATTACATCTGGTTTGATTTCATTTGCCAAATCATTAGCCAATTGTAAATAAGTTACAGCCTCCTTTTCTACATCATCTTTAAAATATTTATCATAATGATCGAAAACTGTATGGCCATGGTGACTATAAAGCATTGAAGTAACGCCATCAAACCTAAATCCATCGAAATGGAATTCTTCTATCCAATATTTAATGTTTGATAGTAAAAATTGGAGAACTTCCCATTTCCCATAATTGAAAAGTTTGGAATCCCAACCAGAGTGGTGTCCTTTCCCCCCAGCATGGAAATACTGATAATCTGTGCCATCAAACATATTTAGGCCTTCGTTTTCATTCTTCACGGCATGAGAATGAACCAAATCCATGATAACAGCAATTCCCAATTTGTGGGCTTTATCAATCAAGGCCTTTAGCTCTTCCGGAGTTCCAAACCTTGAGGATGGGGCAAAAAAGTTAGATACATGGTAGCCAAATGACCCATAATAAGGATGTTCCTGAACTGCCATTAGCTGAATGGCATTATACCCAAGTTTCTTGATTCTTGGCAATACATTTTTGGCAAACTCCAGATAAGTACCTACATCTTCAGTTTCCTGTGCCATTCCCACATGACATTCGTAGATAAATAAATCTCCATTCTTTAAAACATCAAAATTTTGATCTGTCCATTTGAATTTTTTATCGGGCATCCAAATCTGGCCAGCAAAATCATTCGTAGTAGAATTTTGTACAACTCTAGTGATATAAGCAGGTATTCGGTCTTTACTTCCATCTTTAGAAATCACTAAAACTTTTAGGAGACTTTCATGGGTAAAAGTAGTTTTGTATTCTTCTTCCTCTAAAAAAAATTCCCAAATTCCACCGTCCAGTCGGGTCATTGGGTGGGAAGTTCTATTCCAAAGGTTGAAGTCTCCAATCAGGTATAAAGAATGTGCCATTGGAGCCCATTCCCGGTAATACCAGCCTTTCTTTTTCTTATCGTAATTTATACCAAAGTAATGGTGACCATCGGCAAATTTGGAAATACTACCATAATATTTCTTTAAGCTTTTCACCAAATTTTTGTAGACATCTAACCTTTCTTCTATGTCCGGTTCGTATGGTGCTAACCAGGGATCATCCTTGATTATCTTTAGAATTTTTTTGGCTTTTGTCATAAGAAAGTGTTTCTGCTAATTTTGCCCTGGTAATATCCCAAAAGTTTTTTAATAAAACTATCTGCTAGTTTAATGATTCCTTTTATTTTTCCAATTTATTTATGGTTTATATTATTATTAATTGTAGGCCAATGCTTATAAATGATCTCTGGATAATTTTTCAACAGCAATAATCCCACTTAAAGTGGCTCCGGGAATTCCTTGTCCTGGGTAGGTAGTGTCCCCACAGATATAAGCTTTATCCTGATCCAGCCGTGCATCATTCATTTGCCAGGGTTTTATATGCATATATTGCGGATACCCACCGACAAAACCAAAAGCTCTTTTGGTCCATTTTTGCCATGATTTTGCTGTAGAAGAATGCTGATATACAATACTTCCTTTTTTTAGAAAACCCAAGCTTTCCAGCTTTTGGATAATTTCCTTTTCCACATCTTCTTTATGATGGATGTAATTATTTTCCGGGTCGGCTATATGGCAACTCACTGAAGCTATAGAAATGTCCGATTCCTGGCTTCGGGATTTATCTTCAGGGTGGCTCAGGCTTAGGAAAATGCTTTTGGCCCCAACCTGGTTTAAGGCTGCTTCCAAATGAATCTGATGATGGATAATGGAAGGTGGGTTCGGATTTTTAAAGGCAATGCCCATTTGAAAAGCACTGTTGAGGGACTTGCTTTCTAAAAGTTTATCCTTTCCAATTCTAAGGTCCGAATTTTTGAATAATGGAAGGGTATTATTAATTGGAATGGCAGAAATAAGATATTTACAGTTTAAAGCCTCCTCTTTCTCTGTAATGATTTTATAGCCGTCATTAATTTTTTCAATCGAATAAACCTCTGTTCTCAATTTTAATTCTCCATTATTTCTTTCTAGGTAATCAATAAAAGGATTGATCAGATTAATCAACCCTCCATCAACATAATAATTGGAGTAATTGGTATAGCAGAGTGCGGTGGCACCAAATAATACATTAACTTCTTCTATGTGATTTTGGGCAGTGATTAATAATTGTTCATTGATGAAATCCACAAAAGTTTTGTTCTCCAAAAGATCGTATTTCGATAGGAAACTTTTCATGGAAACAAAGGCAAACCTGGCATTTTGGATTTGCTTTAAAGTAATATTTTTGGTAGCAGCAATCAGGTCAGAAAATCGTGAAGGGGGAAACATCTTTTGTTTGAGAGAGGTTTCCCAAACAAACTGGCTTATTTTAAAACATTCCTCCCAAAATTTTCGCTGGTTTTTGATTCCAAAGGCCTGCTCTGCTTCTTCAATCCAGGTATCCAGATTTTGATGTCTGATTAATTTTCTACCATCTTTCAAATAAACTGACATTGGAATTTCCAATTTCCTGCTTTTAATATTTACACCTGTTTGGTCTATTAGATATTTTAAAGGCATATTTTCGTCTAACCCTACCAAGGTGGTGGCACCCGTTTCGAAAATATATCCTTTTCTGGGATAGGCACTGGTACATCCTCCCGGAATCCAGTTTTGTTCCAAAAGACACACCTTCATTCCTTTTTGAGCTAAAAGGCAGGCAGTTGTGATTCCTGCCATGCCACTTCCTATTACACAGGCATCAAATTCTTTCAATCTTTTACTGGTTTTGTTTGATTATTTTAATTAAAACTTAAACAAAAATAACAAGCCTAATGTTTTGTAGAGGAATATTCGATAGGAAATGGAACTCCGGCATTTAATTCCTAGTTTTGAGTTAGTTCTTTAACCGGGACCACAAGTTCAAATAGTTAATATTTGTTTCACTAAAAAAGGAAATGAGTAATTGTTGAGATGAATCTGCTGATGTAGGAATTTGAATTTTTTCAAAAAACTTTCTCTAACGATTTTGACCAGTAAAATGCTCCATTAATAAAGTACAGGTACTTCTCATGAAATTATCAGTATTCAGAAAAGAACATTTCAATGCTGCGCACAGATTGCACAATCCGGAATGGTCTGAACAAAAAAATGCAGAAGTTTTTGGACTTTGCAATAACCCAAATTACCATGGTCATAATTATGATTTGATCGTAAAAGTAACAGGTGAAGTTGATCCGGCAACAGGTTTTGTGATCGATTTGAAAATATTAAAATCCATTATTAAAGCTGAAATATTGGATAAATTTGATCACAAAAATCTGAATTTGGATACACCTGAATTCAAATCATTAAATCCAACTGCGGAAAATATAGCTGTAGTAATTTGGGAGAAGTTAAGGAAAAAGTTAGAACCTAAATTTGATTTAAAAGTAACCCTTTATGAGACCGAACGAAATTTTGTGGAATACCCAGCATCATAATGGCAAAGGTTTTTCGAAAAACGTAACGGAGTCTAATGGCTACAACCTTGAAGAAGTAATTGATCAGATAGGAGATGAGCACATTGGGACTTCCCATGATACACCCTTGCGAAAAGATGCTTTTGAATTGAGTGATTCGGAGAAAATTAAAAAGATCTCTCATCACTTTAGAGAAATTATGGACACACTAGGACTTGACCTTACGGATGACAGCCTAAGTGGTACCCCGCAAAGAGTTGCTAAAATGTATGTTAAGGAGATATTCAGTGGGCTGAATCCAGCTAACAGACCGGATATCAAACTTTTCGACAACAAGTATCAATACAATGAAATGTTGGTAGAGAAGAATATTCATTTCTACTCTAACTGTGAGCATCACTTTGTGCCTATTATTGGTAAAGCTCATGTTGCCTACATTTCCAATGGAAAGGTAATTGGATTATCTAAAATTAACAGAATAGTGCAATATTATGCTAAAAGACCTCAGGTACAGGAAAGATTAACGGTACAAATTGCCGAGGATCTAAAGCGTATTTTGCAAACTGAAGATGTTGCCATTGTAATGGATGCCAAGCATTTATGTGTTTCCATGAGAGGAGTGGAAGACATTACAAGTGCCACGGTAACTTCACACTACAGTGGAAAGTTTAAGGAAGATCATGTGAAAAGTGAGTTTTTAAAATATATCTCATAAGCCCGAATCTTTAAAAAAATAAAAGCCATGAGTTTTCGAATTCATGGCTTTTTTTATTCATCAATATATTTATTTCTATCTTCTGTTCTCTAACTTCCAATCTCTATAAGTTTCCTAATACTTCACCACAATGTTTCCCTCTTCCCCAAAAATTTCCGGAGTTTGTTCCCTGTTGTTGATTCTTCTGGCCATGTATGGGACATTATTTTCCAGGTAAGTCCTTAATTCCTCCATAGTCAATTCTCTGTTAGAATCCGTATTGGCTTCTCCTTGAATTCCTTTTAGGAAATAGTAGGTGAATAGAGAATGCCCTTTTTCCCTGTACCAGGAAGAAACCTGATCGCCAGAAGCAGAAGTGAAGATTTTGGATCGTTCGTCACTAAGGATTTTAATTTTAGGTTGAATCAGAATAGGGGAGATGTCTTTCAATAGCATTCCACTTTCTGAAGTACCACTAAAACAAGCGTCCAACACCACAGTTAGTGATTTGTAGGGAATTTGAGATAAGTTGGCATAAAAAGTATTTATAGGGTAGCCATTAAAAGCAACCAGCGAAGGATCACAATTGGATGGCACAAAAAATCCTTCTTTGCTTTCAGGATCGGGAGCACCATGACCACTGTAGTAGACAAATACATCCGACTTTCCGGGTTTCACCAGATTATGTAGTCTTGCCTTATAATTTTCTTTTGTCCCAAACAAACTGTAAAAATTTGCCTGATCTGCATTTTCTACATATATGATATTACCTTCTTTAAATCCGAAAGTATGCACAAGGTAATTTTTAATTGATTTGGCATCCCGAATAGCAAAATCTACAGGAGGAACATCAGGGTTTCTATAATCTCTATTGCCAATGACCACTGCTATGGCATGTTCATTAATCAAATTTGATCTGGGAATGTGTAAATCGATATCTGAAGAACCTATGTAGTTAGTTGGTTTTCTCCTCTTAGGTATTGTTTTCGTGCTTTGAATTTGGATTTCGACAGGCTCCAGGTTCAAGTCAGGTCGGTTAAAGGCAAATTCTTCCTGATTATTATAGTAGTAAATTTTTTGGTTTTGATTATCCTTTAGTTCCAGATAATTGAAACCAAACTGATCCTGATTATTCAGGAAAAATTTAGGACTTTGGTAAACCATTCCTCTAAAATTATTGTCAAAATCTCTTGCTTCCGCTATTGGTACATTTAGATAGATCGGTTCAATATCATGGAATTTTAATCTAAATGTTTCATTGTCAGGATCATATTCGGACTTAACATTTTCATGATTGAATTTTTTTAAACCAACCTGTTGAATTCCTAAATCTGTAAATTCCTTAATTTTTTGTTCCTGGTTACTTTTACTAACCCGAATATTGTAGTCTTCTGATTTTTCATACCTCCCCCTTGTTCTCCATTCTTCCATTTTCTCCTGAACAAATTTTTTGACCAGTTCCGTATTGGAATTTGGCTTGGGCTGGGTTAAAACTTGATTTGATTCCTGAATTGACCTGTTGGCTTGCTTGGCATAAAAAGCCTCTAAATCCTCTTCCAGAATTATTTCAGGATTGTTTTTCTTGAACAATGACTGATTGTAATATTCCATTTCCCCAATGGATTTATCTACGAAAGTAAAGTTCTCTCCAGAGCCATCAATATTCATAATTACCCTCATGTAATAAGATTCACCACTTTTTACATGAATAAGTGTTTTTAAATCCATATTGGGTTCCCTTTGAGGACTACCAAATAAAAATATATAATTTTTAAGGTAAATAGGAACAGGACCTTCACTATAAATTTTATACTTCATTCTGGCTCCATTTCGAAGCCAGCAAAGCTCTTTTCCATTAATATTTACTGTATGCCGCATTACGCCAGTGATGGCAGATTTGGGTTTATAAATATAAATGGTTGCGAAGTCTTCGTAATTATCCTGGGCAAAGCTCAATTGGGAGTAACCTGATGAGAATAGGAATAAAAGTAAGAATGTAATCGATCGAGTTTCAATTTTTCGTAATGAAAAAGTCATAATATTGGGACTCTTTTTTATTTGAAATGGTAGTTGTTAGTCGAGATGAAAAAAAACGTGAAAGTTTTTTTTAAAAATACTTGTTGTGTTTAATCTAAAAACAGCAATGATTATTATTTGGTTTAATTGGAATGGCTAAAAGCTCAAAAAAAATCAATTTTAGTTCTATACGGGTAATAATTGAAAAAGATGAGAAAATTTGAAGATAAAATGTGAAACGTATAAACTTTTAAACCAGAAAATTGAAAAGATTAGCTTTTTCATTTATCAATTCATAGTTGATTCCCTTATCTTTCATTCTTTGGATTAAACTTTTGTAATCCTCTGGTTTCTTTACTTCTATCCCTACTAAAGCAGGACCTTTTTCCCGATTTACTTTTTTGGTATATTCAAAATGAGAAATATCGTCTGTTGGACCTAAAATATCAACTACAAATTCTTTTAAAGCACCGGCCCTTTGGGGAAAACTAATAATAAAGTAATGTTTCAGTCCTTCAAAAAGTAATGACCTCTCTTTAATCTCTTCCATTCTGGTAATGTCATTATTGCTCCCACTTACAATACAAACTACATTTTTTCCTTTAATCTCCTCTTTATAATTATCTAAAGCAGTAATAGACAAAGCTCCAGCTGGCTCTACCACAATGGCATCCTCATTATAAAGACTCAATATGGTGGAACAAACTTTCCCCTCTGGAATGGTTAGAATATCATCAACTACTTTTTGGCAAATCTGGAAAGGTCTTTCTCCCACCTTTTTCACTGCAGCGCCATCAATAAATTTATCAATTTTATCAAGTTTTACCACTTTGCCATTAGCCAAAGATTCCTTCATGGCTGGAGCTCCGGCAGGTTCTACTCCAATGATTTTAGTATCCGGACTAATTTGTTTAAAATAACTTCCAACTCCTGAAATTAATCCACCTCCACCAATTGGTACGAATAAATAATCAATATCAACCTTTGCGTCCTCCAATATTTCCAGCCCTACCGTTCCCTGTCCTTCTATTACTTTTTCATCATCGAAAGGATGGATAAATGAAAGTTTATTTTCTTCTCCAAAAGCTACAGCTTCAAGGTAGGCATCATCAAATGTATCTCCAGTAAGGATAATTTTCACGAACTCCTTACCGAACATTTTCACCTGTTTCACTTTTTGGCTGGGTGTAGGGCTGGGCATATAAATAGTGCCGTTAATTTTAAGCTTTTGGCAGGCAAAAGCTACTCCCTGAGCATGGTTGCCAGCACTGGCACAGATAACACCGTTTTTGAGTTCTTCAGCATTTAATGAAGAAATTTTGTTGAGTGCTCCCCGAATTTTATAAGATCTTACCAATTGTAAGTCTTCTCTTTTTAGAAGCACATTAGCCTGGTATTTTTCAGACAAATTGAGATTGGGTAGGAGGGGAGTATGAGAAACGGCATCCTTTAACCTAATTTGAGCCTTTACAATAGCTTCGATTGAAATGAGTTGCTGATGTCCGTCTTTTTTCATAAAATGCCAAATACTATGGATATGATTTTTAGTTTTGGCAAAAATAGCCAGAGAAAGGTTAGGGTCAAATCTAATCTTGTGTGATTTTGGTAAGCTTAATAGATTAAGGAATCATTATTTTTAAGTTAGAAATTTCCAGAATTTAATTTAATACTTTTATTTTTTTTAAGGAGGACAAATGAAATTAATGTCTATAAGGTTATTCATAGCTAGTTTAGTTATTATGGTAGCTACTATTGTTTTAGCACTATTTTGGGACACGCTCCAACTCTCAAAGAAACAAACTATATTTTTAGCATTAACCTTTATATTAGCATTTGGGTTAAATATTGCAGGATTAGTTTTTGGTATTTATTCATTAAAAATTGACCAGAAAAAATCATGGATTGGAATTTTAGGAAATTCATTTTTAATATTACTATTTGTAATTGTAGTTGGATATGCAGCTGTGGGCTATTGAATTATTGATTGGGTAAAATTTTAAAAAAAGAAACAATGAAGAATACAACAGATACAGAAAACCCTCAGTCTCAGCCCAACAATCCTTTGCATGGTGTGAAACTCGCTGATATTCTTCAGAAATTAGTGGCTCAATATGGTTGGAAAGAACTTGGGCAAAGAATAAACATTCGGTGTTTTAATTACGAACCGTCTGTAAAATCGAGTTTGAAGTTTTTAAGAAGAACGCCCTGGGCAAGGGAAAAAGTAGAGCAATTGTATTTGAAAATGATTGGGAAATAAAAGGACTGGAACCACAATGGAAGAGATATTAGATTTAATAAAAGATGGAGAAGTTGAAGCGCTCAGGCAGCTTTTCGAGAAGGATCCTGCACTGGTTGATAAAAAAACCGATCAGGGGATTTCCCTTTTACAATATGCAGCATATTGCAGAGGAATATCCACTATTCAATTAATAAGGGAGTTTAAAAAGGATTTAAATCTATTTGAGGCAACTAGCCTAGGTGAAATAGAAATGACTGGTAAACTTATCGATGAAGATAAATCCCTAATTAACTCCCATTCAGGTGATGGTTTTACCCCATTGGGACTTGCCTCATTTTTTGGGTATTTCGGGTTGGCAAAATTCCTTTTAGATAAGGGAGCTAATCCCAACCTTGCCTCAAATAATCAATTCAAAGTTGCTCCAATTCATTCAGCTTGTGCTATTTCTAATTATAAAATAGTAGAACTCTTGATTAAAAATGGGGCGAATGTAAATGCTAAACAAATACAAGGTGTAACTCCTTTGCATTCCGCAGCTCACAATGGAGAAACTGAAATTGTAAAATTATTATTGGAAAACGGTGCTGAGGTAAATGCCAAAATGGAAACTGGTCAGACAGCAATGGCTATGGCCATTGATAAAAACTTTGGAGCAATTACGGATTTATTAAGGGAGAATGGAGGGCAATAATTTTGGAAATTGAATAAAAATTAAAACTCCCTGAGAAATAAAATTTCAGGGAGTTTTAATATATCAAAATTGTAAATTAGGCTTACAATTAAGAAGATGAATAATGGTAATTCCTAAATTTTCGCCACAAATACTTGAATGAAATAATAAAGTGGCTCAAAAATAAGAGCACTGGTGCTTATTTGTCATTTTCAGGTCTTAATTTCCTTACTTCTGCACCAGCCTGCCACATTTCAGAATCGTGTAATTCTTTCAATTCTTCTTCTAGTTTCACTCTGTAATCAGACTTACTGTTAGCATCAATTGATTTTTGAGCTTCTTCACCAGTAGCAACACTTTTGTAAAGGTCTTCGAATACAGGCTTAACAGCATCTCTAAATGGTTTCCACCAGTCAAGTGCACCTCTTTGAGCAGTAGTAGAACAGTTGGCATACATCCAGTCCATTCCGTTTTCAGCTACTAATGGCATCAAACTTTGAGTCAATTCTTCAACAGTTTCGTTGAAAGCCTCAGATGGAGAATGACCATTTTGTCTCAATACTTCAAATTGAGCAGAGAATATACCCTGGATAGCACCCATTAAAGTACCTCTTTCACCAGTTAAATCACTGAATACTTCTTTTTTGAAAGTAGTTGGGAATAAATATCCTGATCCTACAGCGATACCTAAAGCAACGGCTCTGTCTTTCGCTTTACCAGTAGCATCCTGGAAGATAGCATAGCTTGAGTTCAAACCTCTTCCTTCTAAGAACATTCTTCTTAAACTTGTTCCAGAACCTTTAGGCGCAACAAGAATAACATCAACATCTTCTGGAGGAATAATTCCAGTTCTTTCTTTATAAGTAATACCAAAACCGTGAGAAAAGTAAAGTGCTTTTCCTGCAGTAAGGTGTTTTTTTACAGTTGGCCAAACTTCAATTTGGGCAGCATCAGAAAGTAGGTAGCAAATGATAGTACCTTTTTCTAAAGCCTCTTCAATCTCGAATAAAGTTTCACCAGGTACCCATCCGTCAGCTACAGCCTTGTCCCATGTTTTTGAACCTTTCCTTTGCCCTACAATTACATTAACACCATTTTCTTTTTGGTTTAAGGCTTGTCCGGGACCTTGTACACCATAACCAATAACCGCAACTGTTTCGTCTTTAAGTACTTCCTGGGCTTTTTCCAATGGGAACTCTTCTCTGGTTACCACTTCTTCTTCAACACCTCCAAAATTAATCTTTGCCATAAAATTATAATTAGTTTGTTTTTGAATTAATGTTCAATAATAAAAATAAGCACTTTTTGGGGTGATTTCTGTCTTCAATCTTTGGGCTGATCTGATGCCTTTTTATAACCTCAACAAAAATTTGAACCCACCAATTCGCTAAAATTTTCGCAAATTTAGTGTTTACAATTATTAATTAATAATCTGATTGATAATTCTTGTGATTTTTGCTTAATCTTCAACAGAATAGGCCAAATCTTCCAAATCCTTCAAATAAGCCATCACTTTTTTCATAGGTTTAGCAATAGCCACCCTTCCCGACCTCACAAATCCAAGTACACCGTAGGGTTGAAGTGCCTCAAACAATTCTTGAGTTTCCCTTTCGTGCCCGGTTTTTTCGATCACTACAAAATCTTTCTCCACCGTAAGGATTCTGGCATAATGCTCTCTGATGATATGTTCAATTTTTTCTCCACCAAATAAGGCTTCAGTTGGGATTTTATAAAGGGCAATTTCCTGAAAAATCACTTGATCATCTTCATAAAAGAAGGCTTTTAGTACCCCAATTTGCTTTTCAATTTGTTTCACCACCTTCACCACCTGATCCTTAGTGGTTTTGATTACAATTGTGAACCTGTAGATATTTTTTAATTCAGATTCAGAGGTGGTTAAACTCAAAATGTTCATTTTCCTTCTGGTAAAAATGATGGTTAGTCGGTTTACCAACCCAATTTTGTTTTCCGTAAATATGGAAAGTGTATATCTGTTTTGTTTTTCTTCCATCGATAAAAAAATTTAGAATGATATTCAGGTCAGGATTGAATTTAATTTCCTGACCTGGAAAAGCATTTAGTCCAGCCGGATTTCACTGACTGATGAACCAGAAGGAATCATTGGGAATACGTTTGTTTCTTTTTCCACAATTACTTCCAGTAAAAATGAGTCTTTTGAACTTAACATCTTATTCAGTCCTTCTTCAAGGTCCTCTCTTTTCTCTACTTTAAGGCCTTCTATTGAGTAACTATTAGCCAACTTCACAAAGTCAGGGCTTTCAATGTCAACAAAGGAATATCTTTTATCAAAAAATAATTGTTGCCATTGCCTTACCATCCCAAGGAAAGTATTATTCAAAATCAATATTTTCACCGGAATTTTATCCTGCATAATAGTCCCCAATTCCTGAAGTGTCATTTGGAAACCTCCATCTCCAATGATTGCGATAACCTCACGATCTGGCTTGGCTACTTTGGCTCCGATAGCAGCAGGAAGCGCGAACCCCATAGTTCCCAAACCCCCTGAAGTTACATTGCTATCAGAAGTCATATATTTATAATATCTGGAAACAACCATTTGGTGTTGTCCTACATCCGATACCGTAATGGCCTTTCCTTCAGTAACTTCAGAAAGTTGATGGATAACCTCCGCCATTTTTATTTTTTCAGAATCTCCACTTAAATCATTAACAATGACTTTGTTTTTCTCTTCTTCATCACATGCCCTGAATTCAGCCAGCCATTCTGGATACTCTTTTTTATCAATTAAAGGAATTAGCCCGTTCAATGCTTCTTTAGCATCGCCAATGAGGGCTACATCTGTTTTGATGATTTTATCAATTTCAGCAGGGTCAATCTCTACATGGATTACTTTAGCCTGTGTGGCATATCTGCTTACATCTCCGGTCACCCGGTCATCAAACCGCATACCAATGGCAATTAATAAATCGCATTCATTGGTTTTAATGTTAGGTCCATAATTACCATGCATGCCCAGATAGCCCACATATAATGGATGATCTGATGGTAAGGCAGAAAGTCCCAGGAGGGTACTCGCTGTTGGTATTCCCGATTTATTGATGAATTCCAATAATTCTTTTTGTGCCTCGGAAATCAAAATTCCATGTCCAATTAATAAATAAGGTTTCTTTGCCTCATTAATCAATTTTGCTGCTTCTTCAATTGGTTTGGATTCAATCTTTCTCAGTGGATGATAACTGCTTACTTTCTTGCATTTCCTGTACTCAAAATCAAATTTTTCGATCTGGGCATTTTTAGTAATATCAATGAGTACTGGCCCTGGTCTGCCACTTTTAGCAATATAAAAAGCTTTAGCAATGGCTTCTGGGATTTCCTCTGCAGAAGTTACCTGGAAATTCCATTTGGTTACTGGCATGGAAATGCCTACCACATCAGTTTCCTGAAAAGCATCAGTTCCCAATAAATGCTTGACCACCTGTCCCGTGATACATACCATTGGGGTAGAATCAATCATAGCATCGGCAATTCCGGTAATCAGGTTAGTAGCCCCCGGCCCTGAAGTGGCAAAGCAAACCCCAACTTTATTACTCACTCTGGAATATCCCTGAGCTGAGTGTGAGGCTCCCTGCTCATGTCTTACTAAAACGTGATTGACTTTATCAGTGTAGTGGTATAATTCGTCATAAATTGGCATAATAGCCCCACCCGGATAACCAAAAATGGTATCTACGCCTTCTGCCATAAGCGCAAGAATTACAGCCTCACCACCTGTGATATTTTTCTTTTGAGCTAATATTTCCCCCGAAGAGGTAGAAAAATTCTTCTCCTCATTCATTAGATTGGTCATTTCTGACTGATCGTATTCTGTATTTGATTTTATCTCCATGATCGAAAATATATTTTTCCTTCCGGTTTCGGCCAGAAGGATTTTTATTTGCTAAATGAAGTCCTGAGACTTGCTTACTTAAAATTCATCAGTTACACAACCATTAGATGCTGAAGACACTGATTTTGCATATTTATAAAGTACTCCTTTTGGATATTTCAATGGTGGTTCTACCCATTTTGCTTTTCTTGTAGTAATTTCCTCATCACTAATTTTGGCATTAATGGTATTTTTCTCAGCATCAATAGTGATGATGTCTCCATCTTCCAGCACTCCAATAGTTCCACCAGTTTGGGCTTCAGGAGTAATGTGCCCGATTACGAAACCATGAGAACCTCCTGAAAATCTTCCATCGGTAATTAGTGCTACAGATTTTCCTAATCCAGCACCCATTATGGCTGAAGTGATTTTCAGCATCTCTGGCATTCCTGGTCCACCTTTTGGCCCGGAATATCTGATGACGACTACATCACCTTCTACTACTTTACCTTCTTCAATTCCTTTGATGGTATCAAATTCATCATCAAAAACTTTAGCAGGTCCACTAAATTGAAGTCCTTCTTTTCCGGTAATTTTTGCCACTGATCCTTCCTCAGCAATGTTGCCATAAAGAATTCTTAAATGACCAGTTGGTTTGATAGGCTTATCCAATGGCATCACCACATCCTGCCCTTCTTTTAAACCAGGAAGGCTATCCAGATTTTCTTTTAAAGTTTTACCGGTTACTGTCATGCAATCACCAATCAATAATCCTTCTTCCAAAAGCATTTTCATGATGGCTGGAGTACCTCCCACAGCGTGAATATCTTCCATTAAATATTTCCCACTTGGTTTCAAATCTCCAAGTAATGGCGTTTTATCGCTTATTCTTTGGAAATCATCAATTGATAATGGAATATCAAAAGCTTTGGCAATGCCAATTAAGTGAAGCACAGCATTGGTTGAACCTCCTAAAACTGTAATTAAAGTCAATGCATTTTCAAATGATTCTCTGGTGACAATATCTTTTGGTTTCAGGTCTTTTTCTAAAAGGCTTAGGAAAGCTGCACCAGCTGATAAACATTCTTTGTTTTTCTCTGGGCTAACAGCCGGATTAGAAGAACTGTAAGGTAAACTCATCCCTAAAGCTTCAATAGCAGACGCCATGGTGTTGGCTGTGTACATACCACCGCAAGCACCAGCACCAGGACAGGAATTTTTAATTACACCTAAGTAATCCTCGTCTGAAATTGTTCCTTTCATTTTCTCTCCCAAAGCTTCAAAGGCAGAAACAATATTCAATTTTTTATCTTTAAAACAGCCAGAAGCAATCGTTCCTCCATAAATCATGATAGAAGGACGGTTCAGCCTTCCCATGGCCATTACAGCACCAGGCATATTTTTATCGCAACCCACTACTGCAGCTACACCATCATAATATTGTGCTTGTGTTACAGTTTCGATAGAATCGGCAATTATATCTCTGGAAGGAAGGGAAAAATTCATCCCTTTGGTTCCGTTGGAAATACCATCACTTACACCAATTGTGTGAAAAATTAAACCAATGAGATCAGCATCCCAGACACCTTTCTTGACGACTTCAGAAAGTCCGTTAAGGTGCATATTACAAGTATTTCCTTCATATCCTGTGCTGACGATACCTATTTGTGGCTTTTTTAGGTCTTCCTCAGTTAGCCCAATTCCGTAAAGCATAGCCTGAGAAGCAGGCTGTGATGGATCCTGGGTTATTCTTTTGCTGTACTTGTTCAAATTCTCGCTCATTGCCTCGGTAAAAAAGTTTAGTTTAAAATTTCAATAAAGCACAATTGAGTGTGCAAAAACATTATATAATAGAATAAGAATTATATTCTCCATGAGTTACTTTCTGCTTGTACTTTTTAAATAATTCAAAGCCAATCGTATCCTCCCATTTCTTTTTAAAAGCTTTTCCATTCAGGGATTTTATTCCCGCTAATTCCGTAGCAGTTCCTGTGAAAAATGCGCCATCTGCCTCATTCAAATCCTCTTTTGTAGAAAGCGTTTCCACTACTTTAATATCCAGCTCTTTGGCTATTTCCAAAACTGTTTGTCTGGTGATTCCCGGAAGAATATGCCCTTTAGGAGGAGTAAAAAGCTGATCATCTTTTTCAAAAAAGAAATTATCGCCCGGACCTTGTGCTACAAACCCTCCTGAATCTAATAGGAGCGCTTCATCAAAACCTTTCCTTTTAGCTTCCTGAGTTGCCAGAATAGAGTTGATATAGTGACCACTAATTTTAGCATCAACATAAGAAGCCTTAGGGTTTGGTCGCTGAAATGAAGATAGCATTACATCCAGCTGATCATTCATTTGATACCGGCTCCATTTCCATGCAGATATAAAAATATTTACTTCATCAGTTTTAGTAAGCCGCATATTTGGACCCAGGTAAACCAATGGCCTGATATAGGCATTCCCCAAATTATTTTCCTCCAAAAGCTGATAGGTGATATTCACCAGTTCTTCAGCGGTATGTTTTACTTTAATATGAATTCTTTTTGCCGAATCAATTACTCGCTGATAATGCTCTAATGCCTTGAAAGCATAGATACCAGACTCCGTTTGATAGGAGCGAATACCATCAAAAACTCCACTCCCATAATGTAGTGTTTGAGAAAACAAATCAGCTTTAGCATCTACTGCTTTCACGAATTTTCCATTATGGAACACTATCGTTTTTTTGTTATAATACATAGCGTATTAAAATTTGGAGTTAAAAAAAAGCCTTTCTCTGTGAAGAGAAAGGCTCGTAAAATATATTTTTAATAATACATACAAAGAAACCTTTCTCCTAATTATGAATTAGGACGACCACAGTAACCACGACTAGTAAAGAAGTCAATGATATAGTTAGGTTTCTTTTGAGCATTATATTAATTCGAAATACAATAGTTTTAAAAATTCCAGACAAATATAAATTGGCTAATAATTAAATCCCAAGTAAAGGGCTGTTTTTTTGTGAATTCTTATGGAAATTTTATCAGAATTTGAATGATCATTAATTTTTTAGTGTAAAAACAAAAAATTTGTAAGGGAATTTTAAGAGGTTAGAGGCTGGAAGATGGAAGTCTGAAATTAGAAACTGAATAAAAGTAGAATCCACAACAGAGCAGGGTATTTTAAATGCTGAGTTTATTCTGCCCCAATGCAAATGCATCCTAGAGTATTATTGCCCAAAAAAATCAGTTTCCCTTAAATCTCCTCACTCACATGATACTCATTTCTGCCACTGGAACTTCTTGAAATCATTTCTGCTAGAAATCCTGCCAGGAATAATTGAACTCCACAAATAAGCATGGTAAGTGCCAGAAAGAATAATGGTTGCCCGGTAACATCTCTTTGCATTACCTGGTGTAGGAAATTAGAGATGTAAATTTTTTCGGCAATGATATAACCGGAAAACAAAAAGCCAAGTAAGAAGGATACTGTTCCTAAAGCTCCAAAAAAGTGCATGGGTCTTTTCCTAAATCTAGAATAAAAAGTGATTGACAATAAATCCAAAAAGCCATTGACAAACCTTTCCAAACCAAATTTGGTTTCTCCATATTTCCTTGCCCTATGCTCCACTACTTTTTCCCCAATTTTCTGGAAACCAGTCCATTTGGCAATAACCGGGATATAACGGTGCATTTCTCCGTAAACTTCAATAGTATGCACCACTTGGGATTTATAGGCTTTTAAACCACAATTGAAATCATTAAGAGAAATGCCAGATAACTTTCGGGTAACGAAATTGAAAAATTTTGAAGGAAGGTTTTTGGTTAAAACTGAATCATATCGTTTCTGTTTCCAACCTGAAACCAAATCAAAACCTTCTTCGGTAATCATTTTATAGAGTCCAGGGATTTCATCAGGACTGTCTTGTAAATCGGCATCCATGGTAATGACAACTTCTCCTTTAGAGGCAGCAAAGCCAGTATTTAATCCTGCCGATTTGCCATAATTTCTCAAAAAGCGAATTCCTCTAATATTAGGATTCTCCTTTTTTAGATTTTCAATGCAATTCCATGAATTATCAGTACTTCCGTCATCAATAAATAAAAGTTCGTAGGTAAAGTTGTTGGCTACCATTACCTTATGAATCCAGGCACTTAGCTCTGGTAAAGATTCTTCTTCATTAAAAAGTGGCACTACCACCGATATTTGTAATTTGCTCATTTTAAGCACACCAAATTTTTAACCTTGAAAGCCAATTATATTTTGGAGAAATTCTGATTCACAATTGTTTCTCCCAAAATGAATTGGTTTTAATTTGTTGCAAATATGTTAAAAAAAGGTTTAATGCTAGAATTTTGTGGAAGTACTTTATGGAAAAGGAAAATTAGCAAAGGTTTTTAGCTGCTGGAATTAAAAACCTTTGCTGAAAATTAGTGTCAAGTCAACCTTAAGCTTTCGGTAATCCGAGTAGTCTTTTGCGGAATCTCTTCAACTAGCCGTCCACGATGTAAAAAGACTCCCATAGCTACGGCTATTCTCGTTTTTTGCGCCTCGACCTACCACAAAATCCAATCTCGCCTTACCCGTAATTCAAGGCTTGACTTAACACTAGTGGTTATATTGCATCTGGATCGTCTTTTTTCATTATTAGACTAAGAATAAGCGCTATAACTAAACCAAAAATCATAGTCATAACAAATCCCATAATTGGCAACATAGTTGAATTAAGCATGAATTTATTGGTAAAGCCTAAAGCTTGTGCTATTTGCTCATCTGTCATGTTTGGGTTCTGGGTTACCATCTGCTCCTGAGTAATATCCCTTACCAATTGGATCATGGAATCATCAATAAAATTGAGGTAAACATAACTGAAAACATTGCTAAGTAGTGCTGCAACAAAAAGCATAAACATGCCCATCCCAAACCCCTTTCCGAAGGTCATAAAGCCATTATTTTCAGATTTATATTCCCTGAAGGTTAATATAGTAGCTATAATATGAAATATAAAGGAGAGGTTTCCTGCAAGCTGATTTCCAATCAGACCGGCAAATTGCATGAAAAAGGAATAAATGATAAGTGTTACCCCTAATATTAATCCGTATTTAATTGCTATAGATTTTGATGATACTGATTCTTCCATTATTGAATTTGTTTTTTGGTAAATATTTGTTTGAACTTACTAATTAGTAGCCCAATGGCCTGATTTATTTCAGTGAGTTGTAAAAAAATATTTTTTCTTTGGTCAAGTACCTTTAAAAGTGATTTTTACTTCTTTCCCTACATAGAATTCTCCCTCATTTACCCCTACATCGTAAAGTGAGATTTGAAGGAGTTGCCCATTGAAAAGTACCTTTGCATTTTTATTTTCGTGATCAATAGAGATAATTTCTCCAGTATTTTTATCCATAGAAATTGTAGGGAGAATGGAAGTTGGTTTTCCTGCATTTACAATTTTATTTTCTTTAATAATCACTATTCTGTCTGCCAGTTTAATTACCTCTGCCTGATCGTGACTTACAAAAATCAGTGTTGCCGGGTATTTTGAAAATAAATTACTAATGTCTTCCTGCAAACGAATTCGCATGTCATTATCAAGCGCAGAAAGTGGTTCATCCAGTAGAATTAATTTTGGTTTTCTTACCATGGCTCTGGCCAGCGCCACTCTTTGTTGCTGTCCACCGGAAAGTTTTCCCGGTTTCTGATTTTCCAATCCTTTCAGGTCAACTATTTCCAGTAACTCATCAATTATAATATGCGAATCATTTTTAGATAATGCAAAACTGAGGTTTTCCCGAACGGTCATATTGGGGAATAGTGCATAATCCTGAAAGAGAAAACCAATGCTTCTTTTTTGAGGAGGAAGGTTGATTTTTTTTGTTTTGTCAAACCAAATTTCATTACCAACCAATATACTGCCTTTATCCGGTTTAATTAATCCAGCCAACATTTTTAAAAGTGTTGTTTTTCCTTCTCCGGATTTTCCCATCAGGGCAATCTTCTCATTTTCACAGATTTGTATATCTGTTTTTAATACAGCATCACCTACGGAAGTGTGTAAAGCTTTTTCTAAATCAATTTTTAAACTCATAAATATGAGGTTCGTTTCTTTTCGAAACTTAAGTAATTTTCAAAACTATCTTCCCAATGTTTTTATTAGCCTCCATATAATGATGGGCTTCAGCTACATTTTCCCAGCTAAAAGTAGTATCAATGATGGGTTTTATTTTTCCTGACTCAAAGAGAGACCAGGCAAATTTTTCTAAATCTTTTGAAAGTCTGGTTTTATAGTCCAGTGATCTGGCTCTTAAAGTTGAACCCATTATTTTCAACCTTTTCCTTAAAATAGGAGCAAGGTTTATCGTATTCGCTTTCGGGCTACCCATTAAAGCCAGCATGACCATTCTTCCATCAAAAGATAGTGTTTCCAGGTTTTTTTGGAAATAAGGGGCGGCAATAAAATCAACTATTACATTTACTCCTTTTCCTTGTGTGAATTTAACTATCTCCAAATTAAATTCTTTAGATTGATAGTCAATGGTATAGTTAGCGCCAAGCTTTCGGCAAACCTCATGTTTACTTTTAGAAGCAGTGATAAAAATCTCTGCGCCTTTTTCCCTGGCTATCTGAATTCCGGCAGTTCCTACACCACTAGCACCTGCATGAATCAATATTTTTTCCCCGCCTTGTAACTTAGCCAACCAATCAATAGCCTGAAAAGCCGTGAGAAAAACTTCGGGAATGGCGGCTGCCTCTTCAACAGATAAACCTTTGGGAATTGGCAAGGCTAAATCTTCATGAATCACTGCGAATTCGGCATAACCTCCTCCGGCTAATAAACCACAAACCAAGTCTCCTTTTTTCCATTTTTTACAATCTGGACCTAATTCTACAACTTCACCAGCCATCTCCAGACCCATTATTTCGGATGCTCCTTTGGGTGGAGGGTATTTACCCTGTCTTTGTAAAGTATCGGCTCTATTGATGGCGGTAGCATGGACTTTTACCAAAATCTCTCTATTTCCTGGAGTTGGTTTTTCCCAATCACCAATAGCCATGTTTTCAGGAGGACCAAATGCTTTAAGGGTTATTGCTTTCATTTTCATCAATATTCTTAATTAATTGATAATAAAATCTGATGCATTGTTTGTAGGCTTCAATGCTAATTCTTTCATTAATGCCATGTATTCTTTGTAAATCGCCTTCCCCAAATTTCACTGGCAAAAAACGGTAAATATCTTTGGTGACTTTATAATAATGCTTGGAGTCCGTTCCGCCAATCACCAGAAATGGCACTACTACCGTTTCTGGAAAATGCTGCCGAATAGTTTTGGATATGGTTTTAAAACCCTTTGATTGGGTACTTGATACAGGAGATGGCTCTGCGACAAAGCTTCCGGGAATGATTTTAATTCGTTTATCGGCAATTACATTTTTTACATGTTCAATAACTTGTTCGGAGGTTTCACCGGGAAGAATTCTAAAATTGACGGTTGCTTTGGCTTCCGTTGGGAGAATATTATCCTGTAAACCACTTTGGAAAATAGTTGGGGCTACTGTGGTTCTTAAAACTGCATTACCTCCGGGATCATCAGCATAAAAGTCTTGAATAAATCCCTCAAAAAGCCAGAGATTGGCGAAAACAGTTTTTTCAATAAATGGCATTTCCGGACCCATAGCCACCACAAGTTCGCGAAGCGGCTGTGATACTTTTAAAGGCATTTGATTATTTTCCAGTTTCACTACAGCATTGGACAGAATTCCAATTGCAGTTTCATTTGTGGGTTTTGCAGCATGCCCACCTTCTATATTCTCCACCTTAAGCTCCAGTGTTAAATAACCTTTTTCGGCAATGCCTACCATGGCAACTGGTAAGTCTATATTGGGTATTAATCCTTGCGACATTGCTCCACCTTCATCCATTATAAATTCGGCCATAATGCCACGCTTTTCCAATGCTTCAGCTATCTTTTTTCCACCATTTTGACCACCAATTTCCTCATCATGACCAAAGGCAAGATAAATGTCTCTTTCAGGCTGGTAATTTTCACCAACTAGTTTTTCAATGGCTTCCATCAGACTCACCATCACCACTTTCATATCCAGAGATCCTCTTCCCCAAATATGTTGGTGATTCACCTCACCCCTGAAAGGTGCTACTTTCCATTTTTCCAGGGTGGTTTCCTCTACAGGTACAACATCCTGATGGGCAATAAATATTACTGGGTTGAGGTCGGGATTTTTTCCCTTCCATTTGTAAAGTAAACTATATTCATTGATAATTTCTTTTTTTAAATGAAGATCAATTTGAGGATAAGTTGTGCTTAAAAAGTTTCTGAGCTGTACAAATGGATCTGGATGAAATTGCTCATTTTCATCTTGGGAAATGGTTTTGAAAGCTAATGTATTGGCAAAGTTTTGTATTGCTGCCGGATTTATTTGAAATGAGGATAAAGGTTCTACTTTAATTTGTTTGGAAGTGAAGGTGAAAGTATTGAACAATACAATTATGATATGGATCAATAAAATTCCAAGCAATAATTGTATTAATTTTTTAAACATAAGAATGAATAAAGAAGTCTTTTACTATTGTTCAAGTCAAAGTTAAGGTTACAATTAAATATTTATAAAAAATGATTATTTAATTATGATGCTTTTCTAACTTATTATCTTATTCAGCTTGTTTTAGCATTTTTATACACTCCATCATAGCTCTTGCATTGTGGTAGGTTCCTTTCCAAATAGAAGCTTTTGGCCTTTTTTCATATTCAGGATGTTCATCTATTCCACTGGCATACCAGCCACCATTCTTATGATCAATCAAATATGTTTTGATGTAATTCCATTGTTGCTCAAATAATTGGAAAAATTTGTCTTCTTCATCAGGGTAGAGTTTTGACATTAAAAGAAAAGCATTCATCGCCTCTGCCTGTGCCCACCAGTTTTTTCCTTTACTCAGAATTGTGATGGTATCACTTCCTTCAAAATAATATCCTTCATCATAAAGTCCTCCTAAATCATTATCCCATAAATTTTGGATGGAATGTTCCACCAT
>JAHQVQ010000271.1 GCA_019634305.1 Flammeovirgaceae bacterium | reverse complement strand
TGGTGCATTGGGTACAAATGTTTCGGACAATGGGGAATTAATTTATTCCAGTTCCGAAACCAACATAATTAATCCTCAATATTCTTTCTAAAAATTTCTTTAAAACTTCTTTTTGTCCTTATATTTAGCGCCTTTCCAAATTGGAAGAGCTTTTTTATGGAATATGTAATTTTTTTTGAAATGAAATTTACAAATAAGTACAAACTTCAATTCACATTATTTTTATTGCTGATTACCCAAATCAGTTTTGCGGATTTTCGCCCGGCAAATGTTTTTGGCGACAATATGGTCTTGCAAAGAGATAAGGAAATTCCAATCTGGGGATTTGCTGATAAGGGAGAAAAAATTACCATTACCTTCAATGGACAAACCTTAACTACAAAACCAATAAAAGGCAAATGGATGGTAAAATTCCCAGCCATGCAAGCAGGAGGTAGTCCTATTGAAATGACCATAAAAGGGAAGAAAAACACTATAACCATTAAAAATATTGTAATTGGTGATGTTTGGATTTGCTCTGGACAATCTAACATGGAGTGGGTTTTACAAAACACCAATAATGCAGAAGAGGAAATTGCTCAGGCAAATCATCCTCAAATAAGACATATAAAAGTTCCTAGAGTTATTTCCACCACTCAAAAAAAAGATATAGCAGCAACAGAATGGCAAATTTGCTCACCTGAAACAGCTGGGAATTTCACTGCTGTAGGCTACTATTTTGCCAAGGAAGTATTGAAATCTACTAATGTTCCTATAGGATTATTGAATACTACCTGGGGCGGAACAAATGTGGAGACCTGGACAAGTCCTGAAGCCATAGGTCAAATTCCTGATTTTAAAGCAAAAGTGGAGGAACTAAAATTGGCTGATTTGGATAAAATGGCAGCTTTGCGAAAAGAAAAAATAATAGCCAACCTTGGAAATATTCCAGAAAAAGATCCGGGTTTAGTAAATGGAAAGGCCATCTGGGCAGCAAATGATTTTGATGACTCAGAGTGGAAAAGTATGGATTTGCCCGGACTTTGGGAAAATAAAGGATTAACAAATTTGGATGGTATTGTCTGGTTTAGAAAATCATTTGAATTGACTGATGAACAAGCTCAAACTGGAATACAAATAAACTTGGGATCCATTGATGATAATGAAATGACCTGGGTAAATGGATATTTAATTGGACAAACTAAAGGATACAATATCAACAGAAATTATGTAGTCCAACCAGACCAACTCCACGCGGGAGAAAATACCATTGTAGTCCGGGTGGACGATACAGGTGGTGGAGGGGGAATTTATGGTGATCAGGAACTTTTGTTTATTTCCTCAAAAGGTTCAAAAATTTCCTTAGCTGGTGAATGGAAATACAAAATTGGGGAAGTTTCAATAAATACAAACATAGGTCCCAATGATATGCCATCATTACTGTACAATGCCATGTTGGCTCCTATTGTACCCTATTCAATGAAAGGGGTAATCTGGTATCAGGGAGAATCTAATGCGGGTAGAGCTTATGCTTACCAAACCCTTTTTCCATTAATGATTAAAGATTGGAGAAATCAATGGGCCGCTGGGGATTTCCCCTTTTTATTCGTTCAATTGGCTAATTTTATGGCCCCTGCAAATGAGCCTGGAGAAAGTTCATGGGCAGAACTGAGAGAAGCCCAATCCATGACTTTATCACTACCAAATACCGGGCAAGCGGTGATTATTGATATTGGTGAAACCAATGACATCCACCCCAGAAATAAAAAAGATGTTGGTTTTCGCCTGGCTTTAGCTGCCAGAAAAATAGCTTATGGAGAGGATATTGTCTATTCCAGTCCAGCCTATAAATCTCATGTAGTTGAAAATGGAAAGGTTAGAATTAAGTTTGATCATATTGGAAGTGGGCTAATTGTGAAAGATAAATATGGTTATATCAATGGTTTTGAGCTGGCAGGTGAGGATAAAAAATTCTATTTTGCCAAAGCCAAACTGGAAGGAAATGATATAATAGTTTGGACAGAAATGGTGAAATCTCCAATGGCTATCCGCTATGGTTGGGCAGATAATCCGAACGACCTTAACCTTTATAATAAGGAAAATCTTCCTGCAACACCATTCCGAACAGACGATTGGCCGGGAATTAGTCAACCAAAATAAGCTGAGCACAATGACAAAGGGAATCATAATCATGTATTTAAAGGCAATGATTTTATATTCTTCTATTTTTCTAATAGTCGATTGCCTTTCCTTTTACTTTGAATTTCCATTTTCGATGGAAAAAGAAATTGGTTTGAAGGAAGTAGTTAAGTTATTATTAAAAACATTTTTCGTAGGTGGAGTATTTTCTTTGGTTCTTGTTTCCATTCATTTAAAATACTTGTCAATCATGGGTCTAGACCTTAATAGCAAGTCAGACCTAAGCCCAATCAAACAGAAGAAATTAACCCTTAATATTTCCTTTGGTGAATTGTATAATCTTGTAAATTCATTCAAAGACCTGAAAGCTGTTGTGAATACAAAAGAAGGTTTCATTTTTTTAAAACCTACATTTGATATCCCTTTTTATGGTGAAAATATTTCTTTAAAATATACCAAAAAAAAAGAAAATGAACCTGCAGAAATAATTATCCAAAGCAATTCTAAAAACAAATTTGCCATTATTGATTTTGGGAGTAACTATAGTAATGTTAAGGAAATTGAAAAAAGGATTGCTTATACCATTTTCAGTTCAGAAAACCTGGTTTCCACCGTGCAAACTGATCATTCTGACCAGTATTCCTTAAAAACCGATCTTTTTTCCCCTAATTGAAGATTAATTTAAACTATAACTAAACCTTTTCAATTATGGGAATTTTAACATGGATTATATTCGGTCTTATTGCAGGTAGTCTTGCCAAATGGATTATGCCTGGAAAAGATCCAGGAGGATGGATAGTTTCAATAATATTAGGAATTGCCGGAGGTGTGCTTGGCGGTTATCTGGGTACTTTTTTTGGACTTGGTGATGTAACCGGATTCAATATTGGCAGCTTGTTACTTGCCATAGCTGGAGCACTAATTCTCCTTTTTATTTATAGGAAAATAAAAGGTTAGAGAATTATCGGGGAACAATACAGAATAAAAGGCCATCGAATTCCTAAAAACTAAAATTTGGGATCGGTGGTTATTTTTTTATGCCTCATTTAACTTCGTTTAAAAAAATCGCTAATTAAAATCAAACAAATAATCTATTTCTTTAATCCTATCTCCTACTGGTATTACTTCATTTATAATAAGCATTCAATATTGATATATTGTTGTTTTTAAATTTATCATATTTTAACAAACAGGCTTTTACTTTGACTTAGAAATTATTAATTCTAAGTCACAGTAAAAATGGATAAAAAAGGCTTTACCAAACTGTTTTCCATTTCAATTTCCGTTTATGTTTTGTTTTTATTCCCTTTAATATTTTTTGAAAAGGGAAGTTTCTGCTTAACCCTCAATGCTTCCCATAACCTGTATTTTGATTTTTTCTTCAAATACTTCACTGTAATGGGAAATGGAATAATTTTCGGTTTTGCTTTTATTTCCTTCCTGTTTATTAGATTTTATTATGCGACTCTGGTAGCAATTGTTGGCCTTGTGCATGGAATAGTGGTCTACTTTTTCAAACAATTTATATTTTTTGAAGCCAAAAGACCACTGGGTTATTTTGGCGATTTGTCTAACCTGAACCTGGTAGAAGGCGTAGATTTATATTATAGTAATTCATTTCCATCAGGCCACACAGCCTCAGCCTTTGCATTAGCCATTTTGGTGATTTTAATCTTCAATCGCAAGCGCTTTATCCTACCCATATTCTCACTTGCAATTTTGGTAGGAGTTTCCAGAATTTACCTTTTACATCATTTTTTTATCGATACATTTTGCGGGTCATTAATTGGAATATTCACTGCCCTGATTTCATGGTATGTTTTGGAAAACTATACCAACATCAAACAAAAAAACTGGGCAAATTCTTTCCTATCAATCAATTTCAAAATCAATCCAAATTCCTTTTCGAAGTCTGAGGTGATGCATTGAAAATTTTCTAATCATACCCAATTGACCAAAATCCAGAAAAAGAAGGGTACTATCAACAAAAATAAAATTGTACTTTCCCTATATTGATTCTACCTCTGGCTTAAGTTACAAACAGAAACCAGTAAGTGATGGGAAATATACGCTATTCGACTTTTGCTAAGTCGAATCTCTATCGTAGGATTTTTAAATCGACTTAGTAGCTTTAATTCAAACAACCAAAATCTTACTTTAACAAACCCTCAAAAGCATAGACTCCATGGTCAATCCGGGACCGAATGCCATTCCCAATAGGTTTTGATTTTTGTTTCCTGAATGGAGTTGATCCAGAATTTTTTTGATTACAAAAAGGATGGTAGCGGAGGACATATTTCCATAATTTCTTAGCACCTGGTAAGCAGCTTCATTTTGTTCCCTTTCAAGTTCCAGAGCCTTTTCAATTTCTGCCAGTATTTTCTTTCCTCCGGGATGGATGGCGAAGTGATGGATATCAGCCAGTTTTAAACCTAATTGCTTTAAGAGATTTTCCACTAAAGTATTAATTCCCTTGCCCAACAAGCCGGGAACATAGGCAGAAAGTTTCATTTCAAATCCAAAGTTTCCGATTTCCCAAACCATGTCTTCCTTGCCCTGTGGATACAAATCACAATAAAAACTTAAAGGAGATAAGGACAAATCGGCACTAGGCTGAGATTCTATAATTGCTGCAGCAGCGCCATCAGCAAAAATGGAAGCCGATAATAAATCATCCGAATCTTCACTTTTTTGCAAATGCAGAGAGCATAATTCCACCGAAACCAGCAACACTTTAGCATTTTCTTCCGCCCGGCAAATGGCATCTGCCAGTTTCAACCCATTAAAAACACCATAGCAACCCATGAAATTAACAGCCGTTCGCTGGGTATGGGAATTGAGTTGGAGTTGTTCAATTATTTCAATATCCAGTCCTGGGGCATACATGCCTGTGCAACTTACCGTAATCAGGTGGGTAATTTGTTGCGGTTTAAAAGTCCCAAGATTTGTAATGGCATTTTGGATAGCTTTTAGACTTAATTTAATAGCTTCCTTTTTATAAACTTCCATTCTGGCAGCTACTCCAGGGAATTGGTTGTGGTTATCACCCGACAAAAAGAAATTCTTAAAATCCCCACTTTCCAGATTACCAATTACGGAATGCCTATATTTTATACCAGTCGCCCGATAAAGAATTTGAAGGTTTCGTCTTTTTTCCTCATCCAGATTGATTAAATCTGCCATGGTATCTGCAATCGCCTCCTGAGAGAATTTTGCTTCCGGAACTGCTACTCCAATACTCGTAATGTGGCTGGTTTTCATAGAAAATTTAATATCCCTGGAATATCAAGTTAGTTAAAATTCAAGATCAGGTGAAAGGTACAATGAATACATAAACAATCCAATCAGATCATCATA
>JAHQVQ010000270.1 GCA_019634305.1 Flammeovirgaceae bacterium | reverse complement strand
CCATTAGTTTAGCTTTTTTCATTGTTTTTTTGTCATGTTTCAAGTCAAGTGCATGACTTGCCTCCAGTAGTAAAAAAGCAGTTTCTACATCATGCCCGGCAGTAACGTGATCAAATACATATTTTCTTTCTTCGGGAACCTGATATTCTGTAAAGGGAATATAAGTCCAGTCTGGATGAAAAAGCATAAGCATATAACCCTGGTCCGTTATAATTCTATCCCTTACAATTTCCAACATTTCAGTAAGCCTTAGCTTTAAATGTGCATCTGGCCAAATCTTATAAAGGTTCGTAAAAGCTTCCAGAATATGAATAGAAGAATTGTAATCTTTTTTACCATAGCCAATTTTATCAAACAATTCACTTCCTCCTGCTTTAATTGGTGAACCATCTCGATGGAGTTGTTCAAAATAACCTCCATATTTACCATCATGACAGTTTTTATCCATCCACAGGAAAGTTCTTTTAGCCAATTCAAGTGCCGATTCATCTTTTGTTAGTTCATAATAAGCTGAAAGCCCGTAGATGGCAAAGGAGTTACCATAAGCCCTTTTTTCATCTTTATAGTTAGAAGAAAGTGGTTCTCCTTTCCTATCAACCATCATATAAAATCCACCAAATTCTTCATCCCACATTTTTTCTTTTAGAAATTTCACACCGTGTGCAGCATAACTGGAATAGAGATCTTTTTTCTCCGGATACATCAATGCTACTTTTGAAGTGGTCCAGACATGCCTCGACTGGGTGACTAGCATCTTATTTTGAGTTTTCCCCTTTTTCCATTGATAAGTTAATAGGGAAAAATAGCCTCCTTTTTTTTTATCGATACTCAATGGATACCATTTCTCAAGAAATTCAGAATGGAATGATTCTTCAATTTCTCTGGAAATTTTTAAGGAATTTTCACTTTGTGCATACCCTAAAAGTGAAATAAGAATAAAAAAAAGGACTGAATTTAAAAAAATAAGGTGATTGCCACGATTAAAGTTATTTTTGTGCATCTAATTTAAGCTTCGGGAAAAGGTAAATATTGATCTTATTTTAGAATTTTATTTACACGCAAAATAATTAATATAATAGGTTGGTCAAATTATTATGAATTAATTATGCCTCCAGTAGACTTTAGATTTGATGACCTTGAATTGAACCAGTTGGTTTTTTAGGATATAATTGATCCAGTTAGCTAATCTCAAAAAATATTTATAGATGAAGAAATACTGTTTACTATTATTTGTTTCATTGTTTTTTTGCTTTGCATTTACTTCGCATGCACAAGTGTGGATAGGTATAAAAGGAGGGTATAATAGTTCGCAGATAGTGCTTGACCCAAATCTGAATACATCAGAAGTTCTCTCAGGGTATCTTGGAGGGCTAATGTTTAAAGTATCTGCTAACCCTAACGTGGGGTTGCAGGCAGAGCTCAATTATTCCCAAAAAGGCTGGACTGAATTGACAAGGAACAGCAATGGAGAAATTGATCCAAATTTGTCTTTTACCATGCGATACAATTATATAGACTTTCCAATTCTGACTAATATTTATGTTGGTAAAAAAAGAGTGAAATACTTTTTGAATTTTGGGCCACATTTGAGTTACCTTCTTTCTGCAACTAACACTACGAATGATACAAGGGAAGACCAGTCAACTGTTATAGAACCAACTTTTCCCTATGATGAAGGGACTGCTAAACCTGTAGAATTTGGTGTAACAGTAGGTTTGGGGTTGACTATTGATATGTTGAAAGGCACCTTCCAATTTGAAGGAAGAGGAACGATGGGCCTCAATAACATTATTGATAGAGAATCTGAAGGAGCTCCTCTTAGTTCCCAGAATCAGGTAATCAATTTTTCGGTGGGTTATTTATTTCCTTTGGGTAAAGTAGAATAAACAGAACCTCCTGAATAAACTTCAGGAGGTTCTGTTTATTCTACTTTAAGAGATTTTACAGGATTATTTATAGCCGCTTTTATAGATTGATAGCTAACTGTTAACCAGGCTATTATCAAGGCTAAAATGCCAGAAAGGACAAACACCCCAATATTTAATTCAATTTTATATGGGAATTCCTGTAACCACCAGTCCATCAAAACATAAGCTACTGGAATTGCAATAACCATGGCCCATAGAATCAGCTTTGTAAATTCCTTAGAGAGCATAAAAACAACTGAAAATACGGTTGCGCCTAAAACTTTTCTAACTCCAATTTCCTTTGTTCTTTTGCTGGCAGTATAGGCAGCCAACCCGAACAAACCAACACAGCCTATCATAATTGCCAGAAAAGAGAAGATAACAAAAACTCTGGATGTTGTATTTTCTGGCTTGTATTGTTGCATTAAATCCTCTTCAAAAATGCTGTAGGTAAATGGCTCTTCTGGAAGGAATTGAGTCCAAATCGTTTCTACATTACTAAGGATTTTACTTACTTCAGTAGTGCCTGACCTGATGACCAAAAAGCTGGTTTGTGGGTGATTGGGGTTATCAGTGCTGAGCATTGCAAGCGGACTAATATTATCTTTTAATGATTGGAAGTGGAAATTTTTCACAATGCCAACCACAGTATAAGTCGGATTTACATCTGCATTGAGTTGTCTTACTGAAAGTCTGGAACCAATTGGGTTTTCAATGCCCAATACCTGAACAGCTTTTTCATTTAGGAGGATCGTAGCTGAATCATTATAATTATCGGAAAAATCCCGACCTTCTACTATCTGAAATCCTAAGGTTTCTTCAAAGTCTTCATCAATCACCATGGTCTTGGTGGTAAAGGCTTCTGTTTTGCCTTCTGGAGTGAAAATGCTTCCAAAGAACTGGTCGTTTCCCGGCATAAGGGTAGTGGAAGCAATATTCTCAATCTCAGCCATATTTCGAACCTGATCTTTGAAAATTTCCAGTTTATCTTGAAGTGCAAAAGCCCTTTCTACTATGATCATATTACTTTTCTGGAAACCCAAATCCTTTTCAAATAGATATTTCAGTTGGTCATTGATCACAAGGGTGCCTGCAATTAAAATAATTGATATGGAAAATTGAAAAACCACCAATCCATTTCTTAGCCATGCTCCCTTTACGTTATTAATTATTTTTCCTTTTAAAATAGTGACTGGACTGAAGGAGGAAATTACAAAAGCAGGATAACTACCCGCTATTAATCCAATAAAGGAAGAGAAAACGATTGTAAAAAGAATATAATCCCAATGACTAATATCCAAAACAAGTTCTTTTTGGACAAGATTATTAAAAGCTGGTAACACCATACTGATAATAACAAAGGCAATCACCAGGCTGATGAGACTCACTAAAACCGATTCGGTGAGGAATTGGAAAATGAGTTGCTTTTTAAACGAGCCTAATGATTTCCTAATACCTACCTCTTTCGCTCTTTCCGATGATCTGGCTGTGGTAAGATTCATGAAATTAATGCAGGCAATCATTAAAATAAATAGGGCTATGGAAATAAGAATATAAACCATAGACATAGATCCATTCACTTTCATTTCGGCTTCCAGCTGAGATTGTAGGTGTATATCCTGAATGTTTTGAAGGAAATACCGATAGCCATTTCCCGCTTCCTGATAGGATTGATAAGAAATTTCCATGTTTTGCTCTATTTGCGGAGCTGCATATTTCAAAACCATTTCTGGTAACTTTGATTCCAGTTTTGCAGGAGAAGATTTATCTTTTAATACAACATAGGTATAGGCTGAAAAACCAATAAAATTCAGGTTTTGTAAAAACTGATTACTGGCAATTCCGGCAAGGATATCGAAATCGAAATGACTGTTTGAAGGGATGTTCTCACAGATTCCTGTCACTATAAAATCTGCATTTTGAGTTTTAATGACCTGGTTAATCGGGTCCTTATCTCCGAAATATCTTTTGGCGGTTTCCTCAGTTAATACGGCCGAATTAGGATTTTTCAGTACTTCGGTTTTATTACCTTTAATTAAAGGGATGGAAAAAATATCGAAAAAATTAGAATCTGCTTGTACAAATTTCTTCTCTTCAAAAATATTGAGATTGCCTTTTTTATCTTCATACCTGAAAACAGTATTTCCAGGGAAATAAAAAAGCCTGGTGGCTGATTCTACTTCGGGGTAATCAGCTTCTATTACTTTGGAAAAAGAGTGGGGAATGATGGCATAAAGGGTGGAGTGACTTGGGTATTTCCGCTCCAGGGCCACACGGTAAATGTTACCCGCATTTTTATGAAATTTATCATAAGACAATTCATCCTGTACATGGAGCAGAATTAGAATACAACAGGCCAG
The DNA here is from genome assembly GCA_019634305.1 of Flammeovirgaceae bacterium. Lineage (GTDB taxonomy): Bacteria > Bacteroidota > Bacteroidia > Cytophagales > Flammeovirgaceae > Flexithrix. Next base: position 9,331 of record JAHQVQ010000270.1, on the reverse strand, counting down.
TCCTACTGAAAGGCCAAGAATATTGATAATTGTATAAACCTTATTTTTATTCAGGCTTCTGAGGGCAACTTTTAGGTAATTTTTTAGCATAATAATTACATGAGTAAAATTGAAACCGGGTGGCAGTCAAAAAAAAGTAGAATGGTAAATCAACTGGGGAAAATCAATCCTAAAAACATCCTAAAAACTTTTTAGGGGTAATGTTATCTCAGAATTTAAATAATTGATAACAAATTGTTTGCAATTTCAATACCATTGATGTATATGATTGGTAATCAGATTATTAAGTGCTGTATTTTGTAGTTTATGTTGATGGTGAATTGTCCGATAGCGGTCAATTTTGTTCGCTAACGGACAATTGCGAAATGACAAAAAAGGAGGGAGATCAATGAAACTTTGGATCGTTTATAACATTATTTTTCAATTTAACTTAAAAAAAAACATTTTTTTCTAAAAAAGTTTACAATTAAACTTGACACACGTTCTATTTTCTTTGTACCTTTGTGAGCCTGCTGGTATTTATTGTAGAATTTGGGGAGAAAAGATAAATAAATCCAGAAGGCTTGAAGTTGACAGATAAGAGAAGGAGAAATATGAAAATGAAATAAAGATCACCCATATACTATTTAGCTATAACAACTAACAATAAAGAACACTAATATTACATAAAACTACTACCTTTTTTCCGTCACATATAATAAACTCTCTTAAGCCAATAAATTTATTTATGGCAACTATCCCCGTTTGTTGAAAACTTGATCTATGATCAATTGGATGATTGAGACTCTCTCACTAAACAATGTATTTAATATCATACCTGCACTTACAAAAGTGAGTGGTGTGAACCTCTATAATTTTTTATTAACTAATTCAATCGGTAATTGTAACTTAAAAATTTATATTTAGATAATGCGGCAACTTAAAATCACTCAGACTATTACCAACAGGGAAAGTCAATCTCTTGAAAGATACTTTAACGAAATTAGCAAAGTAGAGCTTTTGACTCCGGAAGAGGAAGTAGAGCTAGCTGTTAGGATCAAGAAAGGAGATGAAGTAGCCCTTGAAAAACTTACAAAAGCTAACCTAAGGTTTGTTGTTTCAGTAGCGAAGCAATACCAAAACAGAAACTTGTCATTAAATGACCTCATCAACGAAGGAAATCTGGGATTGGTAAAAGCAGCTCAAAAATTTGATGAAACCAGAGGTTTTAAATTCATTTCTTATGCAGTATGGTGGATCAGACAATCTATTATGCAGGCATTGGCTGAACAATCGAGAATAGTAAGGTTACCCTTAAACAGAACGGGAGCTTTAAGCAAAATCAACAGAACTTTTGCAGAGCTTGAACAAAAATACGAAAGGGAGCCAACAGCGGAAGAACTTTCTGATATTCTTGAAATGGAGCCAAACGATATCACGAATACTTTAAGTTTAAGTTCAAAACAACTTTCAATGGATGCACCATTTCAGGATGGGGAAAGCAATTCATTGCTTGATGTTTTGGAAAACAAAAACATTGATACTACAGATAAGGATCTTGCCTATACTAATTCATTACAAATTGAAACTGAAAGGGCGCTGTCTACACTTACAAGTAGAGAGCAACAAGTATTAAGAATGTCATTTGGAATTGGTGGTGATCATCCTAAGTCTTTGGAACAAATTGGTGAAGAGCTTGGTTTAACTAGAGAGCGGGTAAGACAAATTAAGGAAAAGGCGATTAAGAAATTAAGAGGAAGAGAAAGAAGTGGATTACTCTCGGAATACCTAGGCTAGAAAATTACTACTTTTATTTTGAAGCCCTTTTGTTAACTCAGAAGGGTTTTTTTGTTTTTAGTTGTCTTTACCAGCTGCATTTCCCTTTTCCATTGCAAATTAAATAAGCTAATTATTTTTTATTAAGTACCAGTACTATTTTATATTGAGTACTTTTATCTCATTATCAAAAAGTTGTGGCACTTATTAAGTATATTTAATTCTGCACATCTATTTATGATTAATAAACATAAAAATTCCAGAACTTTTTGAAGGGATTGAAGGGAAGTGCTTTTTAAAGTTTTGCTCATAAATTCGGGAATGCTCGTGTTTCCTTCTTAAGGAGTGTTTTCATATTGTAGGGAAATTTTGGATGAGTTTTGGAGAAAAGCTGGTGAGAAATACACCATAAAACAAAGTGTAATAAAGGATAGCTTTAAAAAAAAGTTATTCATTTTCAGTAATTTGGTTTTTGTATGCTTTGATAACTAAATCCCTTTATTTTTTTGTGTTGGGATATTTTCTCCCAAAATCAAGTGGTTGTGGCAATTATTATGGTGATTAATTCTATCCAACAACTTAGCTACAAAATTAAATAGCAAAATTGTTAATTTTACAATTAAGAGCAGGAACCTTTAAATATACCCTCTGGAAAATGAATGTTTCTATAATTTTATATCAGTATAATAATTTGTTATTAAGTTAAAATTAGAATTTATATTTGGTTTATTTTTAATTATATTAGGGCATCAAATTATTACTAATAAAATGAGTGTCTTTTACTTTCCTAGTAATATTCTATTCCAGACTAAATTTAAATCCTTATGATTTCCAAAGTATTCTTTTTTGCCTCTGCAATGCTTGTGTTTATTCTCCCTTTTCTTACCGAGGATGAAAAGCAACTGTTAAGATCTTTAGAAGAAAACACAGTTGAATTAAAAACTGTTGTTCCTGGAAAACAAAACATCATGAAGATTTAATGCCTCTCAAAAAGTTTATAGGTAATAAGAATATTGTTCTGATGGGAGAGGCAACCCATGGTACTAAGGAATTCTTTACCATGAAACACCGGATGTTTAAGTTTTTGGTAGAAGAAATGGGATTTACCCTTTTTGCTATTGAGGATGATTTTGCTGCCTGTGTGCCGATCAACAATTATATTTTATATGGAAAAGGAACGGGGGAAGAGGCTATGGCAAATTTTGATAAGTGGCCCTGGAACTCCCAAGAGGTTCTTGAACTCCTCAAATGGATGAGGAAGTACAATAAGAAAACAAAAGATGAGGATAAGAAGATTAAATTTTATGGTTTTGATATGCAGCAATGTTTAAAGGCTGCCGAAGCTTTGTCCTTATATTTTCATCAAGGAAATAAGGAGGTAGATATTCCTGAGTTTAGTAAAGGATCACACCCTGTTAATTATGTTTTGGATAGGCCTACCATTGAAAATATGGAGGTCATACTACTGGAAATGAAACCAGCAAATGAAATTTCCATCGAATACAGAGAATGGAAAATAGCAGAACATCATAAGGACATGCTTTGGCAAAAATACTGGAATTCTCAGAATAAGGGTAAACCTAAAAGGGATGAGTATATGGCGGAAAATTTAAAATGGATTTTGGATTTTGAAGGGAAAGACAAGAAAGTGATGGTTTGGACACATAATGGTCATATTTCAAAATCAGGAGGTCAAATGGGAGGATTTCTTAATTATCAGTTCAAAGATGAATTATATTCTATAGGTTTTGATTTTAGTAGCGGAGCATTTAATTCTAAAAAATGGTCAGAAAATGAAAATGGGGAAATTGAAGAATTTACACTTCCAGCTTTTGATCAGGGATATTTTTCAGATGTATTAGGCAAACTTAACAAGAATTATCTGTTTCTGGATTTTAATACTTCCATGCAATCTCCCGCAGTGTATGATTGGTTAAGCCAAACGCAAGTTATTCATGGAGTAGGAGCTTCCTTTGATTATGAATCTAAAAGGCTTTGGGAAAGAAAATACCTCCTTGCTAAAGAGTTTGAGGCAATGATCTATATAAAACACACTCACTGCCAGTGAATTAATTAAAAAAAGTAAACGATGATTTATTCCGAATCAATATTTGTGATTGCCTTAGGAATCAGATTTGTATTGGAGTACATTTCATTAATACGTAATCCTAATATTAGTACATCATCAATTTGCTTATGATCTCCTTTCCAATGTTTAAAGGAGTGTTCCAAATGGTTTTTCTGTTCTTCAACTGAATCATCATGAATATCCAGTAACATTTCCTTGAATTTTTTAGCCATTAGCTTTTGGCCTTGCTCTCCACCAACCTGATCCTGGAATCCATCGGAGAAGATATAAATCATATCATCTTTTTCCAAGTCCATTTCTTTATGGGTAAATGGCTCTTCAATCTTATGGACACCAATAGGCATTTTATCCGCTTTGAGTCTTAATAACTCTTTATCTCTTATCAAATAAAGTGGATTATATGCTCCGGCAAATTTCAGCTTCTTGTTTTTTAAGTCAATCTCGCAAATGGCGATGTCCATCCCGTCTTTGTTAGAACCAAGTTTGGAAGTCTGGTTTAATGACTTTTTAATTTTATCCCTTAGCTCATTTAGAATAATATCGGGTCTCTTGTATTTGGTTTCTGAAACTATTTCATTGAGATAGGCTATTCCCAGAATACTCATAAAAGCTCCAGGAACACCATGCCCTGTACAATCGGCAGCTACAAATAAAATAGAATCGCCAATTTGTTTTATCCAGTAAAAATCGCCACTAACGATATCTCTTGGTTTAAAAAACACAAAGAACTCAGGCACAGCATCATGATTATTGAATTGTGTGTCTGTTAAAATCGCATTTTGAATTTTGCTGGCATATTGAATACTTTCCGTAATCTGCTTGTTCTTTTTTCCCAGAGAAAGATTGGTCTCCTGTAATGTTTTGGTACGCTCTTCTACCTTTAATTCTAGATTTTTATTGGTATCTCCTAATTTTTCGGTAAGTACTTCATTTTCCTTAAAGGCATTAGCAAACCTGGCAGAAAGTATAAAAGCCTGAGAGAAAATCAGAATAAACAGACCAAAGGAAACTAGGTTAGCTGTCTCTATTACATTATTGGTATAAAGTATGTCATTAAAAATAGTAAGGAATAAAATTCCCCAACCTACTAGGAAAGTAATTGATCCTTTCCTTTTATTTCGAATTGCTTGTATGATACAGTAAATAAAATAGATACAGGAAACTACTATCAAAACCTGGTATTGAACTAAAAATAACCGGAAGATTTTTGGTGAGGTCAATGCAGTAACCAGTGCAACTGCCCCTCCAATATAAGTTAATCCAAGAACTACTTTTTTATTAACCTCATCTTTAAATACTGCATGGGCAAACCATGCAAATGCAGGAAGTGATAAATAGAAAAAGGCATATTCTATTTTAATGCCTATTAACCAGCTGATGGAAGAAAAATAAGTAAGAAATGGTTCTGTAATTACTCCAATTCTAATAGAAATACACAAACAAAATAAACTGAAGAATAATGGAGTAAGGTGTTTTTTTCTTAAAATGAATATCCCCAAATGGTAAAGTGCCATTATAAAAATACTTCCCAATATCATAATTACCCAGGTATTTTCCATCTCTATACTGTTCTCCAAGGTTTCCATTTCTCCTATTAGCACTTCGGTTCGTAAACCTCCTGATAAATGATGGAAATTGGCCACCTGAAGGACAATATCTAATTCATCTTCTTCAGTAATAATTTTTGCCAGATGTTTCTTGAATAAGGGAGTAGTAGAAACTTTATCAGTCCCAATTTCTCCAGCGCTTCCGTAATTGATCCCATTCACGTACAATTGAAATGCTGTACTGGGCATATCAATATAAAGTCCAATGTATCGGTCGTTTTTATGAAGTTTAACTTTTGCTCTGTAGGTAGCATATCCATCGCCTGATAGTTTTTCACCATTAATTTCTTTTTTATCCCAATCACTTGGAACGTTTATAAATTCAGGATTTGATAAATTTTGAGTTGTCTCTTCGGGAGTAATTAGCGTTTTCCAATAAAACTCCCATTCTCCATTTAATTTTACATTTCCATTCTCTAATAAATCCCATTCTTGCAGGTCTAGAACTCCTTTATTTATTTTGAGGGATTCCTTCTGAGAATTACTAGTGCAGGAAAAAAAAAATAGGGATACAGCTAAGCTTAATAAATATATCTTGGCTCGTTCAATATTTGAATTGGTAAAAAATCTCATCGTATTGTAAATACTTGGTTCTTAGGTGAAAAAGGCTCTGGTATAACGGGGCATTCACCAAATACTTACATCTGAAGTGGGATAAATTGAGGATTAAATCGAAGGATGATTTGACGGTAATTTGAAAAGAAAAAGGCTATAGAAAATTTTTAAATTCCTATAGCCTGATTTTTAGCATAAATTTTATTTCTGATTTATGCAGATTCTTCTATAAAGTCCTCTACTGGCAAGCAGCTACAAATTAAATTTCTATCCCCAAAAGCATTGTTTATTCTGCGTACGCTAGGCCAGAATTTATTCAGAGCAATGTATGGAAGAGGATATGCAGCTTTTTCTCTGGAATAAGGCTTTTCCCAATTATCTGCCATTACCATGTTAGCTGTATGAGGAGCATTTTTCAATACATTCTCCATTTTATCAGCTGTACCATTTTCTACTTCTTGCACTTCTTTTCTAATGGCGATCATAGCATCACAGAACCTGTCAATTTCAGCCTTGGTTTCACTTTCTGTTGGTTCAATCATAAGCGTGCCAGCTACCGGGAAAGATACAGTAGGCGCATGAAAACCATAATCCATCAATCGCTTAGCGATATCTTCTACCTCTATTCCAAAGGCTTTGAATGCTCTACAATCAACAATCATCTCGTGAGCGACTCTTCCCTTTTTACCTGTAAATAAAACTGGATAATGATTTTCCAGTCTGGACTTCATGTAGTTGGCATTAAGGATAGCATGCTTTGTAGCATTCTCTAATCCTTTTGTACCCATCATGGTAATATAGGCATATGAAATAGGTAAAATACTGGCGCTTCCCCAAGGCGCAGCTGACACAGCATGAATAGATTGCTCTCCTCCTAATTCCACCTCTACGTGGCCGGGAAGGTAAGGAACTAAATCCTCTACCACACCAATTGGGCCCATTCCAGGTCCGCCACCACCGTGTGGGATACAGAAAGTTTTATGCAGGTTTAAGTGGCAAACATCAGCTCCAATATTGGCCGGATTTGTTAAGCCAACTTGTGCATTCATGTTAGCACCATCCATATAAACCCTTCCCCCATGAGTATGGATAATATTACAAATTTCAATAATTTCTTCTTCAAAAACTCCGTGAGTTGATGGATAGGTAACCATCAAAGCTGAAAGATCATCTTTGTGTTCTTCAGCCTTCGTCATTAAATCCTCCAGATCGATATTACCATTTTCATCACATTTTGTGATCACTACTTTCATCCCTGCCATCACAGCACTTGCCGGGTTCGTTCCATGAGCAGAAGAAGGAATGATCACCACATTTCTGTGAGTTTCCCCTTTGGCTTCATGATACGCTTTTATCACTAAGAGACCTGCATATTCTCCCTGTGCCCCTGAGTTGGGTTGGAAGGATATTCCTGCAAATCCAGTGATTTCTTCCAGCCACTTTCCAAGATCTCCAATAATTTCCTGATAACCTTCTGCCTGGTTTAAAGGAACAAAAGGGTGAATTTTACCAATTTCCGGCCAGGTTACAGGTATCATTTCAGTAGTGGCATTCAATTTCATGGTACACGATCCTAGAGAAATCATGGAATGTACCAGTGATAAATCCTTATTTTCCAATTGCTTCAGATATCGCAACATTTCATGCTCTGAATGATGTGTGTTGAATACAGGATGAGTGAGATAGGCTGTTTTTCGTTGCAAATCATCATCAATTCCAGAAGTAATTTGTGAAGCCAATTCCTGAATGTCAAAGTCAACTTTCTTAGTTACTGCATCTGCAAAAAGCTGTACTAATTCTACAACATCGGCAATTCTTGTGACTTCATTGAGGGAAACACCAACTGTACCATCTTTCAAATACCTAAGGTTAATTCCCCTTTCTTCTGCTAATGATTTTAGAGAAGCAGCTTTATCGGAACCGCCCAAATCAATTTGTAAAGTATCGAAACATTGATCATTAATGACTTTGATATCAAGTTTTCCTAGGGAAATGGCCAACAATCTGGTTAAACCATAAACCATTTCCCCAATAGATTTCAAACCATTTGCTCCATGATAAACAGCATATGCTGAGGCCATTACAGCCAATAGTACCTGAGCAGTACAAATATTTGAAGTAGCTCTTTCTCTTTTTATATGTTGCTCTCTGGTTTGCAGTGCCATTCTGTAGGCAGTGTTTCCATCAGCATCTTTTGACACACCAATGATTCTTCCTGGCAATAACCTTTTAAAATCTTCTTTTGCAGCCATAAACCCGGCATGAGGTCCGCCATATCCTAAAGGAACGCCAAATCTTTGAGCAGAACCAACCACAACATCTGCTCCCATTTCTCCCGGAGCTTTTAGGAGGGTAAGACTCAGTAAATCAGCAGCAACTGCCACCAATACGTTCGATTCATGGGCAGCTGAAATGAAATTGGTATAATCCATTACATTACCTTGCGACATAGGGTATTGCACCAAAACTCCGAATAATTCCGGATTGGTTAAATCCACTTCAAGGTGATTTCCAGTAACTAAAGTGATTCCAATATGCTTGGCTCTGGTTCTTAAAACATCAATAGTTTGGGGATGGCAACTATTAGAAACAAAGAACTTAAATGCGCCCTTTTTCTTTCGACTGCTAAATGCCTGAAAAATACTCATGGCTTCAGCCGCAGCAGTTCCCTCATCCAAAAGTGAGGCATTGGCAATATCCATGTGGGTAAGGTCAGTTATAAGAGTTTGGAAGTTCAATAACATTTCCAGCCTTCCCTGGGCAATTTCTGCCTGATATGGAGTGTAAGCAGTATACCATCCAGGATTTTCCAGAATATTTCTCAAAATTACCGGAGGTGTAATACAATCATGATAACCCAGTCCTATATAACTTTTGAATATTTTATTCTTGGAAGCAATTTTTCTAAACTCATTTAAAAATTGGAATTCTGTTTTTGCTTTTGGCAAATCCAGCTGATTCTCTAATCTGATTTTAGAAGGAATAGTTTGTTCAATCAATTCTTCCAGACTTTCTGCCTTCACTGCCTCAAGCATTTCCTGAATTTCTGCTGGTTCAAGACTATTGTGGCGGTTTTCAAACTGATCGAAGTAATTCAAATTGAGTGCTTTCATTTGTGTCCTTTTTGCGCTAATTGCTTGTGTTTCAATAGGTAATATTGGAACAAGGTTTTATTCATTAAAACAACTTGTTCGCAGAGGTTGTTTTTGGTTTTTTTTTGGGTATGGTTGTCCTATTTTAAAGGCGCAAATATAAGCTCAAAAAAATTGTTAACCATCCAAATTTGGAAAGGTTCGAGGGAATATTTCAGGAATTCATTATGATG
>JAHQVQ010000269.1 GCA_019634305.1 Flammeovirgaceae bacterium | reverse complement strand
TGGGGTGTTATTTATATGACTAAAAGCTTTTTACCGCATCTGAAATCCCGACCCACTGCTAGTATTATCAATTTGTCCAGTATTTTTGGTATCACTGGTTTTGCTGGACATGGTACTTATTCTACTACAAAATTCGCAGTAAGAGGATTTAATGAAAACCTTCGACAAGAATTGGTAAATACTAATGTGAAGGTAATGTCGGTGCATCCTGGAGGGATAAAAACCAATATTATTCGAAACTCTAAAGGGGGAAATCAAAATAATAAGAATTTTGAAGCTAAAAAATTTGATAAAATGGCACCGACTACTGCGGAAGAGGCTGCCAGACAAATCATAAAAGCGCTTCAGAAAGATAAACCCAGGTTACTCATCGGTTCAGATGCCTGGAAAATTGACAAAATCGTTAGACTTTTTCCAGGAATTTATGAAGGGATAATTTTTAAAGACTTGAAAAAAAGAATGAAAAGGATAATGAGGGGTTGAAAAAAAGGGGAATTTTCCCCTTTCCTAATTTAACTGTCTTTAGCTCTGGAGACCTCTTTTTTAAGCCCATTAATATTTTTTTGCAGATTGTCGGTGACGGTATCACTTATTTCCCTTACCGATTTTCTTCCTTTTGCAGCAATATCTTCCAAATCATCTTTTAATTCTTCTGCTTTTTTTGAAAGGTCATCCAGGGTATCTTTTCCGCTGGCTGGTGCTACCATAATTCCAGCAATTACCCCAATAGCAGCGCCTGCAATTGCAGCTAATAATACTTTTGAATTTTGACTCATGATGTTTAAATTTTTTGGTTAAAAATTATTGAAATGATGGATGAATGTTAAATCGATTGTTCCAACTAAATCAACATATAATTCAGTTTTAGATAGTAGTTGGTAGTTTTTTAAATTTTTAAAAATTTTATTTCCTTATCAAAATTACTAAAAGACTCATAAAAAAACTGCTCAAAATTCTGTTTATTTCCTGAAATATAAAACTTATATTCTGGTGAGGTTGGTGCGGAAGCTTGTAGCTGATTTTTATCCGATATCCTTAAAATTTGTTGGGTTACTGCCGGAGCTGGATTAATTAGATCGGCTTTATCAGCTATGATTTTAAGGATAGAATTACTAATAAAAGGATAATGAGTACAGCCAAGTACAATTTTATCTACTCCATTTGCCATCATTGGGTTTAAATACTCATTTAGCAATTCCTCCATCTCCTCCGATTCTCCTTTTCCAGTCTCAATGAGTTCAACTAATCCATGACCAATTTGTTCCACTACTTCAATATTTTCGGTATATCTGCTTTTAGTTGCATTAAATAAATCTCCTTTTATGGTACCTAATGTGGCTAGCACTCCAATTTTACCACTTTTTGTATGTAAGGCTGCGGGCTTTATGGCTGGTTCTATTCCTATAAATGGAATAGGAAATGATTTTCTGAGAGTGGAAATAGCAATACTTGTAGCAGTATTGCAGGCTACCACAATCATTTTGCAATTTTTTTCCAAAAGAAATTTTGTGATATTGGCACAAAGTTGCTTTATTTCTTTTGGCTTCTTTGGTCCATACGGACAGTTTCTGGAATCCCCATAATAATAAATGGATTCATTGGGCAAAGAACCAACCATTTCCTTCCATATTGATAATCCTCCCACACCTGAATCAAAAATACCAATTGGTCTGTTATCCATTTAATTTTTATAGAATAAGTGAGAAGATTGAAAAAGTATATGTTCCTTTTTTACAATTGTAATAACTTGATTAACAAATTCCCAAAATAAAAAGATTGTAGTACTTTTAAACTGAAACTAATGACACTTTATGGAAATTACGCTAACAACTCCAGCTTTACTTTTTCCTGCTATTTCTCTTTTGCTTTTGGCATATACCAATAGATTTCTAGCGGTTGCTTCCTTAATTAGAAATCTGCATTCTCAATATATTGAGGAACCAAACAAAAAAATAATGGGCCAGATAGAAAATTTAAATAAAAGATTATATCTGATTAGAAATATGCAGGGCATTGGAATTTCCAGTTTGTTCCTTTGTGTTTTTTGTATGTTCCTACTATTTGCAGGGGAGATAGTTTTGGGAAAAATCACCTTTGCTATCAGCCTTTTGCTCTTAATGGTTTCCCTGGCTTTTTCCATTAGGGAAATTCAGATTTCTGCCAATGCCCTGAAAATACAATTGAGTGATTTGGAAGAGGGATCAAAAGAAAAATAATTTGGGGTACCAGAATTGAAAGAAATCAAGGTACTTGCTGATTTAAATCAATAAAAATATCTGGAAAATTGTTTATTTTTAGTCAAAGCTTGTTTAAGTATTGTTTTTCCAGGCGAAAATGATCAGTTTAAGGTTTTGCTATTGCCGAGTTTTATTGTGAACTGAGGCGCTTGAACCGGGTAGACCATTCTGTGGTTTTTTGCAGCCGAAAGAACAAAAGTTAAACAAGCTTATATTTGAAACCAAATGAAAGAGGATTATGACTAAAATATTGTGCCCTGTAGATTTAGGTGAAGCATCTTTAAATGCAATTAATTTTGCTGGTAGCTTCACAAGAAAATTAGGAGGTTCTTTAACCTTATTTCATGCGGTTCCAGAAGCCAATTTAATAACCAAGGAAGATTTTGCCTCCAATGAATTGCTTGAGATACAGAATATGGCTTTGGAAACCTTAAGTAAGGTTTGTTCAGAAACATCAAAAGAGTTTGCTATCGATTGTGATTATATTGTTGAATTAGATAGTTTGAATGATGGTATTACTAAAGTGGCGGAAGAGCGAGAAATAGATTTAATTTTGATGGGCACCCAGGGAGTACAGAATGTTTCAGAATATCTTGGAGGAAGTAATACTGTACATGTGATGGAACATTCAGATATTCCTATACTCGCTATCCCTGCAGATTATTATAATACCGAAATCAACAATATTGTTTATGCAACAAATTACCAGATAGGTGATGATGAAAGTCTGACACAATTGCTTCATTTTGCCAATAGTTTGAATTGTAGGTTGACAATCATCCATGTTAGTCATAAAGGAAATCCTGCCAAATTGGAAATATTTAAATCGTATAAGGATTATGTTTTTGATGAATTTTACTACGATTTGGATGTAAAAATTGAACAGGTAGTTTATGATGATGTGGAAGAAGGATTGAGAGAATATATGAGGGTAAATAATGGAGATGTTTTGGCTATGCTTACCCATCATAGAAATTTTTTCCAGGAGGCGCTCCACACAAGTATGACCAGAAAAATGACTTTATTAGCAGAATATCCTGTACTGGTTTTTCACAAGTAGAAATTAACAATTCATAAAAAATAAAAGGACTTATGATTTCAAATTTGAAAACTTAAGCCCTTTTCTATGAAATGTTCTTTTTTAGAAATCCTCAGAGATTTTATCAATTTTACTAAAAGAAGTTCCAATTCCCTTGATCAGGGCAGAACTGAATCCCTGATGTTCCATTTCATTTAATCCCGCAATAGTACAACCTTGTGGAGTGGTAACTTTATCTATTTCTCTTTCTGGGTGTTGACCTCTTTCCAATAAAAGTGAAGCTGCACCTTTTACGGTTTGGGCAGCAATGAGTTGGGCTATTTCAGCATTAAAACCGATTTCTATTCCACCTTGTGATGCAGCTCTGATAAATCTTAAAGAATAAGCGATTCCACATGCTCCTAGTACAGTTGCTGCAGCCATCAAATTTTCGTCAATTACTACAGCTTTTCCCAGACTATTGAAAATAGAAAGTACAATAGCTTGTTGTTCGATTGAAGCATTATTGGTAGCAATACAAGTCATTGATTCCTGAATAGCAATAGCGGTGTTGGGCATGGCCCTTACAATAGTGATATTTTCACCAACCACACTGCCCATATCAGCCAGACTAACTCCGGTAACCACAGAAATAAGGATGTGTTTGCCCGGTTTCAATTTAGGTTGAATCTCGTATAACACATCTTTCAGTTGTTTTGGTTTAACAGCGAGCACAATAATATCAGCATTATCAACAGCCAACCTGTTATTGTTACTTGTTTTGATTTCAATGTCTTTCAGGTGAGCTATTTTATCCAGCTTTCTTCTGGTAACAGTAATTTTATCAGGTGAAATTAAACCACTCTTAGCGATTCCTTCAGCAATGGAGGCTCCAAGATTTCCTCCTCCTATAATGGCAATTTTATGAGATTTCATAACCAGGTAATTATAATTTATAAGTAGTTGTATAGAAACATTTTAGCACCTTAAAAAATTTGAAAAGGTGGATGTTCAATTTCTGAAAAAAAATTAGAAATTGAGTAAAGGTAATTAGGTGTTGTTGTATTTGAATGTCAGATGAATATTATTTTGGGAATAAATAATTGAATTGCAAAGGTGGATTTGATAAACATGCCAAATTACTCCACTGTTTACAAAATCCGACTATCCGTATTATTTTAATTCTCTAAACAAAGGGATTAATCTTTAAGATCAAAAGCAAAGGGAAATAAATAGGAAGGTTGCTTGATAATTGGTTAAATAATACCCTTAAATAGGGGAGGGTGACCTGATTTTCATGAAAATGGGAGCTTTACAATAAAAATTTTCAGATATAATTAAGTTTCTTTCTTCATTTGGTTAAAATAAATTTATTCCACAAGAATGGTAGTTACAACTGAATCTGAAGCAAAATACTGCTCAATTATTAAATCCTGGGAGGAAAGGGTTTTAGTTTTTGCAAAACCCATTAATTGGCTATTGACTTCAACGGGGTTTGGGGCTACCCAAACATGGGAATTCATAATTCCGATTATACCCTTTTTTGCCTCGATATTTTTAGTAGAAAAACCTTCTGGAAGATGTCCGGTAACTTTCGGAACTACACCTACAAATGCAGTGATGGTATCCAATTCATCAGGGTTGCCTTCAAAAATTGCTGTGAATACTCCTTCAATTTTATCTTCATCCAGTTTTTTCCGGATATCGTACATTTGTTTGTTAAGATCAACTCCCTGCGTACTTCCCCGAACTTCCTTGCCAATTACTTTTATGGAAAAGTTTTCAACTTCTGCAATGGTGATTTTTTTAAACCCTCCAAGAAAGGAATAAGCTACTACTGAAAATCCAATGATAACCAGAAGGAGAATAAAAAAGCTATTTCGTGACATTTCTATCTCTTTTTATCCTTTCTGAATGGCTTTTTCTTTTTGAAAAATTTACCTTTTCCAAATTTTTTTCCCCCTCCACCTCTTTTTCCAGGGTTGTATTCAGGCCCTTCTCCCAGATGCTTGGGTAATGGTACTTTTCGAACTTCTAAACCAATTAATTCTTCAATTTTTTTGAAATTAAACTGATCTTTTTGATTGATGAAGGTAATGCCTTCCCCTGTAGATTCGGCTCTTGCGGTTCTTCCTATCCTATGAATATAGTCTTCTGCTTCCTGAGGTACATCGTAATTAATTACAAGGCTGATAGAATCAATATCAATTCCTCTGGAAATGATATCTGTTGCTACTAAAATGGAATAGGTCTGGTTTTTAAAACCTCTTAAGACTTCCTCACGCTCACTTTGCTCTAAGTCGGAATGGATTTCCTCTGCTTTTAATCCAATTTTTTTCAGTGTACTGCATATTTTCTTCACATTCGATTTGGTAGAAGAAAAAATCACAGCACTTGGCACATCATCATCCTGAAGAAGCCATTTTATTAATTCAATTTTTTGATCATCGAAAGTAAGAAATGCGGCTTGAACCACCCCTTCTGCAGGCTTTGAAATAGCTATATTTACCTGCTCTGGTTCTTTTAGGATATTATTTGCCAGTTTCCGGATTCTTTCGGGCATGGTAGCAGAAAACAATAAGGTTTGCCTTTCTTTTGGGAAATAACTGATGATTTCCATGATATCTTCATAGAAGCCCATTTCCAACATTCTATCCGCTTCATCTAGAATGAGGTGTTTGAGTTTGGTAAAATCTCCAAATCCCTGACGAAGGTGGGAAATCAATTTTCCTGGAGTGGCAATAATCACATCAGCACCTTCATCAAGGGCCTTTTTTTCTCTTGACCACGAAGCTCCATCTCCTCCTCCATAAATGGCTATGGAGCTGGTGTGGGTAAAATAGGCTAAGCCTTCCAGTTGTTGGTCAACCTGTTTGGCCAATTCTCTGGTAGGGGCTATGATTACTGTATTAATATAATCTCCCTGCTCGGTAACCAGCTTATTTAGAATAGGTAAAAGATAAGCAGCTGTTTTCCCTGTACCGGTTTGGGCACATGCTATTAAATCTTTATTCTCAAGTATGATTGGTATTGCTAATTCCTGGATGGGGGTAGCATCGGAAAATCCTATTGCATTAATGCCTTCTTGTAGATCTTCCTCTAAGTTTAAATCGTCAAATTTCAAAATCTCGCCCTTTAATTCTCTGTTTTGGTTTAATATCCCACTTTTTTATTTGAGCCATTCTAACTATTGTGGCTATAAAGCTAAACTGCTGGATATCAAGTTCAAATTTCTCAAATTTATAGCTTAAACCTACTATTAAACCTCAAATATTTTTGTATATAAATAGAAATCCTAAAAATGGAAGGTGAAAATATGGTGCTTTAAAAGTTAATTGGAAAGAATTTTCTCTGAAATTATTAGGAAATGAGAGAATAATGACGGCTGAAGCTGAAAGCTAATTTTAGCTAGCCACTTCTTCTTTTGCCTTTTTGGAAATTTTTGCAAGGTCCTGAGCTCTTTTCTTTAAGGCTTCAAGCTTGCTCTTTTTGGGAGCATAGGTTTTAGAAACGACTGATTTTTTTATCTCAAAATACTCTTCCAAAGCCATCAGAAAGCTTTCTAGCCTTTTAATCGCATTGTCAGTAACCACAAAATCTTTATTGATTCCCAGAGGGAATTTGATGTTTTGCAAATCAAGGTCATTTTTTAAGTTTAAAAGTACTTTTTCAATTTCCTCATATTGCCTCTTAAGCTTATTATTTAAATGTATTAAATAAGCCATTGCAATTAAAAATGGAAGAATTATTACTAAAAAATATAGCATGTTAAAGACAAATGTTGTTGCGTTTACAAATTTAAGTAGGTTTTCACTAACAATGCGTTAATGGGACCTGCTTTCTTTATAATAAATTGGTTATGGTTTGTTTTAGTGTAGTCCGGTTTATCTTTATTTTATGGATTACCAGAATTCCTACCTGAGTGATCAGAAAAGCATCTTTAATTTAATAGTTGATTTTTTTGAATTTAATCCCAAAATAAAAAATGCGATTCTGGTTGTTGAAGGACAATACTTAATATAACCAATTTTGGTGACATTTGTATTATTTCAGCCTAATTTTTTGAAAAAATCGGGATAATATATTTGATTACTCCATACACCAAAAGCGCAAAAATAGCCCATTTTATCAGTGCTTTAAAAAGAAAAATGGTGATTGAAATAAGGATGATTGCTACTACTAAAAATTGAATTAAACCTGAGGTTTTTCCCATTATCTAAAAAAAATTATCTTGCTTTATTTTTACCATTTACCTTTCCAATTATAATTTTTAGGAAAAGGTTTTGATATTTGTTACGGAATGGAATTAAAAAAAGCTTCAAAAAGCATGAAAAATAATTGGAAATTGAAAGTTTTAGTGGTGTTTTTATTTTTTACAGGAAATTATTGTTTGGCACAAAGGGTTTCCGAAAATTTTAAACAAACGTTTTCTTATCAGCAGGGAGAGCAAATAGATATCAGAAATATTTATGGAAAAATTGCTGTTAGCCATTGGGAAAAAGATTCTGTTTCTATTGTAGTAAATGTTTTAGCAAAGGGGAAAAATAAAGAAGTTGCTGAGAAGAATTACAACAGGATAAAAATTGATTTGAAAAAGGAGGGGAAAATAATTTCAGGTATTACCCAGGTGCAAGGAAGTATGGTAAAAAACCTTATTACAAGTGCAGATGATTATACAATTGATTATGAATTGTTTTTGCCAACAACCTCGAATTTGTCCATTACACTTAGAAAAGGAGAATTTCTTGCAGAAAAATTGGATTGCAAAACTAAGCTGGATATCACTGATAG
>JAHQVQ010000268.1 GCA_019634305.1 Flammeovirgaceae bacterium | reverse complement strand
TTTTTATCCCCTAAAATCCCCATTTTATAATCGTCTTCCAATTCAATTTCCAGGTCATTGGATTGTAGAAGTTTATTTTCCAAAAAAATCTCAAATTGCGTGGAATTGGACATTTTCCAATAAATTCCACCGACCCATTTTTTAGGTTCACTATCATTGCCAGCATACAAATAGATATTGTGCATCAGATCGATTCCCAAATCTGTTGGGTTTTCTAAGATAGCCGAACCTATTGGGAAATTATTAGCTGAATCTAATTGATCTGCAAAGAAGAATTCAACAATACTTTTGAAATCAAGGTCATTGATATTTTCAAAAAGGAGCTTTGTTGCAATGTTCTTATTATTAATGGTTAGAACAGCTCCGGCATCGAGAGGAATATAGGCATCAACTGAATTTTTTGATTGGCAGGAAAATATTGTTTGGAGTAACAATATTATTCCTGCAAATTTTATAAAGTTTTGAAAAAAAGTCTCTGCCATTAAAAAATTAATTTCCACTAGCGGAAAGATAAACACTATTTAGCATTTCGAGAAATGCAGAAAAACTATTTTTATTTTTATCCTTAAAATTACTAATAAATTCGGATTCAAAGGATTTATCTCCAACTTTCACACCTTTAAATTCCCAATTATCTAAAGTGGATTTTAACTGGTCAATAGTTTCTAAATCCTTTGGTTTCATTTTTCCCTTGCTTTCTATTTTTACTACATCAATAATATTTTCTAAATCCATATACATCGATATGCTATTATCTATCATTAATGACTGTAGTGATTTATCCAATAAATCCTTTTTTTTCATTCCCTTTTTCAACCTTTTTGAAATTAAGGAAGCATCGTTTGTGACAACAAGTATATCATCTACAATGGCGAGATAAGGATTGATAGGAGCTTTAGGAATAACTAAATCATAATATTTTCCTTTCGTATTATACCTGGCAATTTCGAGATTTTCCAAACCTTTAATTATTTTATTGAAATTTTCCTTATTTCCAATCGTAGCAAGGGCAGTAAATATAGGTTGAGTTTCCTTTTTCGTTTTTTGAGTTTCATTTAGGTTGAAGTTATCATCATATTCATAATCAGTGTAGGTGATTTCAACCTCCTTTAAATCAGTAACAGCCAAAAGAATATCTCCCTTAAATATTTCAGTAATGGCATCTTCATCAAGTATAATTCCCAATAAATCTTTCCCTGTTGAAACATACTTCCCATATTGAGGAGTTGCTTCAACAATAGGCATATAAGTCTCTATTATAGCGTTGAAAAGTGCCTTTTGATTGATAGACATGGAAAAGAAACCTAAAATATTATTTCCATTAATGTATTTTGCAAATTTGGGATTTACACCATCCTGATAAATATCTTTTGTTAAATTAAAAAGCTTATCACTTAAAAATTGCTTTTGGGTTAACTTTACCTGGCCATTTTCAAAATAAACATTAATATGGTAATAATTATTTTCCAACCAGCCATTAGCCCAGTCCGTAAGTGCTTGAGGGTCCATAGCCATTGGAGAACCTTCCAAAGAACTAAGAGCTGAAGTTAGATTTTTCGAAAATCCTTCAAAATTCACCCAAATTCCAATATCAGAATTGCCTTGTTTATGAAGGGCGAAGTTTTTATTTTGAGTAATGTTTTCCTTCTTGGTAGCAGCAAAATGTGCTTCAATTTTAGTTCTTAAAAGCCTTGCTTTCATCACTTCCTGTTGTTCTATCCTAGCTTCAAATTCTTCATCGGTTTCCTCATAATAAAGATAGTCTGGTTTTGATTTGGTTTCTTCTACCATCATAATTATAGCATGATCTCCATTCCATCCAATTCCGAAAGGGCCATTTGTGATGATTGAATAATTATTTTTAGTTTCAATCACCCGCTGACCTGTTTTGGGCAAAATGACATCTTGGGCAAATTTTTGGAACCTACTTTCATCATCAATAAGAATAAGGTAGGCAGTAGAAAACATACTATCCAAAAATTGAAGGTAGCCGTAAGAAGAGGGTTGAAATGAGATTCCTGATTCCTTCGGGTTTTTGTATAGATTTATGATTAACTCCTGATTGTCAGGCTGTGATCTTTTGATTTGATTGTCCAAAAAATTGAATATATCTAATTCTAATAATTCTGAAATATCAGCTTTTTCAGAAATCGCTTTTGAATTAAGAGAAAAAACCAACATCGCATCAGAAGGTATTCTTTCTTCAAGATTTTGAGAAAAACCATTGATTTGGCTCATTAGAAAGAAACTTAAAAATAGAAGATTTTTCAGGTTGAAATTTTGAGTAGTTTTTAAATTAATCATTTTATCTTTTATGAAGTTATTAAAATTTAATTGGTGTGAACATCTCAATATTAATTGAAAGAGAAAATCTATATATTATTCTAATATAATGGTGTTTTCAATACTTTTATGACCGGTAGCTATATCCATCAATTTATACCGAAGCATAGTTGCACTTCCATTTTTAGAAATTTTACAATCGGGATTAGTCTGTTTTTTTACTGGATTTGGAAATCTATATATGGCAATATATTCCCCTTCTTCTAAAATTTGCTTTTGCTGGGCTTTAAGATTTTGGTAATCATTGGCAATGCTAAATGGTATTTTTCTTTTGAATATTTTATCCATGAAAGTGAAATTATTCATCTGGAAAAGTCTACCCTGTTTGTCATATTGTTGGGCTATTTTTAATACGCCCTTATCAAAGTTCTCAATTTTATCAAAATCACAGGAAATTGAAAAAACAAACTTTTCGAAATCGAGAACTGGGGTTACATTGGATAAGCCTTTCTCATTTTCCAACCAGCTGGCTATTTTTTGAGTTTCTTCAGTAATGTATTTTTGGCTTGGAACTTTAAAACCATTTATGCTGTCAAGAGTCATCAAAGTCTTTAGTTTCGTTTGGCTTTGACTGAGATTCACTGTGAGTGAAAATTGACCTGAACCATTTCCCCGAAAAGTAATTTCCTCAATAATTTCCAGACAGGAAGTCATTGAAAGCAGGGAAATTAGTACTAAACTTGTTTGAACAGTTTTTTTAAGTAAGTTTCTATGTAATACCCTTTTCAAAGGATTTAATTTCATCGATGTTTTATTAGATGTAAGGAATGGTGAAAGTGCAAAAAAATAGAATGAAAAATAATAAGGTGATTTAAATGTAAGAATATTCTTACATGAACTATCCCTTGATTAACAAACTAAACTCTTAATTATTTTAACAATTTTAACCAATAGTTTACATTTTTTAAGTGAGGATTTTTTTAAATGACCATTCACATAAATGAAAACTTTTTTTTATACCTTATTTTTTGGAATTATTTTTTTTATTTCAAGTTGTCAGATTGAAAATGGTATTTCTCCTGAAATCAAGCCAGAAGCCACTTTGGAAACCTTTGAGAGTGAAGAAATTGCGTTAGCTATTTCAAAGAAAATGGTGAAAAGTAATACAGAAATTCAATTGAAAGTTGGTGACTTTCCTATAAAAACCAATATTTCTTCAGCGCCAAAATTAGTGGATTGGGCGAAAGGAGATACCCTTCAAACAATGAATGGCAAAACAAGTGGGATGAAGTTGAATTTTGAATATAAGGGACATGATATTGCCGGATATTATTTGATGATAAATGGAGCTTCATCTTTTCTCGATATTCCTGTTCAATTAGCGAAAGATTATAAGGGAAAGACAATTAATGATAGTAAGGGCATGATCAGGCAATTTCATACTAATAATGAAGATGATTATGTCATCTCATTTTATATACCAGCTGAAGTGAAATCAGGCGCTTTTTCTGTTTCTATAGCTGCTTATGATACTAAAGGATTTGTTAGTAATACTACCACTAGAAATATAAAAGTGGTACAATTAGGTGGATTAATTGAAAGCGCCTTTTTAATACAAAAACCTTGGGCTTGGCGCTATTCTATAAGCTTTTTTGGTGAAGATAAAGTTGAAAAAAGGGCTGGAGAACCATGGAGTAATGCATACAAATTAGTAATTCCCTGCCAGGAAGGAAACCTTCAGGAAATTGAAATTAAAGAAGAGTTTAAAACAGATTACCTTAAATTCGATTTTTCTCCAAATGGTGATTTTACAATGAAGGAGGAAGGAGAAGAAAAAATATTTGATTTTAAAAACACCAATTGCCAGGATATTGCCTACATCTGGGAAGCTTTTCAAAACCAGCGAAATGGATCGTGGAGTTACGATCATTCTCATAAAAATTTGATCTTAATTTTTGATCCAAAATATGCAAAAGAAGAGGATATATTTTTGGAAAGTTCTCTTTTATCATTTTCAGTTGAAGGGACAAATACAAAAGAAATCATATTTTCCAATGAAACTTACAATGTGCAATTAGCTCAAATGGTAAAAACAGCTAATATCTTTTCCAATGACTAGATATTTTGATAAAATTAAAACTATTATTTCAATAAAGCTCAGGTACAAAAGTCTGATCAGTCATTGGAGGACGAATATAATTTTCCTCATCATTTCTTTTTTCCAAAACTACTTTTTTCCTTGGTATAACCTCATAAGGGATCATTGTAAGTAAGTGGGAAATACAATTTAATCGAGACCTTTTTTTAGTATCAGACTGGACTACAAACCATGGGTTTTGCTTGGTATCGGTAAAAGAAAACATTTCGTCCTTCGCTTTAGAATATTCCCCCCATTTGGTTCTAGATATTAAATCCATATCACTCAATTTCCACCTTTTGGTAGGGTTATTTAATCTTTCTACAAATCGCCTTTCTTGCTCTTCCGGGCTTACGGAAAACCAGTATTTTATTAAGATTATTCCTGATCGGGTAATCATTCTTTCGAATTCGGGACATGATCTAAGGAATTCTTCATGTTCCTCATCCGTACAGAAACCCATCACTCTTTCCACTCCTGCACGGTTATACCAACTTCTATCAAACAAAACCATTTCTCCAGCAGCTGGAAGGTGTTCAACATACCGTTGGAAGTACCACTGAGATTTTTCTTTGTCTGTTGGTTTTCCGAGTGCTACCACTCGGCACACTCTGGGATTGAGCAATTCAGTAATTCTTTTTATAGTACTTCCTTTTCCGGCTGCATCTCTGCCTTCGAATATTACCACAACTTTTAATTGTTTTTGAACAATCCAACGCTGAAGCTTGACCAGTTCTATTTGTAGTTTGGGCAATACTTTTTTATAAGTCTTATTTATTTCATTTTTTGAAAGGTTATTCCCCTTTTTTGCCATTTTTTATAATATTTAGGTAATTTTTTCTATAAGAATAATATATGTTATGTTTTTTCTTCATAGGTTAAATGAACCAAATGATTTTTTTTAAATATAATTTTTTTCAGCTTTTTATCCTCATTTTTTCGCAATATACCTTTTGCCAGGATATTCAGAAACCTAAAACTTATTTAGAATATGGGCTAAATGCTTATTACGGAGCTTTATTAAAACATCGTCCAGATCAGGAAACTATTTATTTTCCGGGTGCATTTGGATTTGAAGCCAATATTCAGAAATATACTGATGGCAGAAATAACTGGGAAAGATTTTATAACTTCCCTAAAGTAGGCTGTGCAGTTATGTATTTTAATTATAAAATGCCGAATGAATTGGGAAAGGCCTTCAGTGTGGTGCCTTATATGGATTTTACATTATCTAAAACTGGGAAAAGAAAATTCAGGATAAAAACAGGGTTCGGAGCTGTTTATTCTACAAAAACTCACGAATTATTAACTAATGAAGAGAATTCTGCTATAAGTAGCAAGGTCAGTATTGCGGTTACCCTCGATTTTCAATATGATTTCAGAATTTCTGATCATTTTTCTATGAATGCTAATGTTGGATTTAGGCATTATTCCAATGGAAGATTAAAAGCACCAAATAATGGAATCAATTATTTAATTGGCGGGATGGGGGTAAAATATATACCACATCCGATACCAAATGAAAATTTTTATTTGGGTTATCCAAACAGATCATTTGATAAAAAGGTTTATTTCAATGTAATGGGAGCAACAGCCTGGAGACATGTAAGGCCATTGGAGGATGGTCATCATAATACCTATATTTTTTCCGTATATGTAAGCAAAATGGTTGGACCTATCAGTAATTTGCTTTTGGGCATCGATGGATTTAAATACCATACGGAAAGCATGCGTCAGGAATACTTAAACAGAATGATTGCACCAGAGGCAAATAATCTTGATGGAAAACGAGCTGGATTCACAGTTGGACACGAACTTATGTTTGGGAAACTGGCTTTTGTTACCCAAATAGGAATTTATTTTTACTTACCAGTTCAATTCGATTTGCCTTATTACCAAAGAGTGGGTTTCCGTTATTATATGTTTAAAAATGCATTTCTTAATACTACTTTAAAAGCTTATACAAGTAAAGCAGATATGTTAGAATTTGGTCTTGGTTTTAAAATATGATTATTTTATTAAGTGAAAAATTCCAATTAGTCAAAATTTGCTTTAATTTCACCATAAGGAATACAATTCTAAATTTAACTAAGTAGTACTACTTAAATATTTTATAAATGTTACCCAAAATAAATCCCACACTTACACACGCCTGGAAGGAACTTACTGTTGATCACGAAGTTTTAAAAAGGGAAGATATTAAAAAGCTTTTTGAACAGGATCCTGAAAGATTCAATAAATACAGTATCACTTTTGAAGAGATTCTTGTAGACTTTTCTAAAAATATTTTAGATGAATCTGTAATGGAACACTTACTAGATCTTGCCGGTGAAGTGAGATTGCTTGATGGTATTGAGAATATGTTTGCAGGGGATAAGATAAACTTGACTGAAGACAGAGCAGTATTACACATTGCACTGAGGAATAGGTCAAATACTCCAGTAATAGTAGATGGCAAGGACGTAATGCCTGATGTGAACGCGGTATTAGATCAAATGGAAAGCTTTTCCAACAAAGTGATAGGTGGAGAGTGGAAAGGGTATACAGGAAAACCTATTACTGATATTGTGAATATTGGAATTGGTGGATCAGATTTGGGTCCGGTAATGGTTACTGAAGCTTTGAAACCTTATTGGAAACCAAATATGTCCGTCCATTTTGTTTCCAATGTGGACGGAACTCATGTTGCAGAAACCTTAAAAAAGGTTGATCCTGAAACTACGCTTTTCATGATTGCCTCAAAAACATTTACTACTCAGGAAACCATGACTAATGCACACTCTGCACGGGAATGGTTTTTAAAAGTAGCTAAGGATAAAGAGCACATCAAAAAGCATTTTGTGGCCTTATCTACTAATAAAAATGGGGTTGAAGAATTCGGAATTGATCCACAAAACATGTTTGGATTTTGGGATTGGGTAGGAGGTAGGTATTCTCTTTGGTCAGCCATTGGTTTATCTATTTCCTGTACTATTGGTTTTGAAAATTTCCAAGCACTTTTGGAAGGGGCTCACGCTATGGATAATCATTTTAAAAATGAATCATTCGAAAAAAATATTCCAGTTATTCTAGCCTTATTAGGCGTTTGGTATGGTAATTTTTTTAATGCTGAAACAGAAGCAATTCTTCCTTATGACCAATATATGCATAGATTTTCTGCATATTTCCAACAAGGAAACATGGAGAGTAATGGAAAGTATGTAGCTAGAACTGGGGAGAAAGTAGATTATAATACAGGGCCAGTAATATGGGGAGAGCCTGGTACAAATGGCCAACATGCTTTTTACCAATTAATTCATCAGGGAACACGAGTGATTCCTTGCGATTTCCTTGCTCCGGCAATTAGTCACAATCCTTTGTCGGACCATCATCCTAAATTGTTGTCAAACTTTTTTGCCCAGACTGAAGCCTTAATGAAAGGGAAAACTAAAGCTGAAGTTGTAGCTGAATTAGAACAGTCTGGGGCAAGCAAAGAGGAGATAGACCAAATAGCTCCTTTTAAAATATTTGAGGGAAACAGGCCAACAAATTCTATTCTTTTCAAAAAACTTGATCCAAGAACCTTAGGAACCCTAATTGCCATGTATGAGCATAAGATATTTGTTCAGGGAGTTATCTGGAATATTTTAAGTTTCGATCAGTGGGGAGTGGAATTAGGAAAGCAACTGGCCAAGAAAATTCTTCCTGAATTGGGTGGCGAAGAAGCAATTTCTTCCCATGATTCTTCTACTAATGGGTTAATTAATGCCTATAAAAAGTTTAGGAAATAATAGAAAAATATTATTTCAAAGCATTTTTCCTTTGTAATTAGAAAGGAGAAATGCTTTTTTTATCATTAAAAAGTACATCATTTTTAAAATGAATAAATATCAGGAAGGATTTAAAGGAGATATTTTCAGTGCAATTTTTAACCTTACAGGAAAAACATGGTTAAAAGTTTCCGGGATATATGCATTGAACATGCTTGGAATGATCATAATTTTCGGGATAGTTTTAGTTGGGTTAATGGGCATTAGCCAGGACATGTTGAAAGATCTGCAGGATCCGGCAGAGGTTCAAAAATTGACTGAGGAATTTACCAGTTTATTTACAAATCCTACCAATATAATTTATCTATTTATTGCATTATTTGCTTTTGGGGTTATTGGCTCATGGGGATATTACTTTGCATTTATCCTTACAGAAATGCAAATAAAAAATGGTGCTGCAGATTTTAATACTGCATTGGGATACTCATTTAGAAGGGGAGTAATTGAATTATTTTTAATTGGGATCTTACTTTATATTATTGCAGTAATTCTAATAGCCTTAAGTTTTGCTACTTATGGTTTAGCTTCCTTCCTGCCATTTTTATTAGTGCCTGTTTGCCTTCTTTTAATTTTCCGATTTACGCTTGTTATTCCAGCATCTATTGTAGGTGGATATTCTTTCGTAGAATCGTTTAATTATAGCCTAAAGCATATCACCTGGGTAAGATCATTAAAATTGGTTGGAATTTCCTTCCTATTTATAACTGGGATTTTAACAGCGTATGTGATTATTGGAATGATTTCATTGTTGTTTGCGGTTATGGCAGAAATTGGTCAAATTATTCAATTTATAGTCCAGGTGGCCTTTGGAGGATTTATGATGGCACTGGTTGTTGCTGCCTTAACCGCATTGTTTTACAGATACGAAGAAGACATTCCTGGTGATGATGAAGTAAATCTTGAAGATCATTTAATTGCAGATTAAACTATGAAAATGAAATTTACTAATATCCTGTTTTTTTTAATTCTATCCTTTCAACTTTCAGCCCAAATGAAAGTGGCTTGTGTTGGAAATAGTATTACTTATGGCGCTGGAATTGAAGGCCGAGATTCCCTGGCTTATCCTCAGCAATTGGGTGAGGTTCTTGGAGATAGTTGGAAAGTGAAAAATTTTGGTAACAGTGGAGCGACTATGCTAAAGAAAGGCAATAAACCTTATTGGATCTTGCCAGAATTTAAAGCTGCAAAGAAGTTTAAGCCTGATATCATCATAATCTTATTGGGAACAAATGATTCTAAACCTATAAATTGGGATGATCATTCTTCCGAATATATAAAGGATTATAAAGAGATGATAGCCGTTTTTCAGAAATTGAAATCCAAACCAACTATTTGGCTAGGTTTACCCCCACCTGCAGGTGAAAATCAATGGGGAATTTCCAAGAAAGTGATTGAAGGTGAAATTACAGATCAGATCAAACAACTAGCCAAGGAGAAAAATTTGGGTACCATCAATTTTTATAAAGGATTTGTGGACCATTTGGAATTACTTCCCGATAATATTCACCCTAATGCTGCAGGCTCAAAAGTGATGGCCGAAATTGCTGCTGAAGCGATTAGGGAATAGTTGTTCAAATTCTCAAGGTAACCAATAAGGATTGTTTCAGTAGGAATTGTATTTATTGCTACTTTCCTTCTTTTATAGACTGTGCTGGTGTCGACTGAAATAGTAGTAGTACTATTCAAATCTTACAATGCATCTCTGGCTTTTAATCGTTTCCAGGGCCTTTTGTAAATCTTCTATATTTTTGGTTTTATCCATTTTTTCATTGAAATTTCTTTTCAATTCCCGTCTTTGCATGGCTTCCCAAAACCGCCTTACTTCTTTTGTGCTTTCCAGGATTAATGGAGGGACAACTGTCGGTTTGTCTTCATCTTTGGCCACCATAGTGAAATAGGAAGAATTAGTGTGCTTCACTAAACCTTTTTTTACATTTTCAGCAATTACTTTTATCCCGACTACTAAGGATGTTTTCCCAACAAAGTTTACCGAAGCATGCATAGACACCACATCACCTACTTCTACAGGTTGAAGAAACTCTACATTATCTACCGAAACTGTAACACAGTAGTTGCCTGCATGCTTACTGGCACAGACATAAGCAACCTTATCCATCAGCGAAAGTAAAATCCCTCCATGAATTTTCCCACCAAAATTGGCATATGAAGGAATCATTAATTCTGTAATGATTGTTTGCGAATAAGCTACTTTTTTGCCAGTTTCAGCCATGTTAAGTTATTTTTATTTTTCGAGTTATGAGATTGCTAAATTAGCAGCCTTATTTTACTATCCCAAAAATGAGGAATGTGGTGGGTTACGCTAAGTATTTTGACTTATTATTTTAACCATCCCAAAAAATTGTATTTTAAGTTTACATTTTTTGAAAAATGAAAATTTTTATTGATAATAATCTAATATTTAACTTGGCATGTATTGCAATATACTTTTTCCTAGAATTAATATTGAATAGTGGATCCTATTTTGGGTGGATAATTCTCCCCATGGGTTGGCTTTTTCAATTACCAAAATGGTTTTTTTACAGCTAAAGGCAAATGCAAAAAGGAAATTTAGGAAAAGACATGGTTTTAAATTAGAAAACTAGTTGAAATTACCCAACCTTCTGGTCCAATTCCCCTTACCTTATTTAAACCATCAATTTCCATTTCCTCCCAATAGTTCCCTGGCTTTTGAACCAGAAATGCCTTGTCAACTGTTCTAAGTAAAGGTTGATCATTCGCACTATCTCCCAGACCAATAGTAGTGATTTCTCCAAAAGCCTGTTGATATAGGGAAGCTAATTTTTCAACTGCCTTTCCTTTATCACTTTGTTTTCCCATCACAGTATGGTACTTCCCTCCAGAAACACAAACCAGGTTGTTATTCAATAGCTCTTCTTTAAATGCTTCAAAAGCTGAAGAAGAAACATCTCCCTTGATTATCGTTTCAGTATAATCTCTTGTGGCAGCTCTTTTTGCAGCTTCATCCGGTAATTTTATGATGGAGGAAATTTCTTCAAGTGTAAGATCTGCATATCCAAAATTGACCACTTTTGTATTTTCCCTGGCAGCAATAATTGTTTTTCTGATTGTATCATAATCAACTCCCAACTCTATTACTTTATAATTGCCAATTACCTTTTGGAAGTCAAATTGGAAATTAAAATAATCTTTAGGAACAAAAATAGCACTTCCGTTTTCGGTAATGAAGGGATGATCATTGTTAAGCGCTTCCCGATAATAGGCCTGTTCAACTCTGGTTTTGGAGGAGCAAAAAACTATTGGAATACCTTTAGTAGTTAATTTTTCAACAGTATCTTTTATCCTTTCAAAAGAATAGGTTTTAAAATCAATAAGTGTCCCATCCAAGTCGGTGAAAATAATTGGTTTTCCCAAAGTTATGCTATTTAAATACCTTAAAAAAGAGCATGTTTATCGGATTTAACATGCTCCTTAATTTAAAATAAATGGTCAAAAAATACTAACAAGTGATCTTATTTCATTTCCAGTTTTCCTTTTTCCGGAAGCACCCTTTCTTTAGCCATTTTTGTATCTCTTAATGGTTTAGAAACTTTCGTTTCCTTAAATTCAGGAAGTTTGTCTTTAAATAATCCTGCATATTCCTGGTTCTTAAGTACATCTTTAAATTTTCTCAGGTCGAAATTCTCTAATGCCGGGTAATAGTTTAGGTTATTTCCAAGTTTTTCTCCTTTAGGTAAAATCTTCCGGGTAATTAAATCTTCCATTATATTTTCCTTTAGTGCTTCGGGGCAAATCGGGGAATTGTATATACATTCCATTGCAGCCTTACTCATGTCTTTCACATGCTGGTCTCCTTTTACTTCATGCAAATGAGGATTTCTTGATTCTATCTGGAAAAATTCAACCTGTTGGTTCATTACATCCTCAGAAGGATTGGCGATAATTCCTCCAAATTTTTCCAACACATTGATATAATGATAAGGCTCAATGGAATAGCCGGAGGAATAATCTAGTTTCATAGCCAGATCCATAGTCATGGCATGTTCCCCGGCATTTCCAGTTTTAATAGTTTCTGTTCCGTATCCGGTAAAACTACTGATTAGCCGGTTCAATATCCTGTTTGTATGTTCCGAAGCCCTGCCTCTTTTGGCAAAAAACAGATTGGATTCAACCACTTTAGGTTTACTATGCCATGAAATTCTAACCATGGTATAATCAGAATTACTCATAGTAAAACCTGCTCCATATTCATGTACATATTCCATAACTGCACCTGGGAAATAATTATCAGAATCTATAAAACCGATATACTTTTTTCCGCAGATGTAAGCAAGTATTTTACTCAAAATCATGCCTTCTGCTTTTCCATCTTTTACAACTCCGTTTTTATCCAGAATATGTGAATAACCAGCAGCAGCACAAGCTTCTCCAAGCTTAGGGTCTTTCTGATGGACAATTAAAATATCTCTGTCCATAAAGTGCTCCATGTGTTCTATGGCATCTTTTTCTAATTTGTAGCGGTCCATTGGAAACCTTGGACTGTTGGAAACAATAATGATTAAACAATGGTGAGGAATACCACTTAATACCCCTTCAACGAGTTTTATTTTCTCATTTCTGATTGGTACCACAATTGCCATTTGCTTCTGAATCTCATGTTGTGTGTCATAGGCAATTCTTTTCATAATAGGATTGTCATCCTTATCATTCTTTGCATTTCGCAAACCCGAATCTAATTCATAAACCTTTTGAACACCGTGAAATACAATTGGACCAAATCTTTCTACTTCCCTAGGGATTTCAATCTTCATTTTTTTATTAATAATTTACAATTAGGAATTGATTAAAATTTTAAAAATGATGCAAAACACCAAATTTAACTGAGTGAGCCTTAAAATATAAAAATTGTAATTAGCATAGCAACAATTACCTGATTTCATATTTTGATGAAAAAAACGGTAGTAAGTAATAAGGTTTTTTTTCAATAATTCCAGATTTAGAATAATTTCTAATTCTCTGTAATTAAATTTAGGTCAATTTTGATTAATGCTTCTATAAAGCAAACAAACTTAAAAAATGCAAGTCACTATTTGGCTAAATTTAATAACCGAAATTGATAATAATAGGAAAATGAAAATTATTTTTAAATTAATTGTTCTAACAATTATTCTAGTGAACAACACTTCTATTTCAGCCCAAACCCAGGGTGATTCTCTTTTTTTATGGCCTGATGGAGCGCCAGGTTCAAAATTCTTTGATCTTCAGGAAAAACATGAGGTTAACGGAATTTTGAGAATCAGTCAGGTCACTCGTCCCACCATTCAAGTATTTTTACCAGAAAAAGAAAAAGCCACTGGAGCAGCTGTAGTAATTTGCCCGGGAGGTGGATATGGGATTTTGGCTATTGATCATGAAGGTTACCAGATTGCCAAATGGTTGAATTCTTTTGGAATAGCTGGAATTATTTTAAAATAC
Source organism: Flammeovirgaceae bacterium (assembly GCA_019634305.1). Classification (GTDB taxonomy): domain Bacteria; phylum Bacteroidota; class Bacteroidia; order Cytophagales; family Flammeovirgaceae; genus Flexithrix. The sequence goes on along the minus strand of JAHQVQ010000268.1, from coordinate 7,111 downwards.
AGACTGCCGGATGATAGAATCATGGAAGATAAAACAATTGGTCCATTAATGGATGCCCAACAAGCGATAAGAATGGTTAGGCAAAATGCTTCCGAATGGAATATTGACCCAGAAAAAGTGGGGATTATGGGATTTTCTGCAGGGGGGCACTTGGCTTCAACTGCCGGAACACATTTCAATGATATTGTGGGAGGAATTGAAGACAAAAGTTCAGTGCGACCAGATTTCAACATTCTTATATATCCTGTAGTTTCCTTTCAGGAAGGTGTAGGTCATATGGGTTCCAGAAGAAATCTTATAGGACAAACTAATGATTTCAAATTGGTTTCGAAATATTCAAATGAGTTGCAGGTTACAGAAGAAACTCCACCTACGTTTCTTGTACATTCCAGAGATGATAAGGCAGTTCCTGTTCAAAACAGTATAAGATTCTACGAAGCCTTGTTAAATTATGATACTCCTTCTGAAATGCACTTGTATAATAAAGGAGGTCATGGTTATGGATTGGGAAGAGAAGGGTCAACAAGTGTTTCCTGGCCGGAAAGATGTGAAGCTTGGTTAAAAGAGATTGGAATAGTCAAATAATAACATTGGTAAGTATAAAATCACAAAATAGCACGTTTAAGGCATTATAGTTTTGTGATTTTATGTTTCGAACCGAAGAAAAAATATTAGCGAGGGCATTAAGCCTGGTTAACTGTAAGACCCTTGAGGAATTAGATAAAAAAAATCTTCAAGTGGTTTTTAAGGAATACCAGCGCTTGGTAAACGACTATAAACTCCTTTTGGCTGATACTAAGTTTATTACTCAAATTGGTGATAGGCTTCAGCATAAACTCAATTCTGCAAATGTACGACTAACTGAAAAAACTACTCAGTTAGAGCATGCTAAGGATCTCATTCTGGTTCAAAACAATAAACTTCAAACAGCAAAAGAAAACCTTGAGGAAAAAGTTAGAGAGAGGACCCAAGAATTGGAAAAGGCTTATAGTGATCTATTTGTTTCCAATCAGGAATTAGATGATTTTGTGTATAATGCTTCCCATGATCTAAAAGGGCCAATTGTAAGATTAATAGGATTGTGTAATATTGGAATACAAGAAATTGAGGATGAAAAATCCATGCAATACCTTACAATGATTCAGGATATTTCCAATCAAATGAATGATATGCTGGGTAGATTACTTCTTATCAATAACCTAAAGCATTCTGCTGTTAAACCCGATAAAACCTTAGTTAATGGAGTGTTAGAAGAGGTAATGGCTAATTTGACAAAGTTTAAAAATTTTGATTCAAATCAAATAAATATTGAATCTCCGGAACTTCTGATTGTTAGAAGTGATCAGGATATTTTAAAGATATTATTTCAAAATATTTTAGAATATTGTGTAAGCAATAATATTCCCCAGGAATCGGGAAAAGCCATCAACTTTAATTTAAAAATTGAAAACAATTTTCTTATTATTGAAGTTAATTTATTCTGTAATAAGATACCCGAAAAGGTAAAGCAAGAAATTTTCAACCTGTTTTACAGAATATCCAATAACCCTCACCATACAGGAATGGAGCTTTATACAGTAAGCCTGGCAGCTGAAAAACTTGGTGGTAATATTGCACTTTCGTGTTCTGAAGATAAATCAACCAAATTTATAATAACACTTCCTGAGATTTTAATATAAATTTCCCTCTATCCTATATACTTTATTATAATTACTACAAGCCACTTTTTCAAGGTATAATTTTACCTTCTGAATCAAATCATTACTTTTGAGGACAGAATAATAAGCCTGCTTATTTTCTATTTTTTTACTGGATTTTTCCGTGGGCTGAAGCTTATTGAAGCTAAACATCTCTGGGGAATATTTTTTAATTGAAACTATTAAAATGAAATTTAATAATACTGTTTCTCTAGCCTCAATTATACTTAGTCTTTTATTCACAAATTTATTGGCGCAGAAAAAAAGTGAAGTCCCGTCTGTATATTCAAATATTTACCAGGATGAAGAGGGTAAGTTTTTTATTTATACTGGAAAGGATACCATTTATGAATTTATAGATGAACCGTGGTTAAAACTTGAAAACCTGAAAGGTGACCCAAAGGGAAAGCCTATTGGTTTGTTTTTCGATTTTAAAAATGAAGAATTAAATGGAACATTGTATTATGGTTTTATTCCACTAGGAGATTCTCAGCATCCACTTCCTGTTTATTTTCGGCAAACTGCCAGTATAATGTCTGGAAGAACCACCATTCCCATTAAAGGAATTATGGGAGGCAAATATGATATGATTGGATGGGAGCAAAGTGGAAAAGGTAAAATAGGTTATCGTATAGTAGACGATGAAGGAAGAATGCTTTATGATGGAAGAATTTCTTTTAAGGGAAAAGGGCCATTTAAAATCGATGATTCAGTGATAGAAGGGCCTTTTGTAAATTTGGTTACTGATGAAGGTGCCACTATTTCATTTGAAACCAATAATGAAATTATAGCGAGTGTGGAAGTTGGTGGTAAAACTTTTTCGGATGAAAAAGCCACTAAAAATCATGAAATACTGATATCAGGATTGGAATCAGGAAAAGATTTTGACTATAACATAGTGTATGGAGATGGTAGAGAAGCCTATACTTTACATACAGCTCCTAAGCCAGGATCCAAAACTAAATTTACATTTGCATATGCCAGTGACTCCAGAAGTGGAAATGGGGGAGGAGAACGTGATTTATATGGAGCAAACTTCTATATCATGAAGAAAATAATGGCGCTTAGTAAATATAGAGATGTGAAGTTTTTCCAATTCTCAGGTGACATGATTAATGGATATCTTAGAGACCCAGATGAGGCGAGGTTGCAATATGCCAATTGGAAAAGAGCGGTAGAGCCATTCTGGCATCATTTTCCGGTTTATATTTCAATGGGAAATCATGAGGCATTATTAAGAGAATTTAGACAAGGCGGTGGTGGCAGAGCTTCAGTTGACAGATTTCCGTTTGAAACAGAATCAGCAGAAGCCATTTTTAATGAAGCCTTTGTAAATCCGACAAATGGTCCGGAAAGTGAAGATGGAGCTTCATATGATCCAAGCTCTAAAAATGTGGATTTCCCAAGTTATAAGGAAAATGTATTTTATTATACCTATGATAATGTGGCTGTTATCGTGCTTAATTCCAATTATTTGTACAATCCCTCTGCTGGAAGTATTCCTTTAACTGGAGGTGGATTGCATGCATATATCATGGATCAGCAATTGAAATGGCTTCGATCAACTATTAAGATTTTGGAAAAGGATGAAAATATTGACCATGTTTTCTTAACACAACACACTCCTTGTTTCCCAAATGGCGGACACGTAAGAGATGATATGTGGTACGGTGGTGATAATCAATACCGACCTGTAATTGCCGGAAAGCCTTTAGCCAAAGGAATTATAGAGAGAAGAGATGAATACCTGGACATAATAATTAATAAGAGTTCTAAGGTAAGAGCAATTATGACCGGAGATGAACATAATTATGCTAAAACAGAAATTAAAGCAGGTATGGAAATCTATCCGGAAAATTGGGAAGGGAGGAAAATTAAGATTTCCAGAACAATTTATCAGATAAATAATGGGGCTGCCGGAGCGCCTTACTATGCTCAGGAACAAACTCCATGGACGCCTAATGTTACAGGCTTCACTACCCAACATGCTTTAGTATTATTTCATGTGAATGGTGAAGAAATTAATATGGAAGTTATTAATCCGGATACATTGGAGCCTGTTGATGAGTTGAAGTTGAATTAAAAAAATAAAATCATTATGGTTTAAAAGGAAACGCCTTCTGCAATTAGTTGTAGAAGGCGTTTTTTTATTCCAAACAAAATCCAAGGTCTTATTTAAGTAACTAATCATAAAAAACCGTGTATAGTTCGCCACGTCACTAATTGCGATTTTATTTTTAAGAAAAATGAGGTTCATTATAATTTAGAAGCTGATTCTGGATATTAATTTCTTATTAACAATTTCAGTTTGTGACGTGGAGAACTATATTTTGGCTGTCTCTTTTTCCACTATACCGCGTTAAAAAAAATTCTTTCGTAGCGCTGTTATGCAAAACTTTTTTGCCTTGTCTAGCGAAAAAACTGACTCTCCAAAAATCCACGTTTACTTATGACAAGTTACTTATCAAAAATAAATTAACATTTATTGTGACTTTAAAATTTGAAATTTAATAGTAAAAATTAACTTTGTAATACAAAGTTCTTTCAAATAAATTATACTATGGATTATCAAAATGACCTCTTAGAAGAAAATTTACCTGAAATAGGCAAGAAAAAGGAAGCGCCAAAATCTCATGAAAAGAATAGGAGTAGTATGGTTATGGTGGGTTGGTTTTTTTCAGTAATCGCATTTTACATTTTTCTTAATGCTGAAGTTGATAGCAATCAATTCCTGGATTTTGGAAGTTTATTTATGGCCAATTTTGGGATTGCTGTTATCTATTTTCTAATTACGGTAGTTGGTAAATTTAAAAACGGTTCAATTAACCCTGCTGAATATAGTTTATCACTTGTTCTTTTTTCCATTAGTGCATTTACTTTAAATAAGTCTCTACCTGTATTTGGAAATTTTCCAAATTGGGAAATTGCCTATATCATTCTAATCCATATTCCACTATTTACCCTGGCATTTAGAGAGGAATTGCCCAAATGGCTTGTGAACTTTTCTTATTTCACTCTGGGTATGGGAATGCTGCTTTGGTGTTATATGAGTGTTTATCTTTTTCTATTTATGTTCTATGGTTTGTTGATTTGCTGGTTTTTTGGAATTTCACTACATGCCTGGGTTCCTGCTTTATTCCTTGCAAATGGTATAAATCATCTTTTTAAAAAAACTATTCAACCAATTCAAAAAAGGATGTTTTTAGCAGGTGTTTTAATACCTGTTTTTATTGGGATAGTCTTTTTTATTAATTGGGGTATGGAAAAGCACAAAATGGAGTCAATTATTGAAAGTGCTGAAAAAGAAGGTACTGAATTACCATTGTGGGTAAATGTGTCCAGGGAAATTTCTAATAACTGGGTGACAAAACAGTTTTTATTATCCGAGAATTTAATATCAGATGCTGATTCCTTTTTGGACCGACCATTTAATCGAAACAGGAACGGTTTAGGAGATGTAATGACAGATGATCCATTAGTTAAAATAGGGCTTATGCTCTTCGGAAATATAGAAGGTCTTGATACGGAGGAGAAACAATCATTATTGGTGACCCAGCAAAATTTAAAACATGAGGCAAACCGAAGACTTTGGTCAGGAAACAATCTGCAAACCAATGAAGTGATGACAAGGGTAAATCTTTATCCAGATTTCAGAATGGCATATACTGAAAAAGAAATTATCATTGAAAATACAAGTCAGAATACCTGGAGACCTCAGGAAGCTATTTATACCTTTCATTTACCCACTGGCTCTACCATTTCATCTTTATCTCTTTGGATAGATGGGAGAGAAGAAAAAGCAATTTTAACCACCAAGGGTAAGGCTGATAAGGCTTATGAGACTATTGTGGGAGTAGAAAGACGAGATCCTGCTTTGGTGCATTGGTTGGAGGGAAATAAAGTTGTAATAACCGTTTTTCCTTGCAATCCGAAAGCAAAAAGGCGCTTCAAAATAGGAGTTACAAGTCCACTTGTAGTAAAAGACGATAAATTGGTTTTGCAGAATATTTATTTTGAAGGACCTTCCACTCAGGATACATCTGGTGAGGAGGAAATTACCATTGTTTCAGGCAATAAAAAATTAGAAGTTGAAGGAGAGAAGTTTTGGAAAGAAGGAGAAGGAAAGTATAAGCATAAAGGTAACTACCGAAACTATTGGGAATTAGAAATTCCAATTTCTAAGCCATCGGAAAAGGCTTTTGTTTTTGATGGAGAAAAATATTCTGTTTCTCCTATAGAGGTAAGCCAACAAGCTTTTAATCCTGAAGTTGTTTTTCTTGATATCAATAATTCCTGGACTGAATTTGAGATCAACCAGGTCTATACTGCAATTAAAGATAGAAAAGTTTTCATTTTGGATAAGCAGCCTGAATTACTTACTGAAGACAACTTTCATGAATTAGTAAAAAAGGCTCAGGCATATAATTATTCTTTATTTCCCATTCATAAAATAGCCGCTCCTGAAAAGGCTTTGGTAATTACCAAAACCAAGTCTAATTCACCGGAACTGAAAGACTTGAAGGATTCTGAGTTCTCAAATAGTTTAGCCTCATTTTGTGCCAAAAATACCACACCTGTGAAGTTTCTGAACATTGGAAAGGAATTGAATCCTTATCTGAAAACATTGGAAGAACTGAATGCTATTAAGGTTAAAAACTCAAATGTTTTCGGTTTTATGAATCCTGAAAAAATGCTCACTTTTTCTGAAGAAATTATAGAAGGAAATGCGGTGGAATTAAAAGGAACAGGTTTGAAAATCACCAAATCGGAGGCTAATGGAGAATTGGGAAATGCTCCGGATCATTTGATGAGACTATATGCATACAACAAAATCATGAAGGAAGTGGGGAAGCATTATTTTAAATCGGAAGAATATGAAAACGGACCTTTAATCGACCTGGCAGTGAAAGCCAATGTGGTCTCTCCAATTTCAAGTTTGATTGCTTTGGAAACAAAAAAGGACTATGAAAGATTCGATATAGAGCGATCTAAAGATAGTTTGGGAAATGCTGCTGATGCAGGCTCAGGAGCTGTTCCAGAGCCCCACGAATGGGCACTCATCATTTTTGCCATGTTAATAGTTGGCTTGTTATGGATTAAGAAATATAACGCCAGAATGACCTGAAAAGTAAATAAAGGTTTGTATAGAAATTGATTTGGCTATCTGTTAAAAAGGTTAGATGGAATTTATAAAAACGGATTTATTGAAATTTTCAAAAGGAATAAAGGCAAGGGTTTACTCAATTGCCTTTATTCTAATAGGTTTTGTGTTGGTTTTTTTCAATCTAGGAAATTTCATCAAATTTGAATTTAGCTGGATTTTGGGAATAATGGTATTGCCAATTATTCTCAACTTTGAGAAAACAAGGGCTGCCAATTTCCAGTTGGTTATTTTGATATTCACCCTACTCATC
>JAHQVQ010000267.1 GCA_019634305.1 Flammeovirgaceae bacterium | reverse complement strand
GACCACCCTGATAGGATGTAATGGCAATTCCCTGTACATCTTCCTGAATGGCACATTCTATTATTTCACGAACAGAACGATTGTGCCCTAAATGAATAATTTCCGCACCGGAAGCCTGCATTATTCTACGCATAATATTGATGGCAGCATCATGCCCATCGAATAAGGAACCTGCAGTTACAATTCTAATTTTGTTTGTTGATTGGTAAGGTTCTTTAATTTTCATATTTATGGAAATACCCAGGCACTTGATTTAGGAGCCAAATGCCATCTGATTTTAAACTGAATTTGAATAAGTTGAAAAAAATGTAGTAATGAGAAAAGCCAGAAGGTTAGATCAATTTATTTTTCTCCAGTCACATACATTAATCCCCCATATAAATGATCGAGAAACAAAGGTTCATCATAACTGGCATCTGTATGGCCACCTCCCGTATAAAAGGCTTTTCCCCCATCATATTCATGGTACCAGGCAATAGGATGATTTTCGCCATTGGCTCCACCCTCATAAGTCGATTCATCCAGATTTGCTAAAACATTTATATCCTCACTTATACTTTTATAGTTGTACCATTCGTCAAACCGTTCCCACTGATTTGGCAGATGTGAAGTAGAAGGGTGGTCTTTATTTAATATTTCTATAGTAGCTTTTTGCTGTTTCGGATGGTTAAGGAAATAGGCTCCAACCAGACCATTATACCAGGGCCAATCGTATTCCGTATCAGTAGCAGAGTGAATACCCATAAACCCTCCTCCATCCTTAATATATTGCTCAAAAGCCTTTTGTTGCGGCTCATCAAGTATATCTCCTGAGGTACTTAGAAATACCACGGCATTATATTGATTCAGATTATTTGTGGTAAAAAGACCTGAGTCTTCACTATGCTCAACATCAAAGTTTTTGGTTTTTCCTAGTTCCTTTAATCTGGAAACACCTTTCTCTATGGATTTATGCCTAAACCCTTTAGTTTTAGAAAAAACAAGGATTTTTATCCTTTTATTACTACTTTCATCAATTGTTGAATCAGGTGCATCAAAACAAGCAGACAAAATCACCACTATTGCAGCAAGTAAAAGCTCTAGCAGTAAGATATAAGGGTATTTTTTTAAAATTTTCATGCATATAAAAGTTAATTAACAATACAAATTACAAGGTCAAAAGGTGACCATTTCGTAAATTTAAGTAATTATAATAAGGTTTTTCCCTTTCCACAAAAACCACTTAGATCGAATAAAAACTGATTTCGGATGATTTTTTTTAATTTAAAATATTACCACATCATTTTTCTCACCCTATTCATCCAAAATGGGTTCTTTGCTATTGGTCAGGACCAATTCTTCATTAAAAGTTATGATGTAAAACAAGGTCTTTCCAACAATTTCACAAGGAATATAATTCAAAGCGATAATGGATTTATCTGGATTGCCACAGCTGATGGTTTAAACAAGTTTGATGGCTATACTTTTAAAATTTTTAAAAATGATCCTGAGGATCCTAACAGCATTTCCAATAACAATGTTAATCAAATTGCATTAGATAAAAATGGTAAAATATGGTTGGGAACCTGGGGTGGTGGTATAAATGTATTTGACCCTGTAACTGAAAAAACTATACGGTTACCTTATGAGCTGGAAATTGATGGTGAAAAAATAAATGCCAGTTTTATAAATAACCTTTTCAATGATTCTCAAGGAAATATGTGGGCCGGGATAAATGAATCCGGCCTTTTTAAATTCAATGTTGATAACTTTTCATATTTGGCCTACCAACACAAAAGCACTAAAAATGGACTAAGTCGAAACAGGGTAGTGGACATGGATGAAGATGGTAAAGGTAATATTTGGATTGCAACCATTGGCGGAGGTTTAAATAAACTAAATCCAAAAACCAATCAGTTCACCATTTATGGTAAAGGGGAAAACCATCCCGATTCCTTAAATAGTGATCAGTTAAATTGTGTATTTATTGACAAAAAAGAACGCTTATGGATTGGGAGTTGGGAAGATGGGCTTTTTAGAATGGACATTGAATCTGAAAAATTCAAAAGGTATCAGGCTAACAATGACGAGCCAAATCATCTTAAAAGCAATGACATATGGCAAATTGAGGAAACAGATGATGGAAAGATATGGATAGGAAGTGACATAGGTATCGCACTATATAATGAAGCACAAGATAATTTTCAAATATTCACACATGATCCTAATGATGAAAATAGTGTACCAGCAAATTCAATAAAAGCACTATCTGTAGATAAAAATGGCAGTTTATGGATTGGTACTTATAATGGAGGAGTCGCATTTTTAGATCAAAAAGCAAAGGTTTTCAAACACTATTATCAAAAAAAGGAAAAAAACAATTTTCTTTCCTCAAATGATATTTCTGCATTTTTAGAGATTAATAATGAGGAAATTCTTATAGGAACTGATGGAGGAGGTTTAAATTTATTTAATAAAAAAAAGGGTACAATCCTTAAAATTAAAAGAGAAACAAACGATGGTGTTTTGGGGATTAAAATAAAATATATTTATAGAGATAAGAAAAATAGAATTTGGATTGGATATTGGGGTGAAGGGTTTGATCTATTCGATCTGGACACTAAATCTTTCAAGAATTTCAAAATAAATAAAGATGGAAATACAGGTCCCAATAGCAACAATATAATGTCTATTGTTGAAGATGAGGACGGAGCAATTTGGTTAGGAACTTTTAGTGGTGGATTAAATAAATTTGATCCTGAGAAAGGTACTTTTGAATATTTCAACCAAACCCCAAACGACCCCTCAACTATAGCTGATATCGATATTTGGGATTTAAAAATTGATAAGAATGGGAAATTATTGATGGGAACAAGTAATGGGTATATCGATTATTTTGACCCTCTGGTTAAAAAATTCATTCATATTCGTACGTTTAATGATGTGAAAAATGCTTTTACGCCCCAGGCTATTTTTGAGGATTCTAAAGGTAATATATGGATAGGTACGAGTGGTGGAGGATTAAAATTACTAAATACTGATGATTTTTCCCTCCAGGATTTTAATCAGAAACTTGGACTACCAAGTAATAATATTACATCAATTATTGAAGATAAAAAGGGTATGTTATGGCTTGGAACTTATATGGGGATTACCAAATTCAATCCTTTAGAACTAAAGTTTACTAGTTACGATATTAGCGATGGTCTACAAGACTTACATTTCAATCCGAAAGCTTCCATTCTCTTAAACTCAGGAGAACTCATGTTCGGTGGAGTGAACGGTTTTAATATTTTCCATCCTGATAGTATCCATGAAATAAACAATGTGCAATCTCTTGTATTAACTAATTTTCAAATTTTTAATCAGGATGTGAAAATTGGAGAAGAAAACTCCCCTCTTTCAAAAAACATTTCTCAAACAAAAGAAATTGTAATAAATCATGATCAGGAGGTAATCAGTTTGGAATATGCGCTAATTTCATTTACTGATACTGAAAAGGCTAAATATGCTTACAGGTTAAAAAACTTTGCCCACCCAAAATGGCAATATGTGGATAAAGAAAGGAAAGTAACCTATACCAACCTCAAACCAGGCACCTATATTTTTGAAGTAAGAGCAACCACTAATGGAACCGATTGGGCTGAAAATGAAGTTAGTTTGGTAATTAAAGTTTTACCGCCCTGGTGGGGAACCTGGTGGTTTCGTATTTTGGCTATTTCCGCCTTCATAAGTCTGAGTATTCTTTTATATAAAATCAGATTTAATTTTCTGGAGCAGCAAAGGAAAGTTTTGGAAATGCAGGTAAAATCCAGAACAGAACAAATCGATAGAAGTAACAAACTCCTTCAGGAACAAAAATCTGAGATTAATGCTCAAAATGAGGAATTACAAACAAGCCAGGAAGAATTACATGCTCAAAATCAGGAGCTTTCTGCTACTTTAGAGAAACTTAAAGAAACTCAAGGGCAATTGGTACAATCAGAAAAAATGGCTTCCCTTGGTATTTTAACAGCTGGTATTGCCCATGAAATTAATAACCCAATTAATTTTATTAATGCCGGAGTTGTTGGTTTTAAAAAAACATTTAAAAATATATTCAACCTCATAAAAAAATATGAGGAAATCACCCCAGACAATGTGGAAGAAAAACTACTAGAGATTCAAAAATTCATGGATCAAATTCAATTCAATCATACTCTTGATCTTCTCATCAAAGTTTCAGATAATATAAGTATCGGGGTAGAAAGAACTACTGAAATCATTAAAGGTCTTAAAATATTTTCCCGACAGGATAACATAAAAATAGATAGCTATAATATCCACAATGGATTAGAATCTACACTTCTTTTAATCAGCAGCCAATTTAAAAACCGAATTGAGATAGTAAAAGAATATAGCCCTTTACCTGAAATTAATGCCTGTCCTGGTAAAATCAACCAGGTGTTTATGAACATTTTGATTAATGCTTTTCAGTCAATAATTGAGGAAGGAAAAGTAACAATTTCCACCTCAAAAAATGGACGTTTTGCTATAGTGACAATAAAAGATAATGGTATCGGAATGATAGAAGAAACCTCCAAACAAATATTTGATCCTTTTTTCACAACTAAGGAAGTTGGAAAAGGAACTGGTTTGGGATTATTTATTTCTCATGGAATTTTGGAGGAACATGGTGGAGAAATTAAGGTGCAAAGTGAATTAGGAAATGGCAGTGAGTTTACCATTTATTTACCTTTATAAGAATATTAAATTAATCTCTTTAATCCCTAATTCTTAGTGTTTTTAGGATTCAAAAGATAATATTTGAATAGGATTATGGGCGGAAGAAATAGATTTGTTCCATCCTCAAACAAATACATTTACGCATTATAAAAACCTGGAATTAGATGATTATTCCTTTGGAAGTAATAATATGATTTTTACAGGCTTGTAAATGTTATTGAATTGATCTTAATTTATAGTTTTGGGCTTGTACCTCAATTCCACTACACCATCAGGATAAGTTTCACTATTTACTAATTCCAATTTAATTTCTTTTTCCGACTCTGGGAAAAGTGGAATTCCATTACCCAACAAAATTGGCATTTCAAAAACAATCAACTCATCCACCAAACCTTCTTCCAGGAATATTTTAATGATTTCTCCTCCTCCTATTAACCAGATACCTTTTCCATCACCCTGTCTCAATTTTCGGGTAAACTCAACCACATCTTCCTGAATATAGCTTACATTTTCATCATTTGTAAAATCCTTATTTCTGGTAAAAACAAAACCTTCTTTACCTTTATATGGGTATGCTACGCCAAAGCCCAACAATTGCTGATAAGTTTTATTACCCATCAATACTGTATCTATGGAATCATAAAAAGCGTAATAACCATAATCCATTCCTTTTTCTCCTTCTGGCAACCAATCTACTCCACCATCTTTTCGAGCTATATATCCATCCAATGAAGTTGCGATATAAAGAATTATAGGTTTCATTATGCTTTTAATTTTTATATTAGTGAGTAGATTTGACGAATAAAAAACCCTTTTAATTTAATGTCTCGAAATTACCTTTTTTTTACCTTAGTTTTCACATTTTTTCTAGTTTTAGAAGCTTTTTCCCAAGACATCGAAAGAGTAAATAAAATAATTGACACTTTATGTTCACCAGAAATGTATGGAAGAGGTTACACTTACAATGGGGATAAAATTGCTGCAAAATATATCACATCGCAATTTAAAAAAGCAGGACTTAAAAGTTACACGGAGGGTTATACTCAACCCTTCCAACTCGACATCAATATTTTCCCGGATGATCTTGTCTTGAAAATTGGGAAAAAGAACCTTGTTCCGGGTAAAGATTTTATAATGGATCCATCTTCAGGAGGTTTTATTGGAAAAGGAAAAATCTATCCTATTGACACCCTGATTTTTTCGGATGCGAATGCCTTAAAAAAATTTCTTGAAATTGATATAAAAGGACAGGCACTCGTTTTGGATCATAAATTTGAGAAATTCATTTACGATCTTCCCCGACCTGGAATAGCTCATTTACTACAAGCGGGAGCATTAATTATTCTTACTGAAAAACTAACCTTCGGAGCCTCCAGAAACCAGCTTCAAATTGCCAAATTCAGTGTACTAAAGAAAGCTTATCCTGAAAAGGCTAAAAAGGCTATTTTTCAGGTTGAGGCTGTTTTACATAAATTTTATACTACCCAAAACCTGATTGGTTATATTCCCGGAACGGAAAAACCAGACTCTATCATTATTATTTGCGCCCACTACGACCATTTAGGTACAATGGGAAAACAAGTATATTTCCCAGGCTCAAATGACAATGCAAGTGGAGTGGCAATGCTTCTGGAAATTGCCTACAAATACGGACAAAAACCATTACCTTATACATTGGTATTCATAGCATTTGGGGCAGAAGAGGCCGGACTTGTTGGTTCTCATTTTTTTACACAAAATCCACTATTTCAGCTTTCTAAAACCAGGTTTGTAGTAAACCTAGATTTGTTTGGCACTGGTGAAGAGGGAATGATGGTGGTAAATGGAAAAGCTTTAACAAAAGAATTTGAGTGGATCAAACAGATTAATGATGAACAACAATATTTGCCAACGATAAAAAAAAGAGGACAAGCAGCGAACTCTGATCATTATTTTTTTTCCCAGAAAGGCATTCCCGCATTTTTCTTTTAT
>JAHQVQ010000266.1 GCA_019634305.1 Flammeovirgaceae bacterium | reverse complement strand
TGGTGCTAGCTATTATCTATATATTAATGAGTCACTGGTGCATACCATGCCCTATGAGCCTGTTTTTGGTGAAAGAGTAGGTTTTCTGGCTACTATGACAACAGAACTTCAGGTGGACTATTTAAGAGTTTCTTACCTTAAAAAGAAAGGAGTATCAACTATCCATACAAATGTAAGTGCAAATACTGGTAATGTTTCCCCAGGAAATTCCCCTACTGCACCAGCTTATCTAGTCACTGACAATTTAAATTTCTCGGATACAGATCAGAATAATCAGATTGATGGAGGAGAAACTACCAATATTAAATTTGTGATAAGGAATATGGGTAAAGGAACTGCAAAGGCAATGCAGGTAAAAATTACCGAACAGGCAAGGTTAAGTGGCTTGGAATTTAATCCATCTCATTACCTTGGTGACCTTGCACCAGGAGCAGAAAAGGAAGTAATTATTCCGGTAAAAGGAAATATGCAATTACAAACAGGGCAAGCTAATTTCCATATTGAAGTTTTGGAAGATAATGGATTCGATGCTGATCCTATAAAAATTACTATTCCTACTTATGCCTTTATGCCTCCAGAATTGGAAATTGTTGACCATCAGTTTTCTAGCGAAATGGGCGGAAAAATGACCTTAGGAATTCCCATTACGCTAAAAATAGCTGTACAAAATGTTGGGCAAGGAAAAGCTGAAAATGTAAAACTTAACCTTTCCCTTCCAGCAAATGTATTTTCTGCTGGAGATAATTCTTTCACAATTGGTAACTTAAGTGCAGGAGAATCTAAAACTATTGATTTTGAATTCTTTACCAATAAAAGATATACAGATACCGATGTTCCGGTGACTGCGCAAATAACTGAGGGTACTGGTAGTTTTGGTAAAACAAAATCAATGGCAGTGAAACTGAATCAGCAATTACAGAACTCAAATAATGTAATTGTTTCTTCAAAAAACATTTCTGTGAATACCCCAATCAGGCAGATCTCCCTAAGTTCCGATGTGGATAAAAATATTCCTCAGGTGAATCTTCAGAATCCTGATGCTATTGCAGTGGTTATTGGAAATAAAGATTATAAAAATACAGATGTACCTACAGTGGATTTTGCTATTCAGGATGCTCAGATTATGAAAAGATACCTGATTGAAGCTTTTGGTTTTGATGAGAACAATATTATTTATTTCGCAAATGCTTCTCAATCGGATTTCAACAGTACATTCGGAAAAAAAGGTAATTACAAAGCTCAACTGTATAATTTAATAAAACCAGGAAAATCTGATGTATTCGTATTCTATAGTGGACATGGCGCTCCTGATCCTGAAAGCAAAGAAGGTTATTTTGTTCCGGTTGATTGCAATCCCTCTCTTGTAGCATTTAATGGTTACTCTATTAATACATTTTATGAAAACCTTGCTCAGATGCCCTACAGAAACTTAACCATTGTAGTAGATGCCTGCTTTAGTGGTTCTTCAGATCAGGGAATGCTGCTACATAATATTTCCCCGGTATTCATTAAAACCGAGAATAAAATAAAGGCTTCTGAAAACTCACTTGTTTTCACTTCTGCTGCTGGTGACCAGGTTTCTTCATGGTACCCTGAAAAGAAACATTCTTTATTCACTTATTACTTTCTGAAAGGACTTCAGGGAGAAGCTGATGCCAATAAAGATGGTGTTTTGAATATGAGTGAGATGAGTGCTTACTTAAAAGAAAATGTAACCTACATGGCAAGGAGATTAAATAATAGAACCCAAACACCTGAGTTATATGGCTTTGATAATAAAGTTATTATGAGATATTAAGTAGTAATTCAAAATTAACCGTGTATTATTTTGCTGTAAAAGACTGATAAAGAGATTATTATTCCTCTGAAATAATAGTAACCGGTGTGGAGCACGGGTGCTTAATATTTCATTGATCAAAAAAAGGAACCCTAAATTTCAAGTTTAAATTTGGGGTTCCTTTTAAAAGAAGTTAGTTATTCTTAGTTCGATAATACATTTCTATTCCAATATACAATTAAATTGTGGCTGGCTCTTCCTGAAGCGATAATATCTAGTTTGCCATCATTATCCAGATCAGCAACTTTCAAGTCTTCACAAGCCATATTATTACCATCAATTAGATAGGATTTCCAATTTATAAACCTTTTATCTGGCACAAATAGTTTAATCCCTACCTTGTCTTCATTATCTTTATTCCTCCAACCCACTACTACCTGGTCTGAATTCATCCCCAACAAATCAGCACAAGCCAGAGCATGTCCCTGATTTAGTTCTCCTGTCAACACCCTTCTCTTTCCAAATTTGAAATCATCATAATAAACCAGTTCATGTCCATGCATTGGCTCAATAGTCATTAAAAATCGGCTATTTTTCTTTTTATTGGAAATGCCCCATCGAACTTCTCCCGATCCATTAACCTTTGGTAATTCTTCCCCGCTTTTCCATCTTCCAAGTTTATTTTCAAAAAGCTTTGCCCCTTCTTTTCCAGCTATCAATAAACCTTCAGCACCTGTTTTTTCATTAGTCACTATATCAAAATTATGTGTTTTATGCATTCCTGTATTAATAAAACCAAATTGCCATGCATTTTTCACCAATGGCTTGGAAGGCAAATCATAAATAATAGCTTTTACAGGGTTGTCACCATCGCCATTCTTATTACCTTCTCCATGAAGCGGCAACATAACCAATTGAAATTTTGTCTCTGCAATTTTCACCCAATGCATTCTGTGAACTGTTGGCGTATGAAAAAGTGGAATTACCTCCCATATTTCCTCCGGATTTTCAGTAGCCTCCAGATAAAACACAGCTCCGGATTCCTCCTTGTTTTCAGTTTCACCAGGATTCCATTGCGCTCCAACTGCAACCTCTACCTTCCCATCACCATCAACATCTCTTGCTGCTATACAAACATTGTCTTTTTCTGTTAAATTCTCGGCTATTACAAAGCGTTTCCAATCCGGGTTTCTATACCATACTACCTGTTTTTTATCTACCATTAAAATATCCTTATTCTGATCTCCATCCACATCACCAATGGCTATCCCATATCCTATTTCAACTACATTATCAATCACTTGAGCCTCAAACTTAGGAGGTAGATCTTCCTGTCCATAAACTTTAGAAAGAAATATACTTGCCAATAAAACAGGTAAAAAAAGTTTCATGTGTTTATTTTTTAGAGGTTAGAATTCTGAGAAAAGATAAAATGAAGTCAGAGGATTCTATTAAAATCCTTTTATTCAATTACGGGTAATTAATTGAGAAAATCAAGTCGGCACAGTAAAGGATGGTTTTTTATAGCGGGAAGTTTTGTTTTAGAATATGAAATTCTGAAATTTCCTAATACTCATTATCAAAAAAGCTTAAATATGAAAATTCACCTGTTTCTCTATCTTTTTTTAATCACTTCATTTTCTACCTTAGCACAAGAAAAATACAATGAAAAGCTTTTAACGCACTTTTGGAAAGCCAACTGGATTAGCCAACCCAATGAATTTCTACAAAATTATGGTGTTTATCATTTTAGAAAATCATTTGATTTAAACCAAAAACCAGAGGAATTTATTATAAATATATCCGCTGACAATCGCTATAAACTTTTTGTAAACGGAAAATATATAGGCAATGGTCCTGCAAGAGGAGATTTGCAACATTGGCGATTCGAAACTTATGACATTTCCGAATACCTTCAATCCGGAAAAAATGTCCTTGCCGCTGTAGTTTGGAATTTTGGAGAACATAATCCTGCGGCTCAAATTTCCCAGCAAACAGCACTTGTCGTGCAGGGAAATACTGAAAACGAATGGATAGTAAACACAGACAATTCTTGGAAAGTATATAAAAATGAAGCCTATCAGCCAATTCCCCTATCTAATGCCAACCTGAATACCTACCTGGTTGTTGG
Source organism: Flammeovirgaceae bacterium (assembly GCA_019634305.1). GTDB lineage: Bacteria > Bacteroidota > Bacteroidia > Cytophagales > Flammeovirgaceae > Flexithrix. The sequence goes on along the minus strand of JAHQVQ010000266.1, from coordinate 5,067 downwards.
TGCTAGTGAAAAAGTGGATGCAAAAAAATATCCCTGGGAATGGGAAAAGCCTGATTTTGATGATAGCCAATGGCAAGAAGTAAAGGTAATTGAACGAGCAAAACCAATTGGTTTGGGCACCGATGGTTCCTGGCTCCTTACTCCCAGGACGATCCCCCAATTGACAATGGAATTATTAAGGTTGAAAAAAGTTGTTCGATCTGAAGGAATTGAAGTAAATGATGATTTCCTAGCTGGAAACCAGCCTGTTACCATTCCTCCAAACACCACTGCCAGTATGTTAATTGATCAGACCTATCTGACTGTTGGCTATCCCGAATTAAAAGTGAAAGATGGAAAGGGAAGTCAAATTAAAATTTCCTACAGCGAAGCCCTATTCGATGATAAAAACCAAAAGGGAAACAGAGATATAACAGAAGACAAAAAAATGAAAGGGTATTTTGATATTTTTCTACCCAATGGGAAAGTTAACCAAACTTATCATCCATTGTGGAACAGGACTTACCGTTACATTCAACTAGATATAGAAACTGGGAATTCAGCACTGACCATAGAAGATTTTTATGGTTATTTATCGGTATATCCTTTCGAGGAAAAAGGAAGCTTTTCTTCTAATGATAGATCCCTGGATAAAATATGGGATATTGGTTGGAGAACAGCCCGACTTTGCGGATTGGAAACTTATGTAGATTGCCCTTATTACGAACAATTACAGTATGTAGGGGACACCCGAATTCAAGCCTTTATCTCCCTTTATGTAACTGGAGATGAGCGTTTAATGAAAAAATCAATTCTCAATTTTGATCACTCCAGGTTACCCAACGGACTTACCCAGAGTCGCTACCCTTGTGCAAAAATGCAACTCATCCCCACTTATTCCCTTTTCTGGGTCACTATGATCCATGACTACTGGATGCACAGAGATGATGAAAAGTTTGTGAAAGATTTAATTCCTGCTGTTAGAAATGTATTGGAATGGTATGAACAACAACTGGATGACAATAAAATGCTAGGCCCCATGAAATGGTGGAATTTTGTGGATTGGACTGATGCCTGGAAATGGAATGATGTGGACAGAATTGGGGGAGTTCCTTCGGGAGTAAAAGATGGGAATTCAGCCATTATTTCTCTACAATATGCTTATACGCTTGATTATGCTATTCAGCTATTCAATGCTTTTGGAGTGAAACATCTAGCAGAAAAATATGGTAAAATATCAGCTGATTTGAAGAAAGCCACTTACGATTTATGCTGGGATATGGAAAAAGGTTTAATAGCCGACACTCCTGATAAAACCATTTTCAGTCAGCATGCCAATATTTTGGCTATTTTAACCGATGCTGTTCCAAAAGAAGCAATTTCGGAAGCAATGGAAAAAACCATGTACGACACTTCAATCGTTCAGGCATCTTTCTATTTTAAATTTTACCTTTTCCAGGCGATGAAGAAAAGTGGATATGGACACAAATATTTAGAGCAGATAAAACCATGGCAGGAAATGGTAGATATTGGTCTATCCACTTTTTCAGAAAAGCCAGACCCTACCCGATCGGATTGCCATGCCTGGAGTGCCAGCCCAAATTATGATTTCCTTGCCCTGATTTGTGGTATTGAATCCGCCTCTCCAGGATTTAAAACCATAAAAATTGCACCGAATATGGGATCGCTTGAAAATATAAAAGGAAATATTCCCCATCCCAATGGAGAGCTAATAGTTGACCTTAAAAAATCGAAAAAGGGACTTGAAGGAACAGTTACTCTTCCGACTGGAATCTCCGGGACATTTGAATGGGAGGGCAAACAAATGGAATTAAAAGCAGGAGAACAGAAAATAAAATTTTAAGTTATTAAAGAAATTATTTTTTTCAATAGCTAAAGAATTGTCATTTACAAAAGGTTAATGTTATTTTAGGGACAATGGAAATCAGCAACATACTGAATTTCATTGTCCTTAATTTTAAAAAAAAGCAATCTAACCCAAAAATGCTACTATCTCCTATCCTTGACACAGGAATCTCCTTTATCTTTTTTTATTTTACCCTTAGTACACTGGCTTCTACTCTCAATGAATGGTGGTTGCAATACAGGCAATCCAGAGGAAAGTTACTTAAATGGTCGTTGGAGGAACTTATGAATGACCCTCTCAATAAAAATTTTTCCGATTTGCTCTACAATCATCCATTTATTGATTTACTCAAGAAAAAGCAAACTAGCTATCCTCCATTTATCCCCAATGACATATTTACCAAAGTACTTATCGATCTCATTGCAGACGAATACGAAAAGGAAAGTGGAAAATTTGAGCAGCAGGAAAATGGAGAGGTCGTTTACGAAAACAGTAAAGAAATTAAGGAAAAAATTGACCGGTATAAAGCCGGGTTAGACACTTTGCATTATAGTGATTTCAAAAAATGGCTGGAAACATTTAGTAAGGATGCTAAATCCGAAGACGAATTGGAAAAAAATATTTCTACTTGGTTTAACCATTATATGGATCAGGTAAAAGGCTGGTTTAAAATCAAGGTTCAAAAGTGGTTGTTTATTTGGGGCTTAGTCATTTCTATTGTTTTGAATATTAATGCTATAAAAATTGCCAATTCTTTTTGGCAAAATCACCAATTGAGAAGTGAAGTAACTATGTTGACCGAGCAATGGTATGAGAAAAATAAATCAGAAGTCAATCAATCTGAAGATATACAATCTGTTTTTCAAGATTTAAAACAGTTAATTGATTTACCACTAGGGTGGAGTTTTGAAAGCATTCAATCTTCAGGTGTTTATGATTTTATCATTGCTATTATAGGTTGGATGATGAGTGCCTTATTTATCTCATTCGGAGCCCCACTATGGTTTGAAATTTTAGGCAAAATAATGAGTGTAAAAAGTTCAGCACAAAAGGATAAATAGTCAAAAGCATCAACCTATAATTAAGTAATGGAAATGATAAATGCCCATATTCATACTTTCAACATTAAAAATACTCCTGAGCGGTTTCTTCAATATGGGATGCCTTCCTTCATTCCCAGGTTTTTGCATCCTACTTTCAAGAAAATAATACAGCAAAAAAGTATTGCCCGTGTAGCTGCCAAATTGATCAAGAATCCTTTTCTGTCAAAGCATCTGGCATTTATATTAATAGGACTATTGGAAACTCAAGATTTGATATTCGAAAAGGTAAAAAAGGCCTATCCTGAAGGTTCGAAGTTTGTAGTTTTGCCTTTGAATTTCAAATTTATAGGACTTGGCAAATTACAAAATACATATACCCAGCAACTGGATGAAATGATTGAAGTAAAAAGGAAATACCCCAACACATTTCTCCCTTTTGTCCATATAGATCCCAGAGCTGATAAGCCATCTAAAAACAAAGAATTTGTTGAAAAATATATACGAAAAGGCTTTAACGGGATCAAACTTTACCCTCCATTAGGGTACTATCCTTTTGATCCCAGATTAGAGAAAGTTTATGAGTTTGCAGAACAAAACAATTTGCCAATTCTTACCCATTTTGGGCAAGGAGGAATTTATTATGCGGGTAAAAACATGCCACCAGAATTCCAAAATCCTCCAAGCTTTATTAAAGAATATGATCATAAAATCATCCCTAATAAGAAAAATATACTCTTTTGTGACAACTTCATTCATCCTGATCATTTTGAGGCTGTATTAAAAAGATTCCCCAAACTAAAAATCTGTTTTGCCCACTTTGGTTGGGATTTTTACAAAGGGAAGGGAAAAGCACTTTTCAAGAGGAAAGAATTATTTGATAAGATAAAAATAATGCTAATGGACCCGGCTTATCCTAACCTTTACACAGATGTTTCCTATTCTTTAGCCGATAAAGGTTTCAACAAAATGCTTTTAAAGGAAATTGAGGAAAATACTGACCTTGCTGATAAAATCTTATTTGGAACAGGTTTTTACATGACCACTCAGGAAAAACAATCAGAATCAGAATTTTACCTTAATTTCAGGGGCGAAATGGGGGAAGCCATTTTCCAAAAAATGGCAGTTGAAAACCCTAGAAAATTTTTGAGTACTGAATTTTTTAAGTTATAAAATTAAAAATGAAATATAATCTGGATTGGATAAAATCACAATATGAATCCGAAGAGCGTGTAAAATACCTTTTCTTTTGGGGATACAGACCAAGCAAAGATGGTCAGGTGAGTAAAAGTTGTTTCAGCCAGTGGTGGGAAGAAGCATTTGAAGTAAATAATATTAAATACAAAACTGCCGAACATTGGATGATGGCGAAAAAAGCTGAGTTATTTCAGGATTTGAAGATTTTTGAGCAAATTATTCAATCCCAAACACCAGGTGAGGCTAAAAAACTGGGGAGAAAAGTAAAGAATTTTGATGAGCAAGTTTGGCTGGGAAAAAGGTATGACATTGTAAAAGAGGGTAATTTGTATAAATTCAGTCAGCATGCTTCCTTGAAATCATTTTTAATAAACACTAATGATCGTGTTTTAGTCGAAGCCAGTCCTGTAGATAGCATTTGGGGAATTGGTTTAAGCAAAGAATCTAAGGAAATTGAAAACCCACATACATGGAGAGGATTAAACTTATTAGGGTTTGCTTTAATGGAAGTAAGGGATTTGTTGAGGTGAATAACAAACAAGAGACCTCAATATTTGAGGTTTTTCTTACAATTCTAAACATTTCCATTTTCGCTAATAAATTAAAAAGTGCATTTGAAAGATGAATTTTGAAAAAACTTGTTATTGAAAAATCTGCCATTATCTCCTAATTTAAATCTTTAAATCCATCGACCTTTATCTATATGAAGAAACACCATTTTCCTTTATTGGAAGTAATAAAAGAGAAAATATCAATTTCCCTAAAAGAGGAAAATTTACTAATTTCTTCCTTTTCACCGCTAAATAAAAATAAAAATGATTTGCTAATCAGTGTTGGTGGGAAATCTCAAGCACTTTACTTTATCGTAGAAGGTTATATCAGGTGCTTTCATTATGATAACAAAGGCAATGAAATAACTACCAATTTATTAACTGGAAATTCCTTTGTCACTTCTTTTGAAAGCTTCCAGAAAAATACAATATC
>JAHQVQ010000265.1 GCA_019634305.1 Flammeovirgaceae bacterium | reverse complement strand
TTCTCGTATATTCGATGTATCCTTAGAAGAGAATATAGTATTAGATAATTTTGATATCTTAAGCGAAATACCAGAAGCAACAGCTTTAGTAAAAACCTTTGATGTAGAAGTTACTGATGGAGTTTTGAATTTAGCAGGTATCCCAATAAAAGACCAAGCTAAAATAGCTGCAATTGAAGTTTGGATGTCAGATAAAATTGATAATATTAATCCTACTGTGTCTATTTCTTCACCAGAAGAAAATCAAACTTTAGAAGGAGGTAATGTTATTATTATAAAAGCTGAGGCAACAGATGAAGATGGAGAAATTGCTAAGGTTGAATTTTATATAAATGGAGGAAAAATAGGGGAAGATGATATTTATCCTTTCTCTCTAAACTGGACTCCAAAATCTGAAGGTGATTATCAAATTTCAGCAAAAGTATTTGATAATAAAGGAGGTACAGGAGAATCTAAATCCTATGATATTTCAATTGTAAATCCTACTATACCAGAAGATAATTCAAAAATAACAGGCTTTATACTTATAAATTCGCAAAATGATAAAGAAATAAAAGCCATTTTGGATAATGAAACCATAAATTTAGGACTAGTTGGTAAACGTCTAAATTTAAAATTAGCTACCGAAAACAAGTTTGGAAGCATCGTTTTTTATCTCAATGGGAAAGAATACAGGAAAGAAAATGTTATACCTTATGCTCTTGCTGGAAATAATAAAGAGGATTATTTTAACTGGAATCTGGGAGTCGGAGATTATACAGTGTTGGCAAAAGCTTGGTCTGGGAAAAATGGTTCCGGTGAAATAATTGAAGAAAAGGAAATTTCCTTCAGTTTAGTAGATGAATTTGTTTTAACATCGCCATCTAATGGAGAAGCATTTACTACAGGTCATAATATAACTTTGTCGGCAAATGTTCCTGAAAGCTCAAATGACCGACCAGGAAAGATGACAGTAGAGTTCTTTGTAGATGGGCAAAAAGTTGGTGAAGATTCTGAATTCCCATACGAATTACAATGGAGTACTTTTACCATGGGTAATCATAAAATTGAAGCCAGATTAGTAGCTACCACTTTGGAAGTATTGGATATTACTCCTGAGGTAATTGTAGACATAGAAAAACTGGTAAACCTTTTACCTTCTGTAAAAATGCTAAATTTAACCAACCAAACTTATAAATATGGTAATGTTGTTTCTTTAGAAGCTTCAGCTAGCGACCTTGATGGGAATGTGGTTAAATTACAGTTTTACCATGGAAATCACTTATTGGCTGAACTTGTAGACGGAGTCTTTAACTATGACTGGAAGTATCCGGAACCAGGTTACTATTCTATTTCGGCTATAGCTATAGATAATGATAATGAGTCACAGATGTCTGAAACTATTGAATTGATTGTATTGAATACCGATGGTACTTTTCCTCAAAAACCAATTCCTGTAGTAGATGAGAAAAACCCAATTGCATTCTATCCAGAATTGGAAGAAGAAATATTAGAAAACCTAGAATTGGAAGTAACTTATGGACCAAATCCTGTAAATTCAGATTTGAATGTATTAATTAATTATCCGAATAAAGGTCAAGTAAATATCATAATTAAAGACCTTACAGGAAAGGTAATTTTAAATGAAAATTATCAAAAAGAAAACACTGAATTCAAATATCATAGGGATTTAAGCCAATTGATTCCTGGAATTTATCTGGTATCTATAGATCTAGATGGACAAGATAAATTATTAAAAATAATCAAGAAATAATTTTCAATTTGAGTTATAGCTAGAACTCTATATGTCGAAATTTGACCTTGAATTTAAAAGGCAAATTTCGGCATATTTTTCCTATTGATATAAATAAAAACTTTCATTTTCTACAATTGCTGGTTCAAATTCTTTAACTAAAGTTAATTTATACTCTTCAAGAAGATTTTTATTTTCAATTTCAAATGAAGTTATAAGTATCGTTTCTTTTTTATTTGTTTTTTCATTATTAAATCCTGATAGCAATAGTTTTTCTGAAATATCTCTATCTCTTTTTATATCCCATACTATAAATGAAGAAGAAGTTTCTGATAAAGGATAATATATGTCTTTATCTAAAAAGTAAGAAATTGTTGAAGCACTAAAATCTACATGTCCTATCACATTACAGTTGCTTGAATAATTTTCTTTAATATAAGTTGCAACCTTTTTTCCATTAGAAAACTGATAATTCAAATCAAAATAATATGATATAATTGAACCTATAATACTAATAAACAATACAAACTGGATAAAATATTTTTTAAAAAAACTAGTAATCAAAAACTTAGATAAAAAGGTTTCTGATATTGGTAATTGAAATTGTTTGAACTGATTCTGAGGGAAAATTTCTTTAAGCCAAATAGCGACTATATAGGCAATAAATAAATGTCCTTGGTGCCTTAAATATCCATGGTATTTTGTTATTGAAAAGAAAGTTATTATGAATAAAACCGTGCAAAAAAATATAAGAGCAGAACTTGATTTCCCCAAATAATTTAAACTATAAATAAGTAATATACTTGAACCGAATACCATAACTGCATTAGAAAAATATTTATCCGTAAATAATTGCTTCATTACATTACTATTCCAAAAATGGACATCAAACTCAGGTATCGAAATAAATGATTTCCAAATTATAGTAAAACCTTTCATTATATTTCGAAAATCCACCAAATGTTCTGTAGCAAAAAAATGATCTTCAGGTGGTAAAATATCTAATACAAGTAGTATGAAACTAAAAAATAATATTACTGTACCAATAATAATTTTTTTAGTTTTTAGAGTAAAAAAATGGATTATTACTGTAAACCAAAGTGATGCTCCCAGAAAAAAGGCATATATATTTGCATGAAATAATATAGCAATGATAATACTTGAAAGTATTAGCTTCTTTTTATCAATAAAAAAACAAGCTAATAAAAGAAGAGTTATGCCAATTCCATAGTTTCGAATTATTATGGAATATTCATACATAAAATAATAGCCAAAAATTATTGGTATCTTAAGCTTAAGATCAACCTTAGAATATTTTAATAAAATAAAAACTCCTACTCCAAATATTGCTAGATGAAGAATCTGAATGAAAATTAAGGAATCAGATAGTTTCGATGCAAAAAACAAGATAAAAAACCACAAGCTTGGATGCCCTTCATATTTTGTAAGTGCAACCAAGGATGCTAAAGAGTTACTATTTTTTGATAAGGAAATCGCTTGTAATTCATCTCTCCAAGGTTCATGATAAAACATCATAAAGATGTTTATTCCAATATATCCAAGGAGCGATAATAATATTATTACTTTTTCACTTTCTAATTTCATGTTTTCAATTTATGGAAAGGGTACACGTCAAACTTCCCGATTAAGCAGTAATTTGTTGTAGATCTAAAGTATTTAATACTCTCCACCATTTAGCACTTTTCTTAGTTATTCTTAATTGCAGAATGGCCTGAGCTTCATTTTGGGCTTTCAGATAATTTCCCAAAAAATTTTCATTTTTATTATGTTAAGTGAATACTTTGTCTTATTTAAAGAATATTGAGGGTATTTTAGGCTAAAAAAATATCGTTGCAATAAATTGGAAACTATTTTTCATAAACCCTAATTGACAGCTAAGATAGTTTTTTGGTTAACATAAAGTTATTGGAAATTTAGGGGCTATGTGCCAAAAAGCCCCTATACAAACTTGAAAAATTAATTTTATTCAAAAACTACTTTCTTTAAGCTATTTGATTTTCCATAAATTGATACTCGAATCAAAAATAGTCCTGAAGAAACCCCATAATCATTCATATTTATGGATTTTATCAAGTCACCAGTAAATTTTTCTTCAAAAACCCTTTGTCCTAAGGAGTTAAAAATAGAATACTGTCCAGAATCAGTTGGCAATGATTTTATTTCTATTGTAACTTCTCCACTAGTTGGATTTGGATAAACATCAAACTCAAAAGGAGTACTTTTTTCTTCAACCTCCTTAATTGAAGAGGCAACTCTACTTGAAGAATTATCTACTTTCCAAACTTCAATTGCAGCTATTTTAGCCTGATCATTTACAGGGATACCTGCAATATTTAAGACTCCATCAGTTACTTCTACTTCTACTGTCTCTATAATTGCTGTTGCCGCTGCTACCTGGCTAAGGATATCATAATCATTGAGCATTACATTTCCTTCCAGGGATATATCGAATGTCCGAGCTCCAGGACCGCCTCCAGGGGTTCCTACATTCCACCAAATTTCTGCAAAGTGTAAATGAACACGGTAAGTACCAGCCTCCGGTACTGGAATTTCATATTCCCATCCCTCAGTACCACTTCGCTCAGTCTGGTATAGAAAATCATCTTCTGTTTCTAAAATTTCATCCCCTATAGGGCTGTCTGGATAAATTACTCCACTGATAGAATAAGTATCCAGACTCCATACATTGCCTGATCCATCAATATATTCATCTCCTACTGTAGTTTCTCCTGCGTTAATTCGGGCAATTAAGACATCTCCACCACTACTGCCTGCGGTTACTGCCCAGGTAAAGTTTTCTGTAACTTCATCATTGTCATCATTAACAGTAACTGTGACCGCAAAAGGACTGGAGGTACTAGCCCCCGCAGCAATAGTTCCACTGATCAAACCTGTTCCTGTATTAATACTTAAACTATCTGGCAATCCAGAAGCACTGTAACTATAATTACCAACTCCATTACTAGCTACTACATTCAAGCTTACTGAAGCACCTTCTTCATCGCTTTGGTTAGCAATACCTGCCACCTCTAATGGATCTCCTCCTCCACTGTCTGTAGTCACTACCCAGGTAAATTCTGTTGATTGACTTTGATTTAATCCCCCATCATCTATGTTGATAATAACCTGATAAGGACTATTTGTAGAAGCACCTACAGAAATAACCCCAGTAATCTGTCCATTAGTTGATTCAATACCCAACCCTGGAGGTAAACCAAATGCTGAGTAATTCAAGTTTGCAGACCCTCCAGTAGCTGCTACTGCAAGAATAGGTGATTCGCCTTCAATATTATTTTGATTACCTATTGAAGTTAACATTATTGGGTTTGGTCCTGCATTGATGCCTAAAATTTCTATAGCTTTTATATTTGGATTTTGAGTTCCATGAATGAATTCAATATTCAGAGATCCATCTTGATCGACCTCTGCATTTGCTTCTAACATAAATCCTCCATTTAACCCTGTTAGACTAAAAGGATCAATATCATTTAATGAAGCAGGTATGATGCCTTCTAAACTAACATCAAATACACGTTGTCCTGATGCGGTTATTTCATTATATATTTCTGCGAAATACAATCGCACTAATATTTCCTCACCCGGATCAACTGGGAATGACCAATTCATCTCTGGTTCTTCTCCTGCATCCCACCGTTCTGTTTCAAATATTCCAGTTGGAATAGTTAACCCTTGAAGGGAAGAATGGTTTGTATTTACTCCTGTTGTTGAAAAAATATTATTACCTCCTTCAACTAAATAAGGAGATGGGCTTCCCGCATTATCTAAAGCCCAATCTGGGTTAGGTGAATCTGTTGCTGCAATATTTGGCCCTCCTACATTCACTCTATATAATACAGTAAATTCTTCTCCTGTTGTTTCTGAATTTACTGTTACTATCACATTATCCGTAGCACTGCCTCCTCCATCATCCATCACAGTAAACTTAAATTCGTATGTTCCCGCAATTAAATTACTAATAGAAAGTATATTTGTATCTGATCCGCCCAAAATGGGTGTATTAGGTCCACTTTCCTGACTCCAATTAAAACCTACAATAGTTCCGTCTGGATCACTTCCTAAACCTGTTAAAGTTATTGAATCTGTCGGTAATATAATTTGTTGATCCTGACCTGCATTTGCTTCAGGAGCTTGATTTGTACCTTCATTCGATCCTTCCCCAAATTGGACACTAAAATAATCCCATGTCGCGACAAAAGGTGGTTGATTTTCAAATGATGTACAAATAGTACCAACAGCTAGTGAGGATGGATTACCATTAATCAAATAATTACCCTTAACTGCCTCAAGAACTTTTCCATTCAAGGGAATTATATTTCCTAAATCATTAATAGATCCATCATCAACTGCGTATTTTGGCTGAACAGTACCATTTACCGGATCAATAGTTAAAAATAGTTTTAAACTAGTTGAAGATAATAAACCTGGAATATTAAATGTCACGGATGAATTAGTTATTCCATTAGATTCATATAAAACCTGTAGACCACCAGAACCGCCATTTGCATTTAAAATTAATTTCAAGTAATTATCCTGGTCTCCTGTTCCAATATAAAAACCTTGGCTTTGATAGTTTGTAGGTGCAATTCCATTAAAAAATGGACCATTAATTTTAGTACTAGCTGTAAAAATACCAGTAGCTTCACTTACATTAACACCAAACTGAAATCCATTATCCTGATTGTTTGTTCCTGCAGCATCACCAGGGCTTGTAAAAGGTACTGTTAACAACCCTGAAGTACCTCCTCCAATCAGATCATCAGCATCATATTGGTTCAGGTAATCTGTGCTTCCATTTGTCATTAAACCTGTTAACCCCATTCCTCCAATTCCATAGCCCTGATTGTTAAAAAGTTCAAGATCAATGGGAAGGTTTGTATTCATTCCATTTTGATTGTCTAATGCAAAAGAATCAAATATATCATCTATTCCATCATTGTCATCATCAGGGTCTAAAAGATCTGAAATAAAATCTCCATCATTATCTTTAGGTTTACTTCCTGCTGCACATGGATTTGTTAAATTTTGTAATTCATCTGCATTTGTAAACCCATCTCCATCAGAGTCTATATTTGGATCTTCCGAACCTTCACAAACAGGGACTTCACCACCATCAAAATCTGTAGGTTCCCAAATATGAATATTTCCAGAACCATAAGTTACAGCCCAAACAGTACCAGGAAATACATCATTATCACCTTGAGCAATAACATCCAAGGGTTCATCACCAAAACCAGATGCAAATGTTGAATTACAATTAACTGTAGTATTATCCGGGCAATTTACAGCAACTTTTCCATCTTCACTTAATATTACTCTAAAAATTGGTCCGGGGCTGTTATACCCAATTAATAATAAATTACCTTTATAGGATCCACCCAAATTACTTGCCGTATATTCACATATACCATTAGTAGAAGGACCATAATTGGCAATTGCACCATCTGTTTCCCCTGAATTTCTAAAATCACCTTCTGCAGGGTTAGCCATCTCCAAAGGAACTGGAGGCCAGTCAACAGGTAGTGATTGAGTAGAAAAATTCGGATCATCCGGAGATAATATTTCATGTCTCCAATAGCCATCTGAAGTATCATTTGGGTTTACAGTATGAGCTCCTTTTGTATAAAGCCCAGCCCCAGCAGGATTAGCCCTGATGGGATTGGGATGCCCTGCATAATATAACTCCCCAGGTTGTACATAATTTAAATCACCTGGTTCTAACTCTCTAATATAATGAAGTCCATTTTGATTATTTACCATAGGATCTCCACCAGGACCAACTCCATTAGAACCAGGTTCCCCAACTATATAATTATTGGTTACACTAGAAACTAATGCCTCACCTGGATAATCTGCTTCGCCATCAGGATGTCCTCCCCAGCCTGGGTTTGCTCCATTATCTACAGCATACATCCTGCCTTCCTGACCAGGAGTGGTTGTTATGAGTAAATCATAAACATTGCGCCATCCAGGTGAATGAATTTGGACAGGACCATTTGGGTCTAATTTAGCCTGATTAAGGCCGTCATTTCCACCAAAAGGATCATTAGGATCTTGTCCATTTACATTTTCTCTTGTCGGATCATCAACTGTTGGAAAATCATATACCCATTTATAAGTATACCCATAAATATCCATGGTATTAACAGGCATGGCATCTATCGCTGCCAAGTCAATTTTTACTATAGCTGTTGCATTTGCAAATTCAGTACAAAATGCAAAATTATTAGATGGAGCACCAGCATTAGTATTTCCAGAGACTGCTAAATATAGAATATTAGAATCAAATGGATCTACAATAAGCCCATTCACTGAATGGTTTTCTTCTGCCCTTGCAAAACCTCTTACTAAATCAACTTTATCCCATGAGTTACCATTTTTTGTTACTCTATGGACAATACCAGAATTCGTATCAAGATTCATGTCAGCACCTCCACCACCAGCACCATGTCTCCAATCGCTCGAACTCACATAAAGAATAGGATTTGTAGCAGTTCCTGTAACAAAAATACCAGTTACCTGTCTTTGTTGTTCGCTGTTTGGAGTGCCATCATCATCATAGTTTGGAGTCTGATTTTTCACAATATCAATCACTTCAGTAGAAGTAATTACATAATCATTTGGGCCGTCTCTTGAAATGGTGTAAGCATAGATTAGTCCATTAACTTGAGCTACGTAAAGTCTGTTATCTGGACCAAAATCCAACGAAGTTGGATTTGTAGATGATTCCCCAGGTAACATACTTTCTAAGAAATCAATTGTCTGAGAAAATGTAGGGTTAAAAAACAGAAAACAAAAAACAAAAAAAACAAATTTTTTGTTTTTTTTAAAAAGTAAAGTGTACACCATTTTTCAAAATTTAAAATAAAAGTATATTGAATTACCCTTATAAAATAGGGATAATTTTAATTATTCTACTATAAAGAATTGTTAGGTGTTAGGATTGGATTTTATATATATTATAAAAATTAATGTATATATAACTTTTCGTAAAGTTACCTATTTAAATTAAATAGTCAATATTCTAGATGGTTATATTGTCTCAATTAACAATTATTTGGAATACAATTAAATTTAATGATAACTCACTTTTTTCCTCTAAAAAAGAAAATTCATCCGTTGCAATATTGAAAATATTTTTATAGCCAGACACCCTTCAATCCAGCTGTAAATCGTGTCTTAAATAGTGGGCATAAATGATAAATTTTAAAAATGGGTAGTTTTATAAAATCCTCGTTTTTTGCGACTTCGGCTTAATGGGTGTAAAATATTACGATTAATAGACCACCAACTGAAAAGCTGCAGAGGAATATTAAGTACCAGTGCTCCAAACCAGGTACTATTATTTATGAGAAATAGCAACGTTTCTATCTGTCTATCAGACTTTTACGGTAAAATAATACACAGTTAATTTTGAATTACTACTTAACATGTGATGTTAAATCATTCAAATAGATTTTGAAAATTTCTTTGCAGAAACGTTATATTATTTATGAACTAATTTCATAGTTTTCTAGCTAATACTTGATAGAAAAAGGTCATATTATGACCAAGATACTGTTTACCGATATTGGGAGAAAACCCAGCATCATTCAAGCCTGGTGAATCCTTTATTTTTACACTAGTTACTAAATCTGGTTCTAATACCGACCTAAATAATGATATTAAGAAATATCTAGTAGGATTTGCAAATGCACATAATAATAGAAATATTAGAGTATATTTTTTCCACTTTCTGAGTTTGTTTACATGGTCAGTAGCTAAAAACCTAGCAACAAATAGTATGAAAATAAAAAGAGGAGCTATCCCTGTCTGTATAAGCCAATCATTATTGTATCCTAATTTTATCAAAGCTAATAATGCTAATAGGATGCACACTAAATTAAGATGCTTTTTGTCTTCATTTACCCAATTATTCCAGATGATTATTGCTATTGAAAGATATTCTATAAAGAGGAATAATGGATATTTCCAAAAGAATATAATAAGAGGAATTTCAATAAAAGTAAAAGTGGGTTCATCTAATGGTATGTGAGCTGTGTAAAAAGCAAACATTACAAAAATTATAGGGAACGAACTAAGAAATTCAATTGGCTTAAATAAATTGATCCAGTGCCATTTTTGAAATAGGAATATACAGACTAATGCTAGACCAATAGTAGCCATTGGAGACCATAAAAGTAATACACTACCTATCGGTATTGTAAAAGGAACGTATTTTTTAGTTCTTATAAAATACCAGACCATAGCTGTTGCTATCCATGTACCTATTGCAAACTGTGGTGACCATGTGAGTAATACTGTGTTGGCCATATACCTGAATACTTTATTTGCAAAAGCAACCTCCCATCCAGTACGTAAAATATGGTAAAAATATGCCTTGTCAATCCCTGAACTGGCTACGTATTCAATACTTTGGTACAAAACAACTAATAGTTCTAAGCCACCGAATAGCATGAAAGTAGTTATACCTATCCACCATCTTCCTTGTACTAAATCTACTATCCATATCAATATCAGCCATACGCCAAACCAAGACCATAATAATGAAAATATTTCTATACTCTCTACTCCAAATATTTTTGAAAATAAAGCTGGAGGAAGATACCACGAAATATAATAATTTAACCAAGCAGAATCGTTTATATAACTTGATTCAGGGAAATAAACAGGCCAATTATTTAGAACTAATTCACGAAAAATGGCATTATGTTTCAAATAATCAAAGCGCTGAAAAAATATTCCACCTATACCTGAGAGTAGACACCAACTTAGTGCAATAAAGGCTAGTATTATCAGGAATTTGGTTGAATAACTATCAGATTTTTTTTGTTGAATACTTGTTTTTTTATAGAATCTCCAACAAAAAAATAATGATACTAAGAGCAATGGAAGACTAAACCATATTTTTAACCAACCTATAGAAAATATAATAAAAGGAAAGAAAAGATAAATAAGACTTGACGACAATAACCAACTTGGTGGTACTGATTGTGGAAAGGAAATTTTTTGATAATCATCTTCCATTTTGTGATTAATTAAAATTTATTATGCTCTAAGTAGCTGCAAAAGTGGATAAAAAATTTAATATAAAATCATATATTTTGGAAAGGCAAACAAGTTGCTTCTATTCTTTTTTAAAATAGGAGTGAATTTATTTTGGGAAAAGTCAGATTAAGTCTTAACTATTACAGCTAATCCCTTATTTGTATTTTCCAATTATCCACCGATTTTTATGCTTCCCGTATAGCCTTGTTTTTTCTGGCGTACAGTCTGAGTGTACCGCATATACGCCTTCATGTGCTTTCGAAGCATTATTTTTTAAATAATTTTTTCTCCAAAATACTTTCCCCATGTATAATTCTTAGAATATAAAATCCTTTGTGGAGATAACTGAAATTTATTGAATAATCTCCCTGAATTGGGTTTTGTTCCGAATAAATTAGATGACCATCAATACTATAAATCTCAAAATGATAGAATTTAATTGAGTTATGATGACTTATTACTAATTGGCTTTCAAAGGGATTGGGATATACTGAAAAATTTTCTTTTCCAAGTTTATCATTAATTCAATTCCGAGAACTTTATCCACCTCAATTGAAAGCTGATATGGTTCACTATCATCGATTCCATCATTTACCACTATTGGGGACTGTTAGCGTTCCATTAAAATTTGAATCAGGGTAAATCACATTATCAGTGACTGTAAAATTTTCGCCACTTATAATTTTAAAAGTAAAATTTTTTGTGTCTGAATCATCTTCATGCTGAATAACAAAATCAGAATATGAAACCATGAGGGAAGAATCTTCTGGAATAGAAAAAATGGAATCTGGACCTGATATTGCTGGAATTTTATTTTCTGAAAATAATAATCCTTTTGTTTGTTTTTTCCCCTTCCCCACCTCAAAATCTCCTATTAATAAAAAATTCTTTTCGCCAACCCATACTGGACTATTTAAAGATTCTTCGAGAGTAAAATTCATTTTAACATCACTTGGCAATTTAAATTCAGAATCCATATTTCCAAGACTGTCAACCTTACCTATGAGCTGAGATCCTATTGATCCTGGTCCAACATAAGTGAATAATAGGGAATTGTCTTTATAGTGAAATCCTTTTAAATAGGAAAATGGCAATTCGTGAATGGGTGATTTTTTTAAATTATTATTGTATACCGTATCAACTTTACCATCAACATCTAATTTGTAAATTCCGAATTTATTAAAAACACCATTATACTCTAACTCTAACCAAGCATTAGTATTAACAATTAATTCATCATTAGGTAAGACTACTAAAGACCATAAAAACATTGTAGATCCTGGACCCATTTC
Organism: Flammeovirgaceae bacterium; assembly: GCA_019634305.1. Lineage (GTDB taxonomy): Bacteria > Bacteroidota > Bacteroidia > Cytophagales > Flammeovirgaceae > Flexithrix. The sequence goes on along the minus strand of JAHQVQ010000265.1, from coordinate 531 downwards.
AAATGTAGAATCAATTTCTCCATTTGAATTGAATCGGGCTAAATGATACAAAGTAGAATTATCAGGAAGGTTATCTCGAATACTAATAATAAATTTTTGAGAAGATTGTATACCAGGTTTAACTCTTGTTTCAGGATAAAAAATTGTATTAAAAGATGTATCTAGTTGCCCATTACTTTCTAATAAATACAAACCACTGGAACTATGAGTAAGAATCTTATTATTTTCAAAAAAATCGAAATACTGTGCAAATCCTCTATATTCATATCCATGAGAAGTCGGCACTGATTCAGGAGTTTTAAACCCGGAAGTCTCCTTTCCTTTCGAATCTAACTTTATTATCCTTGATTTATCTTGCAATGGTAGCAGTCTGGGCAGTGTAGCATTGTTTTTTAACTATATAGATAATCACCTGCCCAAAATACTCTTAGTTTTTAATGCTTAGTCTTACATTTGACACACTGCCCAAAAAATAATAGGATTTATGAGTAAAAAAATTCGACTGAGGATTCTTGGAATACTAGGATTTCT